>NZ_JAFGZB010000010.1:0-295930 GCF_017947305.1 Pseudomonas sp. MWU347
GCGAAACCGCCAGCCGCAACACCCAAAAAAACGGATATTCACCCACCCTCCCAGGAACCTGGTCGGCCCTAAGGCCGCCAAGTCCAACCTAAACCCGAGCCTGACTCTTACTCCAATCCGTCAACAAACTATAAGCCACCGCCAACAACGTAGGCCCGATAAACAACCCGATAAACCCAAAAGCGATCAACCCGCCAAACACCCCAAGCAATACAATCACCAACGGCAGATTCCCCCCGCGGCTGATCAGATAAGGCTTCAACACGTTATCCACGCCACTGATGATGAACGTCCCCCAGATCCCGAGAAACACCGCCATCCCGTATTCACCTTTCCAGGCCAGCCAGGCCGTGGCCGGAATCCACACCAACGGTGGCCCCATCGGAATCAGACTCAACAGAAAGGTCACGATCCCCAGCACCAGCGCCCCCGGAACCCCGGCAATCAGGAACCCGACCAACGCCAGAACCGCCTGCGCCGCCGCCGTACCGATCACCCCGTTGACCACCCGCTGCACGGTGCCGGCCACCAGCTCGATGTAATACCCGGCACGCTCACCGATCAGGCGCTGCAGCAGACCGTGCACAAACGCCGCCAAGCGCGGCCCGTCGCGATAGAAAAAGAACACAAAGACAATGCTCAGGGTCAGCTCGAGAATCCCGCCGCCGATCTGCGCACTGCGCGCCAGCAACCAGTTACCGACCTGCCCCAGATACGGTTTGATCGACACCATCAGCGCTGCGCCCTGCTGATCAATGCTGTTCCAGATCCCCACCAGCCGCTCGCCCACCAATGGCACGCTGCCGAGCCAGACCGGCGCCTCCGGCAGACCATCGACCTGCACATCCTTGATGAACGCCGTGGCATCGCGCACGTGATCGGCCAGGTTGAACCCGAGCCACACCAGTGGCGCCGCCACCAGCAACATCCAGCCCAGGGTCAAAATGGCCGCGGCAAGTGATTCGCGGCCATTGAGCCAGCGGGTCAGCAGACGCATCAGCGGCCAACTGGCGAACGCCAGCACCGCGCCCCAGAACAGCGCCGACCAGAACGGCGCCATCACCCACAGGCTGGCACCGAACAGCACCAGCAGGAGGATTTGCACCAACAGCCGATCGTTATTGAGCATGTACAGTCTCGAAGAAGTCAGTCGGTCAAAGAGTAGGCGAACACGCCGCGCGTGCACGCCCGATGCAGCTTACCGCAACAGATCGATGCGCAGGCCAGAGCCTTCGGCGCTCCCCGCCTCCATCCGTGCCGCCCGCACCCCCTGACCGATCAGCGCCTGACGCCAGGCCTCGGCCTTGGGTCCGGCAATCGTCACGCGTTGGGTGGTGTCGAGGTTCAAGCCACGGGAAATCAGTCGTAACCAGGTGTCATCCGGATCGCCGGTCAGCTTGGGAAAGTCCAGTTCACCGGTACTTTTGAGCTGTCGCAACAGCGTGGCCGAGGTCGGCAGCAACACGCCCAGCGGCGCGCCCGCTTCGAACTGTTCGACATGCAGGTAGGCTTTGCGATTGCCGCGGGTGATGCTGTAGAGCGCGACCAGGGTGTTGTCCTTCGGTGCGGCCAGACGCAACAGCAGATAGGCCTGTTGCTCATCGGCACCGTACAGCTTGGAGTTGCCGAACACTTCATTGGCCCACAGGCTGCTTTCGCCACAATCACGGGCCTGACACCAGAACAGCAACTCGGCGTCCTGTTTTTGCAGGGCTTCGCGGGCGGCGGTGAAGGCTTCGGTGGCGGAATGCTCAGGCGGCAACTCGTAGGTGACCGAAGTGGTCTGGCCGCGCGCCGTGACCTGGCCGTCAAAGCGCAACTGGCCGCTGATCTTGCGGATCGAGCCCAGCGGATAGATCCGCTCAAGCTCCACAGGAGGGCGATAGTCGACGATCTGCGCATCGGCCAGACGCGGCACGATCTGCAAATCCTGGCTGCCGGGCACGTCGGCGGCGAACGAAACGGAACTGAAACAGCACAGCGCCAACAGACTGAGTGACCGCATAGTCAGGCTCATCGGATCGGCATGGCTTGGCGGGTCGGGGGCGCAGCGGTATAGAAATCCATCGAGTTTGTCTCCCATTTCAACCCGCCCAGCCTCGACAGTTGCCCGGTGCAAGTCAAGGAATGGCGAAGAAGCGATTGAAACAGTCTGCGACAAGGTCGGCACCGGACTCATCGTTCAGGTGCAAATGATGCCCGCCCGCCAGCTGTTCCTGGCTAAAGGGTAGACGCTCCAGCAACTGCGGATGTTTGGCCAGCATGCCGTCGGCGGCGACCACCAGTTGCGCCGGGCAAGTGATGCGCTGGACGAAAGCCATCGCCTGCTCCTGCGTCAGGCGCAACGGCGACGGCAGGGTCAGGCGATTGTCGGTGCGCCAGGTATAACCGCCAGGCACCGGCATCAGACCGCGTTGCGCCAGCAGTTCGGCGGCTTCGCGACTGACCGCCACCAAGCCCTTCATCCGTGCTTCGATAGCGCGGTCGAGGGTGTTGTAGACCGGCTTGCGCTTTTCGCGCAGATCCAGCTGCGCTTGCAGGGCCATGCCCATGCGCTCGGCGGCATTTTCGCCTTTGTCCGTAGGAGGAATCACCCCGTCGATCAACGCCAGGTGAGTGATGCGCTCCGGCAACGACCCGGCCAGCACCAGCGAAACGATCGCGCCCATCGAATGCCCGAGCAGGCCGAAGCGCTTCCAGCCCAATTGCTCGGCGACCTGCAACACGTCGTGCGCATAGTCCCACAACGCATAACCGGCGCCGTTGGGCCGATGCCCGGAATGCCCATGCCCGGCCATGTCCAGCGCGATGATGCGCAGGCCTTTGAGCTTGGGCGCCAGGCGCGCAAAGCTGTTGGCGTTGTCGAGCCAGCCATGCAGGGCAATCACCGGCAGACCGTCCTCGGGGCCGAACAAATGCGCGGCCAGTTCGATATGCGGCAGGCTCAAGCGCACTTCTTCGAAGGTCGGGCTCATGCGCAGTCCTTCTGTTGGCGGCGCTCCCAGCGCGTAAACAGCTCTTTGAGCAGGCGCGCCGTGTCTTGCGGACGTTCCAGCGGAAACATGTGCCCGCCGGGCATGCTCAGTGCTTCACCCTGCGGCAGGCGCCCGACGAATCGGCTGTGATGACGCATGACCACGCGGCTCTTGTGACCACGCACCACCGCCAGCGGCACCTGCAATTGGCGCGTGCGACCGGGACTGGTGTGCGGCACGCCGCGATAGATGCTGATTTCAGTGGCCGGGTCGAAGCGCAGACGCAGCTTGCCGCCGACCGTATGCAATCCGTGTTGCAGATAGGCATCGAAGCATTCCGGATCGAAACCGCGAAACAGGCTCTTGCCGGCAAAATAGCTGCGCGCCGTGTCGAGATCGGCGAACTCTTCGCGCCGCCCCAACGTACGTCCGGCCGGGGTCAGTTTGTCGATGAAGCCGAAGCGCTTGGCCGCGCGGATCACCCACTGGTCTGTGCGAGTCAGCACCGGCGAGTCGAGCATGACCACGCCGCGATACAGCTCCGGGCAACGCAACGCCGCGTGCAGGTGCAACACACCGCCAAACGAATGGCCGACGCCCCACACCGGCTGATCCTGTTGCTGCAGATGGTGGATCAGTTCGTCGACCAGGTTGTACCAGTTGTCGTCCGCCGGGAAACGCGGGTCATGGGCATGCTGTTCCAGATGCGCGACCCGATACTCGGGCGCCAGCGCCGCGAACAACTTGCCATAGGTGCCCGAGGGAAACCCGTTGGCGTGGGCGAAAAAGATCGGTTGCGACATGCAGGTTTATCCATGAGCGGAAACATGCCGCTGATTGTCCGCAAGAGCGCGGCCCTGAGCAATGACCGTAACTGCCAGGAATGATGACAGTCCGGACAGCATGATGGTGTTTCAGGGAGATCGCTTCCCCCTCACCCCAACCCTCTCCCCCAAGGGGGCGAGGGGGAAAGGGAGCTGATCTGCATGAATTTCAAAACCTGAACTCGGCTCGATAGCTCAGGTCGGCGCAACTCGAACATCCAGCCCGATCAGTCCCCTCTCCCTCCGGGAGAGGGTTAGGGTGAGGGCGGCTGCTCGCCCAGTGGAACCACCGCCATGGTCAACCGCGACACACAACTGGCCTTGCCCTCGTCACTGGTCAGGCGGATATCCCAGACATGCGTGGTGCGGCCGATGTGAATCGGTTTGGCCACCGCGGTCACCCGCCCGCTGCGCAAACCGCGCAAATGGTTGGCATTGATCTCCAGCCCCACGCAGTAGAACTTGCTGGCATCGATGCACAGATAACTGGCCATCGAACCGACGGTTTCCGCCAGCACCACCGAGGCGCCGCCGTGCAGCAGACCGTAAGGCTGGTGGGTGCGGTGGTCGATGACCATGCTCGCCGTCAGCGATTCCTCGTCGAAGGACTCGAAACGGATATCCAGCACTTCGCCGATGGTGTTTTTCTGGATTGCGTTCAACTGCTCGATGTTCGGAGTGGTGCGCCACAAGCTCATCGCTGGCTTCCTTTGTTGTTTTGGTGGTCACTCAATCCTGCCACAGCACCGCCTCGCTGCGCGCGCTCCATTCTTCAAACCGCGCGCCGTAGGTGTCTTCAATGACGTTGCGCTTGATCTTCAAGGTCGGCGTGAGAAAACCGTTTTCCACCGCCCAGCTGTCCTTGACCACCACCAGCCGGCGCAGGCGCTCGTGTTTGTCGAGCACGGCGTTGACCTCTTCGAGCAGTTTTTCCAGGCTCGAATGCAGACTGGCCCGCCCTTCGTCCTGATTGACCGTCGAGAGCACGCACAAGCCCAGCGGCGCACTCAGGCCATCGCCGACAACACAGACCTGTTCGATCCGCGAGTGCACCGCCAGCCGGTTTTCAATCGGCGCCGGGGCGACGTATTTGCCTTTACTGGTCTTGAAGATTTCCTTGAGCCGGCCGGTCAGGCGCAAGCGCCCCTCGGCATCCTGCTCGCCCTTGTCGCCGGTACGCAGGAAGCCGTCCTCGGTGAGGGTCTCGGCGGTTTTCTGCGGCTCCTTGAAATAGCCGAGCATGTTCGCCTGACTGCGCACCTGCACCTCGCCGGACTCGTCGATCCGCACCTCGACCTCCGGGCACGGTTTGCCGATCCAGCCCTGTTTGTATTGGCCCGGCAGGCAGATGTGCGAATAGCCGCAACTCTCGGTCATGCCATAGACCTCCATCACATCGAGGCCGAGTTTCTGATACCAACTGAGCAAGGTCTGCGGCACCGGTGCCGCGCCGGACAGGGCGACGCGCAAGGCATCAAGACCCAGGCCGGCCAGCACCTTGTGCCCGACCCGCTTGCCAAGGAACGGCAGGCCGAGCAGGAAATCCAGGCGTTTAGCCGGAATCTTGCCGTACACGCCCATCTGGAATTTGGTCCAGATCCGCGGCACGCCGAACATCGCCGTGGGCCGCGCCCGCTGCAGATCGGTGATGAAGGTGTCGAGGCTTTCGGCAAAGAACACGGTTTGCCCGGTGTAGATCGAGGCCAGCTCAACGAACATGCGTTCGGCGACATGGCACAGCGGCAGGTACGACAGCAGCCGGTCTTGCTCGTTAAGCCCGAACAGTTGCGTGCCGCGAGTCGTGGCGAACCCCAGATTGGCAAAACTGTGCATCACGCCTTTGGGCAACCCGGTGGTGCCGGAGGTGTAGATGATGGTTGCCAGTTGCTCGGCAGCAGGACGCGGGTTGTCCTGGATCGGCGAGCTTTTTTGCAGGTCATCCCAACTAAAATCGAACTCGCCGGGCGGGTGCAGCGGCAGGCTGATGGTCGGCAAATCCGCCGGTACACCGACCGACATGCCCGGCCAGTCATCAAGCTTGCCGATGAACGCCAGCACACTTTCCGAATGCGTCAGCACCTGATTCACCGAGTCGGCGGTCAGGTTGGGATACAGCGGCACCGAGACGTGCCCGGCCATCCAGATCGCCAGATCGGCAATGATCCAGTGCGCGCAGTTTTTCGAGATCAGCGCGATGTGGCTGCCCTGCGGTAATTCCCGCGCGCGCAGCCAATGCGCGGCACAACGCGCTTGATGACCGACGTCGGCCCAGGTCAGGGTCTCGACCTGCCCGCCACCGATGGGCTGCACCAGAAAACGCTGGCGCGGGTGCCGGGCCTCACGCTCGTAAAACATATCCAGCGGCAAACGGAAGGCGGCAGACATGCGACTCGCTCCTGTTTTTTGGGTCTGGAGCAAGCGTAGTCAACCAAGCAAGTGCTTGGTTGGAAAATTCAAACAAATAATTTCAACTGAAAATGAGGGCCCTGTGGGAGCGGGCTTGCTCGCGAATGCGGTCTATCAGTGACATTTACAGTGACTGACACAGCGCATTCGCGAGCAAGCCCGCTCCCACAAGGAATCAGCGTCAGGGGTGCTTGAGACTGTTGAGGGTCATCGAGCCGATCAGCAGCTCAGGGCTTTCCAGCTCGGCCAACCCCGCCGTACCGACCTTCTCCGGCGGATATCCGGCGCCATGCTGCAGATAGCTCAGCAGATTGCCCACCAACGGGTTGTGACTGACCAGCAGCACATCGCTCACCGACACCAGTTGATCGGCTACCTTGTCCGGATCGCTCTCCGGCGTCAGCCAGCCGACCGTGCGGATCTCCGGCTCGAACCCCAGCGCCTCGCGGACAATCTGTGCGGTCTGTTGCGCGCGCAGATAAGGGCTGGCGTAGATCGCCGTCAGTGGCTGGCCGATCAATTGCGCGGCGCTGCTCAACGCTTCTTTGCGACCGTGTTCGGTCAACGCCCGCTCGGAGTCAGGGCACGAGCCGTAAGGCACCGCCTCGCCGTGACGCAACACCCAGAGTTTCATAGCTTGGGTTCCTCATCGCGGGCCGGATGCGGCGCTGGCGGCACGGCGTGCGGTGCTTCGCCTTCCGGGGCACGCGGGGTTGGCCAGTCGGCAAACGGCCAGGGTTTCTGGTCGCTGTGAAAGCTGCCGAAGCGGCCGATCTGCGCGAGGAACTGGCTCAGGCTGTCGCCGAAATTCATCAGGCTGGCGCTCGGCGCGCCGTAAATCAAACGATAGATCAGTTGCACCAGCACCACGGCGCCGAGGATGAACTGCGCCACTTGCCAGACCAGCACGTAGACGATCATCCACAGCACCCGCAGGAGAATGGATTCGTACTTGGCTTCGGTTTTCGGATCGTTCATGGCTCGCTTCCTGTTGAATCAGTTGAAACCGCTGGTGGAAATAAAGTCGACGTCGGTTTTCGGTTCGGCACGCATCAGTAGACCGATCACCTGCTCCAGCGTGCGTCCTTCAAACAGAATCGCATGCAGCCCGGCGACCAGCGGCATGTACACGCCAACCTCCTGGGACTTGGCCTTGAGCACCTTCAGGGTGTTCACGCCTTCGGCGACTTCGCCCAGACGCGACACCGCTTCATCAAGGCTCAAGCCCTGACCGAGAGCAAACCCGACCTGGTAGTTGCGGCTCTTCGGCGACGAGCAGGTGACGATCAGATCACCGACCCCGGCCAGACCGAGGAAGGTCATCGGGTTGGCACCCTGGTTCACCGCGAACCGGGTCATCTCGGCCAGGGCGCGAGTGATCAGCATGCTCTTGGTGTTCTCGCCCATCTCCAGCGCCACCGCCATGCCGGCGATGATCGCGTAAACGTTTTTCAACGCCCCACCCAGCTCGACGCCGAAACGGTCAGCACTGGCGTAAACGCGGAAGGTGCGACCATGCAACGCAGCCTGTACCGCTTTGCAGAGTTCTTCGTCTTCGCTGGCGACCACGGTGGCGGTCAGCGCGTGTTCAGCGATCTCCCGCGCAAGGTTCGGCCCGGACAGCACGCCGATGCGCGCCTGCGGGGCGATCTCTTCGAGGATCTGGCTCATCAGTTTGAAGGTGTGGGCTTCGATGCCCTTGGTCAGGCTGACCAGCATCTTGCCGCTCAGGCGCTCGGCGTGGGCGGCCAGCACCGTGCGCAATGCGCTCGAGGGCAGCGCGACGAAGCACAGCTCGCAGGCGTCGAGGGTGGCCTGCAGGTCAGTGACCGCAGTCACTCCCGGCAGAATCTTGATGCCTTTGAGGTAACGCGGATTCTCGCGGTTGACCCGGATGGCCTCGGCCTGCTCGGGGTCACGCATCCACTGCCGGACTTGATGGCCGTTCTCGGCCAATAGATTGGCCACGGCGGTACCAAAACTTCCGCCTCCCAGGACCGCAATCGGGCGCTGTTCAGTCATATGCAATCCGTTAATCCATACCAGTGGCGATGCCGGCATTATACGGGGCGACCGGAGCGCGGCCAGCCCCTGCGTCAATTACCGACACTTGTAGGAAGAAGACCAATAAAGCCGAGGAAAATGCCCG
The DNA here is from genome assembly GCF_017947305.1 of Pseudomonas sp. MWU347. Lineage (NCBI taxonomy): Bacteria > Pseudomonadati > Pseudomonadota > Gammaproteobacteria > Pseudomonadales > Pseudomonadaceae > Pseudomonas > Pseudomonas sp. MWU347. The sequence continues at coordinate 8,355 of NZ_JAFGZB010000010.1, forward strand.
CATCGTGACTGGAAAAGTCACTGTCCTCGGTTAACATGCGCGCCAATTCTTTGCGATCAAGGCCGTGCCGTGTCTTTTGGCTCTCCCCCCTCGCGTTCGTCACTGCTGCTGGCGCTGCTGTTCAGCCCGGTGTTGCAGGCGGACGACCTGTTTGTCGACAGCGAAACGCTGCCGCAGGTGCTGACGGCCACGCGCCTGAAACAGACGCCGGCGGAAGTGCCGGGGAGCATGACCGTCATCGACAGTGAGCTGATCAGTGCCAGTGGCGCGCGGGACATCAGCGAGTTGCTGCGACTGGTGCCGGGGATGATGGTCGGCAACATCAGCGGCAATCAGGCGGCGGTCAACTATCACGGAACCAACGCCAGCGAAGCGCGGCGCATGCAGGTGCTGATCGATGGCCGCTCGGTGTACCGCGCAGGCCTGGCCACGGTGGACTGGAGTGACATTCCGGTGGCCATGGAAGACATCGAGCGCATCGAGGTTTTCCGTGGGCCGAACACCGTCAGCTACGGCGCCAACGCGCTGATGGCGGTGGTCAACATCATCACCCGCAACCCGGCGGACAGCCACGGCACGCGCCTGAAGGTCACCCGAGGCCAGCGCGGCATCAACGACTTCTATGCCAGCCAGGGCACGGGGTGGAATGGCGGCGACCTGCGTTTGTCGCTGTCCGGCCAGGAAGACGATGGCTTCGACAGCGACCGTACCGGCGCCGATTACCGTGACAGCCGCCGCTTGAACCGCTTCAGCCTCGCCGTCAGCCAGACCCTGAGCGACAATCAGAGCCTCGACTGGCAGATCAACGCGAAGGACGGCAGCAACCAGCGGCCCTACACCTACCGCCCGGTGTTCTCGGGGATTACCGCTGCCGGGAACAATTCCGACGTGATCGCCAAGGATTACGCCGGCTCGGTGCGCTGGAATCTCGACATCAATCCCGAACACAGCCTTTATATACAGGGTTCGGCCCAGCACTGGGATCGCCAGCAAGTGTGGCGCGCTTGCGATGCCGAAGTGTCGTTCAGCCCGCAACTGACCCAGCTGTGGCAGCTCAACCCGAACTACACCGAACGCCTCGCACGCAATATCACCCGCTTCACCGGCCCTGGCGCCGCGCCGGGTACCCCGCAGGAAATGGCCCTGGCCAATCAGGTGCTGGATCAGTGGCGCAACGGTGCCAGCCAGACCTTGTGCGGAGACATCGATCAAAGCGCCCGCGAGTCGCGCTACGATCTCGAATTGCAGGACACCCTCAGCCTGTCCGACAGTCTGCGGCTGGTCAGCGGCCTGAACTATCGTTACGACCGGGCCGACTCCGAGACCTACTTCAACGGCACGCTGGACGACACCACCTGGCGCGCGTTCGGCCAACTGGAGTGGCGCGCCAGTGAACACTGGCTGTTGCAGGGTGGCGCCATGTTCGAAAACACCCAATTGATCGGCAGTTCGCTGACGCCGCGATTCGCCGTCAACTACCTGATCAACCCGCGCCATGGCCTGCGCGCGGTGTATTCGGAGGCGATCCGTTCGCCGGACATGTTCGAGAACAACGTCAACTGGAGCTATCAGGTGAGCAACCTGCGGCCCTCGGCCTACGGTCAGTCCTCGGCGCGCTACTTCGTCAAGACCCGTGGCCCGGGCAATCTCGATCAGGAACACATGCGCTCGCGCGAACTGGGCTACAACGGCTATTTCGCCGAGCTAGGGCTGGCCGTGGACGTGAAGCTGTTCTACGACGAAATCACCGGGATGATCAGCGAGCCGCTGCGCAACAACCAGTACATCGCCAGCAACGCCAACAGCTCACGCTTTCGCGGCACCGAAACCCAGCTCGACTGGCGCCTGAGCATGATCGATCGCCTGCGCTTCACTTACGCTTTCGTCGACGCCGAAGCGAGCAATCCGCTGGATCAGCAATTCACCTCGCGCAACAGCGGTTCTGCCGGCTGGCTGCGTGATTGGGGCCACGGCTGGAACAGCGCGCTGTTCTATTACGGCGACAACGCGCTCAACGGCTACCGCTTCGAGCGCGTCGACACGCGCATCGCCAAACGCATCCCGCTGGGCAAGGCACAACTGCAACTGGCCGGCGTGCTGCAGCAGCGGCTCGACAATGAACCGACCACTTTCGTCGACAACAATTACGACGAACGCCGGGTGCTGTACTTCAGCGCCGAGCTGGAGTTCTAGGGTGCGCTACGCCACGGCAAACAAGACGCCAACCCTTGGCCACTGGCTGGCGGGTGTCTGTCTGTTTTTGACCGCGTGGCTACACGGCGTGGCGGTGCAAGCCGCCGATATTCTGTTGACCGGCGCCGAAGAAAGCCCCGGGGTGCAAGCCTTCGTCCAGGCCCTGAGCGAGCTGCGTCCTACCGACAACGTGCGGTTCCAGCCGCTGGCCAGCCTGCCGGCGCCGGGCAAGTTGCCGAGCAATCTGCGGATGATTCTGCTCGACCTGCCCAGCCTCGACTGGCGCCTGCAGGAGCCCCAGGGCCCGGCGACGCTGGTGTTGCGCATCAGCCGATTGCAAGCGCGGCAACGCTTGGGTGGCGCACAACCGCCGCACTTGAGTCTGCTATGGAGCGATCCACCGCTGGGGCGGCAACTGCAACTGATTCGACGGATTCTGCCGCAGGTGCGGCGGGTCGGCGTGCTGTTCGACCAGCACAGCGAATTCCTGCTCAAGGAGCTGCACCAGGCAGCAGCGCCGCTGAATCTGCAAATCGTCAGCCAGCGTTGGGACAACACCCAGGACAGTCGCCCGTTACAAAGCGTGCTGAGAAACAGTGACGTGCTGCTGGGCCTCGACGATCCCGATCTGTACAACCCGAAAACCGCGAAAAACCTGTTGCTCAGCAGTTACTCCCGGCAAGTGGCGCTGGTCGGGCCGAACGCGGCGTTCGTGCGGGCCGGCAGCCTCGCCAGCACTTACAGCGATCAGCCCGACTGGCTGGCGATCCTTGACCGGTTACTTGATCGCCCGCCGGCGACGTGGCCGCGCACGCTCTACCCCGATCGTTTCAAGGTCTCAAGTAATGTGCAGGTCGCTCGTTCCCTCGGTATCGAGCCAATCGATGAAGCGTCTGTTGCCCGCCAGTTGGCTGAAGGAGAAAGCCACCCATGAATCTGCGTCGCCGCTGGGACATCAACACCCGCACGCAATTGATCAGCCTCGGCCCGGCCCTGCTGCTCACGCTGCTGCTGATCAGTTTCTTTACCTTCGTGCGGATTCAGGATTTACGGCAGGAGCTCAATCACACCGGGCAACTGATCGCCAACCAACTGGCGCCCGCCACCGAGTACGGGGTGATTTCCGGCAACAACGAAGTGCTGGAAAGCCTGCTCAAAGCGACCCTGGCCACACCGAACGTGCGCTTTCTGGAAGTGCAGGACAGCGCCAACCGGATTCTTGCCTACGTTGAACAAGCCGCCGACGCGCACAACCGCCCGCATCAGGTGGAGGTGTTCCAGGCCCCGGTGCGCCTGCAACGGATCGCCCTCAACAGCGATTTTTTCCACGACGCCAAAGCCAGCAACAATGTGACCAGCGAGGACTATCTGGGCCGGGTGATTGTCGGTCTGTCCAACGATGCCTTCAGTCAGCGCCAACAGGAAATTCTGCTCAAGGCCGGGATTCTGGCGTTGTTCGCCCTGCTCTTCACCTTTGTTCTGGCGCGGCGTCTGGCCGGCAGTCTGTCGGCGCCGATCCGCGATATCGGCAACGCGGTCAAGGCGATTCAGCAAGGCGATTACAAGACCCCACTGCCGATCGTCGATGACACCGAGTTGGGCGCCCTGTCGCAGCACATCAACAACCTCGCCCAGGCACTGGAGCAGGCCAGCCGCGAACAGCATCAAGCGATGGCGCAACTGATCCAGACCCGTGAAGAAGCGGAAAAGGCCAACAACGCCAAATCCGATTTTCTGGCGATGATGAGCCATGAATTGCGCACCCCGATGAACGGAGTGCTGGGCATGTTGCAGTTGCTGGAAACCACCGACATGACCGAGGAGCAGATCGAGTACGCGGCGCTGGCTTCCGAGTCCACCGAACACCTGCTGAAAGTCATCAACGACATTCTCGACTTCTCGCGGATCGAACGCTCGGAACTGGAGCTTGAGCACATTCCATTCAACCTCGCCGACCTGATCGGCGCTTGCGCCCAGTCGTTCCAGCACAGCGCGGTGCAGCGTGGCCTGGACCTGAATCTGCGGATCCCCGAGGACATGCGCGCCTTGCAGGTGCAGGGCGACCCGACGCGGATCCGGCAGATTCTGGTCAATCTGGTGGGCAACGCGTTGAAGTTCACCGAGCGTGGCCGGGTCAGCATCGAGGCACAGTGGCAGTCGCTGGATCACGAGTTGCTGTGGTTCACCTGTTCGGTGCGCGACAGTGGCATCGGTATCTCCTCGGAAAGCCTGGAGTTGATGTTCAATGCGTTCCAGCAGGCCGACAGTTCGATTTCCCGGCGCTATGGCGGCACCGGCCTCGGCTTGCCGATCGCCCGCACCCTGGCCGAACGCATGGGCGGGACGTTGCGCGCCCAAAGCGAAGAAGGCCTGGGGTCGGTGTTCACCCTGGAAATCCCGCTGGCCTTATATAAGCAGTCGCTACCGCAACTGGCGGCACCGCGCGCAGCCAATGGCAACGGGCATGGTGAGGGGCGCAATGTGTTGCTGGTGGAGGACAATCCGGTCAACCAGACCGTCATCGAAGCGATGCTGCGCAGCCTGGGCTTTACCGTCAGCGTCGCCACCGATGGCGCGCAAGCGGTGCGCAGCGCCGAAGGCAATGATTTCGAAGTGATTCTGATGGACTGCCGCCTGCCGATCATCGACGGTTACGAGGCGACTCGGCAGATCCGTCAACTGCCCGGACGCCGCGAGGTGCCGATCATCGCGCTGACCGCCAACGCGTTGCAGGGCGACCGCGAAACTTGCCTTTCGGCGGGCATGAACGATTACCTGGCCAAGCCGTTCAAACGCAATGACCTACAACAGATTCTGCAGCGCTGGGTGCAGTAGTGACGGTTTTTCGACCATCTGCGACTGGCGTGAAAAGCGAAAGTGCGGCAGTCTTAGGCACCCGAACGAGCCTCAAAAGAGGCTTGAATAAAAATTTCAGTGCACAAGTGTACATTCATGTCCTTGGTGCTGTGACTTTCACCACAACGCAATAGTCTATGAGTAGGCTGCCGGTACGAGGCATGAACGCGTCGATCGGCCGGGAAGATTTGCCCCACCTGCCGCATGGGATTATTGAGGAGCTCGCATGACCAAACAAAACGCCTTTACTCGGGAAGACCTGCTGCGCTGCAGTCGCGGTGAGCTGTTCGGCCCAGGTAACGCGCAACTGCCCGCCCCGAACATGCTGATGGTGGATCGCATCACCCTGATCAGCGAAGAAGGCGGCAAGTACGGCAAAGGTGAATTGGTCGCCGAGCTGGATATCAACCCTGACCTGTGGTTCTTCGCGTGCCACTTTGAGGGCGATCCGGTGATGCCGGGCTGCCTGGGTCTGGACGCCATGTGGCAACTGGTCGGCTTCTTCCTGGGCTGGCAAGGCCTGCCGGGCCGTGGCCGTGCGCTGGGTTCGGGCGAAGTGAAATTCTTCGGCCAGGTCCTGCCGACCGCCAAGAAAGTCACCTACAACATTCATATCAAACGCGTCCTCAAGGGCAAGCTGAACCTGGCCATCGCCGACGGTTCGGTGACTGTCGACGGTCGCGAAATCTACACCGCCGAAGGCCTTCGCGTCGGCGTGTTCACCTCCACTGACAACTTCTAAGGGTTATTCGCATGCGCCGCGTCGTTATCACTGGTCTGGGCATTGTTTCGTGCCTGGGCAATGACAAAGAGACCGTCTCCGCTAACCTGCGTGCAAGCCGCCCTGGCATCCGGTTCAACCCGGAATATGCTGAAATGGGTCTGCGTAGCCAGGTTTCCGGCTCCATCGACCTCAACCTTGAAGAACTGATCGATCGCAAGATCTATCGTTTCGTCGGCCACGCAGCGGCTTACGCCTACCTGGCCATGAAAGACGCGATCACTGACTCCGGCCTGACCGAAGAGCAAGTGTCCAACCCGCGTACCGGCCTGATCGCCGGCTCCGGCGGCGCGTCGACTCTGAACCAGATGGAAGCGCTGGACATCCTGCGCGAGAAAGGCGTGAAACGCGTTGGCCCATACCGTGTAACGCGGACCATGAGCAGCACCGTTTCCGCGTGCCTGGCCACGCCGTTCAAGATCAAGGGCCTGAACTACTCCATCGCTTCTGCCTGCGCCACCAGTGCTCACTGCATCGGTACCGCCATGGAACAGATCCAGATGGGCAAGCAGGACATCGTCTTCGCCGGTGGCGGTGAAGAAGAGCACTGGAGCCAGTCGTTCCTGTTCGACGCGATGGGCGCCCTGTCCAGCAAGCGCAACGACACCCCGGAACAAGCCTCCCGCGCCTACGACGCCGACCGTGACGGTTTCGTCATCGCTGGCGGTGGCGGCATGGTCGTGGTTGAAGAGCTGGAACACGCTCTGGCCCGTGGCGCCAAGATCTACGCTGAAATCGTTGGCTACGGCGCAACGTCCGACGGCTACGACATGGTTGCCCCAAGTGGCGAAGGCGCGATCCGCTGCATGCAGATGGCAATGTCCACCGTCGACACCCCGATCGACTACCTGAACACCCACGGCACCTCGACTCCGGTCGGCGACGTCGCGGAAATGAAAGGTGTGCGTGAAGTGTTCGGCGACAAGGCTCCAGCGATCAGCTCGACCAAGAGCCTGTCCGGTCACTCCCTGGGCGCCGCCGGCGTTCACGAAGCGATCTACTGCATGCTGATGATGGAAGGCAACTTCATCGCCGGTTCCGCCAACATCGACGAACTGGACCCTGAAGTGGCCGATCTGCCGGTGCTGACCAAGACCCGCGAAAACGCCACCATCAACACCGTGATGAGCAACAGCTTCGGCTTCGGCGGCACCAACGCCACGCTGGTGCTGAAGCGCTGGGAAGGCAAGTAAGTCCCCGCTGCAGAGCCACACATGAAAACGCCCCGACTGGTTCGGGGCGTTTTTTTTCGTCTGCAGAAAGTCGCCAGGCACTCCGCTTTCCCTTGTGGGAGCGGGCTTGCTCGCGAAAGCGCTGGCTCAGGTATGAAGGTGGCGACTGACACTCCGCTTTCGCGAGCAAGCCCGCTCCCACAGGGGATATCAGTGCGCCTGAAAATGAAACTTCTGTCATGCAACTTCCCGCCCTGCGACCGAATGTCGCGGATTACGCGGGCTGCAGCACTGTTGCAAAAACCGCAACAACACCTTGCACAAATCAAGCGTTTACTTAGCAAGCTAACAAATCATATAAAAGAGTCCTGCACACGCCTTGCTGCAGATAACTTGAGATTTGGAGCTAGCAGATGACTGTAAAAGTAACTGAACGCGACGATTCACACATGTCCCATGAAGGCGTAGCCGCCGGTGTACGGATCTGGGATGTGCATCAACAAGACTTGCTGGTCGGCATGTTCCACAACGAGATCGATGCCCACAACTACAAGGCCGAACTCGAACTGCAAGAACAGCAACGGGATCTGAAATCCGCTTAGGCGAATATTGAACCTGTGGCGAGGGAGCTTGCTCCCGCTGGGGCGCGAAGCGGCCCTGCTCTTCAACTCAAGAGCAGAGGCCTGCTACGCAGTCCAGCGGGAGCAAGCTCCCTCGCCACAGTTTGGGTTGTTACAGCTTTATCGGTTTACCACATCAGGTCATCAGGGATCTGATAGGCCGCGTACGGATCGTCCTCGGCATTGACCTCTTCGGTCTGCACGTTGAGCTGCACGATACGTTGCGGGTCGCGCTCCTGGATCTTCAGGGCCGCTTCACGAGGGATCACTTCGTAGCCGCCGGCATGGTGCACGATCGCCAGCGAGCCGCTGCTGAGCTTGTTGCGCATCAGCGTATTGACCGAGATGCGCTTGACCTTCTTGTCGTCGACGAAGTTGTAGTAGTCCTCGGTGGTCAGCTTCGGCAGACGCGAGACTTCGATCAACTGCTTGACCTGTGCGGCACGGGCCTTGGCCTCGGCTTTCTCCTGCTGCTGGCGGTTCAGCTCCTGGTCGCGCTTGACCTTCTCGGCCATGGCTTCCTGAGCGGCGCGCTGCTGCGAATCATCCAGCTCGGCCTGCCCTTTGTGGGCCAGACGCTGTTGCTTCTGCTTGTCTTTGCTGACCTGCTTGGCCTGCTTTTGGTTGACCAGACCTGCTTTGAGCAACTGGTCGCGAAGGGAAAGGCTCATTAATGCTTACTCACTTGGGCAACGGCTCAGCCGCAGCTGGGCAAATTCTTTTCCTGACGTTTGGCTTCACCCCACAGGGCGTCCAACTCTTCGAGGGTGCAATCTTCCATGGGACGACGGGTGTCGCGCAATGCCTGTTCGATAAATCGGAAACGTCGTTCGAACTTGGCGTTGGCACAGCGCAGTGCGGTTTCCGGATCGACCTTGAGATGCCGGGCCAGATTGACCACGGAAAACAGCAGATCACCGATCTCGTCAGCCACCGCGTCGGGATCGTTTTCGGACATGGCTTCGAGCACTTCATCGAGCTCTTCGCGCACCTTGTCCAGCACCGGCAGTGCATCCGGCCAGTCGAAGCCGACCTGCCCGGCGCGCTTTTGCAACTTGGCCGAACGCGACAGTGCCGGCAACGCGGCGGGCACGTCATCGAGCAGTGACAGCTGCTCGGGCACGGCGGATTTCTCCGCGCGTTCTTCGGCCTTGATCTCTTCCCAACGCTGCTTGACCTGTTCTTCATTCAGCCGTGGCACATCCAGCGGCGCGTACAGATCGCCGGTGGGGAACACGTGCGGATGACGACGGATCAGCTTGCGCGTGATGCTGTCGATCACTCCGGCAAATTCGAAGCGCCCTTCTTCCCGGGCCAACTGGCTGTAATAGACCACCTGAAACAACAGATCACCCAGCTCGCCCTGCAAGTGATCGAAGTCGCCGCGTTCAATGGCGTCAGCCACTTCATAGGCTTCTTCGAGGGTATGCGGGACGATGGTCGCGTAGGTTTGCTTGATGTCCCACGGGCAACCGAACTGCGGATCGCGCAGGCGGCTCATCAGGTGGAGCAGGTCTTCAAGTGAATACATCTGTCATGCCTCTACACAAAACCAATGTGGGAGCGGGCTTGCTCGCGAATGCGGTGTGTCATTCAGCGCAAATATCGACTGACACGCCCTCTTCGCGAGCAAGCCCGCTCCCACCTTCGAACGAAGCCATCTTCACGGAGTACGGTTACGCCGCGTCTCGATGATGTTCGGCAACTGCGAAATCCGCCCCAGCAAGCGCCCCAGCGCATCCAGCCCGGGAATCTCGATGGTCAGCGACATCAGCGCGGTGTTGTCTTCCTTGTTCGAGCGGGTATTGACCGCCAGCACGTTGATCCGCTCGTTGAGCAGCACCTGCGAGACGTCCCGCAGCAGACCGGAACGGTCGTAGGCGCGGATGACGATGTCCACCGGATAGGTGAGCACCGGCACCGGGCCCCAGCTGACCTGGATGATCCGCTCCGGCTCGCGCCCGGCCAGTTGCAGCACCGAGGCGCAGTCCTGCCGGTGAATGCTCACGCCGCGGCCCTGGGTGATGTAGCCGACAATCGCGTCGCCCGGCAGCGGCTGGCAGCAGCCGGCCATCTGCGTCATCAGGTTGCCGACACCCTGAATCTGAATGTCGCCGCGCTTGCCCGGCTTGTAGCCAGTGGCTTTGCGCGGGATCAACTCCAGCTGTTCGTTGCCGCGTTCCGGCTCGACCAGTTGCTGCGCCAGGTTGACCAGTTGCGCCAGACGCAAGTCGCCGGCACCGAGGGCGGCGAACATGTCTTCGGCGGTCTTCATGTTGGCCTTTTCGGCCAGCTTGTCGAAATCCACCGCCGGCAGACCGAGGCGATTGAGTTCGCGCTCGATCAGGGTTTTACCGGCCGCAACGTTCTGGTCACGGGCCTGCAACTTGAACCAGTGAACGATCTTCGCCCGCGCCCGCGAGGTGGTGACGTAGCCCAGGTTCGGGTTCAGCCAGTCACGGCTCGGCGTACCGTGTTTGCTGGTGATGATCTCGACCTGCTCACCGGTCTGCAGGCTGTAGTTGAGCGGCACGATCCGCCCGTTGATCTTCGCGCCACGGCAGTTGTGCCCGATTTCGGTGTGCACGCGGTAGGCGAAGTCCAGCGGCGTCGCCCCCTTCGGCAAATCGATGGCGTGGCCGTCGGGGGTGAAGATGTACACCCGGTCCGGTTCGATATCGACCCGCAGCTGTTCGGCCAGACCACCGATGTCGCCCAGCTCTTCGTGCCATTCGAGCACCTGCCGCAGCCAGGAGATTTTCTCTTCGTAGTGGTTCGAGCCGGATTTGACGTCGGTGCCCTTGTAGCGCCAGTGCGCGCAGACGCCGAGCTCGGCCTCCTCGTGCATCGAGTGCGTACGGATCTGTACTTCCAGCACCTTGCCTTCCGGACCGATTACCGCGGTGTGCAGCGAGCGGTAGCCGTTCTCTTTCGGGTTGGCGATGTAGTCGTCGAATTCCTTCGGGATGTGCCGCCACAGGGTGTGGACGATGCCGAGCGCGGTGTAGCAGTCGCGCATTTCCGGCACCAGCACGCGCACGGCGCGCACGTCGTAGATCTGGCTGAACTCCAGACCCTTGCGCTGCATTTTGCGCCAGATCGAATAGATGTGTTTCGCCCGGCCGCTGATGTCGGCGTCGACGCCGGTGGCCTGCAATTCGTCCTTGAGCTGGGTCATCACATCGCTGATGAACCGCTCACGGTCCAGCCGCCGCTCATGGAGCAGCTTGGCGATCTGTTTGTATTGATCAGGCTCCAGGTAACGGAAGGACAAGTCCTCCAGCTCCCACTTGATATGACCGATGCCGAGCCGGTGCGCGAGCGGCGCATAGATGTCGAAGACTTCCCGGGCGACGCGGTTGCGCTTCTCGTCGTCAGCGGTTTTCACCGCGCGAATGGCGCAGGTACGTTCGGCCAGTTTGATCAGCGCGACACGAACGTCGTCGACCATCGCCACCAGCATCTTGCGCAGGTTTTCCACCTGGCCCTGAGTGCCCATCACCATCGACTGGCGCGGGCTGAGGCTGGCACTGATTGCCGCCATGCGCTGCACGCCGTCGATCAGTTTGGCCACGACGGGACCGAAGCGCTGGCTGACCGCCGCGAGTTCGATCTGACCTTCGCGGACGCCGCGATACAGCACCGCCGCGACCAGCGAATCCTGATCGAGTTTGAGGTCGGCGAGGATCTCGGCGATCTCCAGTCCCGTGCTGAAACTGCCGGAGCCTTCGGCCCACAGATTCTTCTTGGCATTGGACTGCTGTTCGGCCTCGCGAGCGAACTCGCAGGCTTCTTTCAAGGCTTCGCGATCCAGTGCCATGTCGACACTGACCGCGTGATCGAGCCAAGCCTCGAGATTGATACTGCCGTCAGTGTTGATCGGCTGGTGTGCTCTCACCTGTACCATGCTGCTTTACCTTCCCTACGACGCAGATTCAATGCGTCAAATCGCTGACCCTCAACGCCCGTATGCGCTCGCGGGGCTAAAGCGAGCGCCGCCCGGACAGGTCAGACGGATTCAGACGAGCCATCCTGGCTCGCTTCAAATAACGCCATGGCCTCGACATGTGCCGTCTGAGGAAACATATCGAGAATCCCGGCACGTTTTAACCGGTAGCCCTGCCTGATCAATTCGACCGTATCGCGCGCCAGAGTTGCAGGGTTGCACGATACATACACCAACCGTTTGGCACCCAGGGTCGCGAGCTTGCGCACCACCTCGAAAGCACCGTCACGCGGTGGGTCCAAGAGTACCGCAGAAAAGCCGTTTCCGATCCACTGAGCATCGGTCAAAGGCTGGGATAAATCGGCTTGAAAAAACTTTGTGTTATGCAAATTGTTGCTAGCAGCATTGGCAGCGGCACGGTCGACCATGGTCTGCACGCCCTCCACCGCCACCACTTCACGCACGCTTTTGGCCAGCGGCAAGGCGAAGTTACCCAGACCGCAGAACAGGTCGAGTACGCGCTCGTCACCGGTCGGCTTCAGCCAGTCCAGCGCCTGCGCGACCATCGCCTCGTTGACCCCGGCGTTGACCTGGATGAAATCCCCTGGCCGCCAGGCCAGATCGAGATCCCATTGCTCCAGGCGATAGCCCAGCGCCTGCGTGGCATCCACCGGTTGCGGCTGGCCTTCGCCATGCAACCACAGTTGCGCTGCATGGAACTGGCAGAAATCCTTGAGGATCGTCAGGTCGGCTTCGGACAGCGGCGCCATGTGTCGCAACAACACCGCCAGCGATGAACCACTGAACAACTCGACATGCCCCAGCGCCTGCGGTTTGCTCAAACGACGGAGCATCTCCGGCAAACGGGTCATGATCGGTTGCAAGGGCTGTACCAGCACCGGGCATTCGTTGATGGCGACGATGTCCTGACTGCCGGCAGCGCGGAAACCGACTTCAAGCTGCTTGGCTTTCATGTCCCAGCGCACGGCGATCCGCGCGCGGCGGCGATAGCCGAATTCCGGGCCAGTCAACGGCGCAGCCCATTCGTCAGGCGCGACCCCGGCGACCTTCGACAGCTGCTCGGCGAGCATGCGCTGTTTCAGGGCAAGCTGCTCGGCGTGGGGCAAGTGTTGCACGCTGCACCCGCCGCAGCGGCCGGCATGCTGACAGGCTGCCGGGCGACGCAACTCGCTGGCCTTGAACACGCGCTCGGTGCGCGCTTCGACCACTTTGCCGCGGGCGCCAAGCACCCGCGCCTCGACCTCTTCACCGGCGAGGGCGCCGAGGACGAACCAGGTTTTGCCTTCGAAAAACGCGATGCCGCGACCGTCATTGGCCAGGCGCTCGATGTTCAAGCGCTGTTTTTTGCCGGTCGGAATTTGCGCGGCCTTGCTGCCGCCGGTGGGCTGGAAGCGCAGGCCTCTCTCGTGCTTGGCCATCAGTTGGGCGCGTCGAAAATGCCGGTCGACAGATAACGGTCGCCACGGTCGCAGATGATCGCGACGATCACCGCGTTTTCAACTTCTTTGGACAGGCGCAGCATCGCTGCCACCGCACCGCCCGAGGACACGCCACAGAAGATGCCTTCTTCGCGGGCCAGACGCCGGGTGACGTCTTCGGCCTCGCTTTGCGCCATGTCGACGATGCGGTCAACGCGATCAGCCTGATAGATCTTCGGCAGGTATTCCTGCGGCCAGCGACGGATACCGGGAATGGCCGAGCCTTCCATCGGTTGCAGCCCGATGATCTGCACGCTGTCGCTCTGCTCTTTCAAGTAGCGCGACACGCCCATGATGGTGCCGGTGGTGCCCATCGAACTGACGAAATGGGTGATGGAGCCCTGGGTCTGACGCCAGATTTCCGGGCCGGTGGTGGTGTAGTGCGCCTCCGGATTATCGCCGTTGGCGAACTGATCAAGCACTTTGCCACGGCCTTCGGCTTCCATCCGCTGGGCGAGATCGCGAGCGCCTTCCATGCCCTCTTCCTGGCTGACCAGAATCAGCTCGGCACCGTAAGCGGTCATCGCCGCCTTGCGCTCGGCGCTGGAGTTGTCCGGCATGATCAGGATCATCTTGTAACCCTTGATCGCGGCGGCCATGGCCAGCGCAATCCCGGTGTTGCCCGAGGTCGCTTCGATCAGCGTGTCGCCGGCGTGGATCTGCCCGCGCAGTTCGGCACGGGTGATCATCGACAGCGCCGGACGGTCCTTGACCGAACCCGCCGGGTTGTTCCCTTCGAGCTTGAGCAACAGGGTGTTGCTGGTGGCACCGGGCAGGCGCTGCAAACGCACCAGCGGAGTGTTGCCGACGCAATCGGCGATGGTTGGGTACTGCAGGGTCATGGCGTATTCGCAATCCAGACGTGCGGGGGCGCCTATCATACCGGCAAACGTTCGCAGGCCATATCACGCAAAGTGCGGTGCTTATGGCTTATGGGAATAAGCAGTAAAAGTCTCACCAGTGGTGAGACTATTAGTTGAATCGAAGGGCCCCTTCGCGAGCAAGCCCGCTCCCACAGGAGGGTGACGGTGTTGGTTATACAATCTGCGGACGCCCCACATCCACTGTGGGAGCGGGCTTGCTCGCGAAGGCGTCAGCCGTCACGCCGCCGTCATCGGCAATCAGCCGAAAATTCAAGCGCAACCCCGCCCCACCATTCTCCGCCCACAACATCCCACCCTGCCTTTGCACCGCATTCCTCGCAATGCTCAGCCCCAGACCAAACCCGCCGTCCCCCGGGCGCGAGCCGTCGAGGCGGGTGAAGGGCGAGAAGATCCGTTGCAGATCGCCCTCGGCCACCCCGCCGCCCTGATCCTCCAGCCACAAATGCCAGTAATCGCCGTCACGCCGTCCATCGAGGCGCACGATGCCGCCCTCGGGCGAATGACGGATGGCGTTGCGCAGAATGTTCTCCAGCGCCTGCGCTAAAGTATTGAGATTGCCGCGCACCCAGCACGACGCCGGCACCGCGCACTGCAATTGCAGGCTCGGCCAGCCGCTTTCGTAACAGGCGTTGTCGGTGAGCATTTCCCACAAGGCCTGAATCTGGATCGCTTCGTCAGGCAGCGGCGCACGCTCGGTGTCGAGCCACGCCAGTTGCAGGGTGTCTTCGACCAGTCGTTGCATGCCGTCGACTTCACGGCCGATGCGCTCGCGCAGTTGCCGTAGATCCTGTTCGCTTTCACTGGCCACCCGCAGCCGGCTCAGCGGCGTGCGCAGTTCATGGGACAGGTCGCGCAGCAATTGCTGTTGCAGGGCGACGGTGGATTGCAGGCGTTCGGACATTGAATCGAAGGCCCGCGCCAGTTCACCGAGTTCGTCCGGGCGCTGGGTAATGCCGCTCGACAGACGCACATTCAATTGGTCGGCACGCCACGCATTGGCCTGCTCACGCAGGTTGTTCAGCGGCACCACCAGCAAGCGATACAGACCGACACACAGCAGCAAGGTGAACAATCCCGGAATCACCCCGTTGGTGATCACCCGCCAGAACACCCGGTATTTCCCCGGCAGGAAGCGCTCGGGCAACTCGATTACCAGACTGCCGGCGGACGGATTCTGCGGAAACGGTACGCGCAGCCATGGCCGGCCTTGCTTGTGGATCGGCCAGTCGAGGCCGCGTAAAAAGGTCAGGTGCTGGATTTCCTGTTCATTCAGCGGATCGCTGCTCAACGACTGCAGATTGCGGTCGATCACCCCGACCCAGGCGGCTTCGCGCAGCTCCATGCTCTGCAACCAGTTATCGACCCCGTCGCGCTCACCGCGCTGCCACGCCCGCTCGGCTTCGCCGGCATAACGGCTCAGAGTGCCGCGCGCCTCGTCGGAGAGATACTGGTTGCGCTCTTCCATGTAGCGGCCCCAGGACCAGCTCAGCCAGATCATCAACAGACAGAACGCTACCAGCAGACACGCCAGTTTCCAGAACAGCGAATGCCGCCCCGGCAGGTCAGAGATTTTCATCGGTGGCACTCAGCACATAACCCTTGCCCCACACCGTGCGCACTTCCCGTTCGAGGTAACCGATGGCCTTGAGTTTGCGGCGGATCTGGCTGATGTGCATGTCGAGGCTGCGGTCGTGGGCCGCATAGCCACGTTGCAGCACATGCTGATAAAGGAAGGCCTTGCTCAGCACTTCTTCGTCGTTGCGATTGAGGGTTTCCAGCAGACGGTATTCGCTGCGAGTCAGACCGGCGGCTTGTGCGTTATAGAAGACTTCGCATTGTTCGTCGTCGAAGCGCAGCGCGCCGTGGATCGCAGCCGGGGCAATCGCTGCCGGGCGCCGATCCAGCGCCACCCGGCGCAGGATCGCCTCGATCCGCACATGCAGCTCGGCCATGCTGAACGGCTTGGGCAGGTAATCATCGGCGCCCAGGCGAAAACCGCTGATGCGATCGGCCTCGGCGCCCAGCGCCGACATCAGCAGCACCGGCGTCGAATGGCTCTGGCGCAATTGCGTCAGCACCTTCAGGCCGTCGAGCCCCGGCAGCAGAATGTCCATCAGCACCACGTCGAACGGCTGGTGACGCGCAATGTTCAGCCCTTCCTGACCGTTCTGGCACCAGGTCACCGCAAAGCCGCTGCGGCCCAGATGCTCGTGAACATAGGCGCCCAGCACCGGGTCGTCCTCAATGGCGAGAATGCGTGGCAGGTCGGTGGAAACAGGAGTCATGAGTATCTGCTAATAATTCTCAGTTGGCCGATTATTCAAGATTGCCCGCCATCGGGCAACCCAAGCTTGACCGGCCGGACAAACGCGCCAGGCCGCGCCGACCAATGGCGACATGATTTTTCCGAAGATTGCCTGCCTGCAAATCGCTACACTGCGCCAATGTCGCGTGCCGGACGCACGTGCGAGTCAACAGTTCAGCGGGATGCAGGAGATGGGTGTGCTCAAGAAACTGGGAATCAAAGGTCGCGTGTTGTTGCTGACCCTGTTGCCCACCAGCCTGATGGCGTTGGTGCTCGGTGGCTATTTCACCTGGATGCAACAGTCCGATTTGCAGACCCAATTGATGCAGCGCGGTGAAATGATCGCCGAACAACTGGCGCCGCTGGTGGCGCCCGCCATGGGCCACGGCAACACCGATCTGCTCGAACGCATCGCCACCCAGTCCCTCGAACAACCTGACGTGCGCGCCGTCACCTTCCTCGCCCCCGACCGCACACCGCTGGCGCACGCCGGCCCGACCATGCTCAATCAGGCGCCCAGCGGTGACAGTGCACAACTGCAACGGCGCAGCGGCAATGACGCCACCCGTTACCTGATGCCGGTGTTCGGCAAGCATCGCAACCTCGCTGGTGATCTGATCCCCGAAGAATCCGACCGTCTGCTCGGCTGGGTCGAACTGGAGCTGTCGCACAACGGCATGCTGCTGCGCGGTTATCGCAGCCTGTTTGCCAGCCTGCTGCTGATTGCCGCCGGTCTGGCGGGCGCGGCCCTGCTCGCGTTGCGCATGGGCCGCACCATCAACCGCCCGCTGAGCCAGATCAAACAGGCAGTTGCCCAGCTCAAGGACGGTCATCTGGAAACCCGCCTGCCACCGCTCGGCAGTCAGGAACTGGACGAGCTCGCCTCGGGCATCAACCGCATGGCCGGCACCCTGCAGAACGCTCGCGAAGAACTGCAGCACAGCGTCGATCAGGCCACCGAAGACGTGCGGCAGAATCTGGAAACCATCGAGATCCAGAACATCGAACTGGATCTGGCACGCAAAGAGGCGCTGGAGGCGAGCCGGATCAAATCCGAGTTCCTCGCCAACATGAGCCATGAGATCCGCACGCCGCTCAACGGCATTCTCGGTTTCACGCATCTGTTGCAGAAAAGCGAACTGACGCCGCGCCAGCTCGACTATCTGGGCACCATCGAAAAGTCCGCCGACAGCCTGCTGGGGATCATCAACGAGATTCTCGATTTCTCGAAGATCGAGGCCGGCAAACTGGTGCTCGACCACATCCCGTTCAACCTGCGCGATCTGCTGCAGGACACCCTGACCATCCTGGCCCCGGCCGCCCACGCAAAGCAGTTGGAGCTGGTGAGTCTGGTTTATCGCGATACGCCGCTGTCGCTGGTCGGCGACCCGCTGCGCCTCAAGCAGATCCTCACCAACCTGGTCAGCAACGCGATCAAATTCACCCGCGAAGGCACCATCGTCGCCCGCGCCATGCTTGAAGAAGAACACGAAGACAGCGTGCAGTTGCGGATCAGCATTCAGGACACCGGCATCGGCCTGTCGAGTCAGGACGTGCGCGCGTTGTTCCAAGCGTTCAGTCAAGCCGACAACTCGTTGTCGCGCCAACCCGGCGGTACTGGTCTGGGCCTGGTGATCTCCAAGCGTCTGATCGAACAGATGGGTGGCGAAATCGGCGTCGACAGCACCCCGGGCGAAGGCTCGGAATTCTGGATCAGCCTGAGCCTGCCGAAAACCCGCGACGACAGCGAAGACCTGCCGGGCCCGCCACTGCTCGGGCGTCGCGTGGCGGTGCTGGAAAATCACGAACTGGCACGTCAGGCCCTACAGCATCAACTGGAAGACTGCGGCCTCGACGTCACGCCGTTCAATACGCTGGAGAGCCTGACCAACGGCGTCACTGGCGCGCACCAGACCGATCAGGCGATCGATCTTGCGGTGCTCGGCATCACCAGCAACGACATGCTCCCGGAGCGCCTGAATCAGCATATCTGGGACCTCGAACACCTCGGTTGCAAAGTGCTGGTGCTGTGCCCGACCACCGAACAGACGCTGTTCCATCTCTCGGTGCCCAACCCGCACAGCCAGCTGCAAGCCAAACCAGCCTGCACGCGCAAACTACGTCGGGCGTTGGCCGATCTGGCCAATCCACGCCAGCCGCGTAACGAGCCGGGTGAACCGCTGTCGAGCCGTGCACCGAAAGTGCTGTGCGTCGACGACAACCCGGCCAACCTGTTGCTGGTGCAGACCCTGCTCGAAGACATGGGCGCCAAGGTTCTGGCCGTGGAAAGCGGCTACGCAGCAGTCAAAGCGGTGCAGAGCGAATCCTTCGATCTGGTGCTGATGGACGTACAGATGCCGGGCATGGACGGACGCCAGACCACCGAAACCATTCGCCAGTGGGAAAGCGAACGGCATAGCACACCGCTGCCGATCGTCGCCCTCACCGCCCACGCCATGGCCAACGAAAAACGCGCCTTGCTGCAAAGCGGCATGGATGACTATCTGACCAAGCCGATCAGCGAGCGGCAACTGGCGCAAGTGGTGCTGAAGTGGACCGGTCTGGCCTTGCGCAATCAAGGAACGGAACGGGCCAGCGACAGCGCGGCGGGTGGCAGTGAATTGCCGGTGCTCGACCACGAAGAAGGCCTGCGCCTGGCCGCCGGCAAGGCCGATCTGGCAGCCGACATGCTGGCCATGTTGCTCGCCTCGCTGGAGGCCGACCGCGAAGCCATTCGTGCCGCCAGTGAAGCTCGCGATCAGAACGCGCTGATCGAGCGCGTGCATCGTTTGCACGGTGCGACCCGATATTGTGGCGTGCCGCAGTTACGCGCGGCCTGTCAGCGCAGTGAAACCCTGCTCAAACAGGGCGATCCGAAGGCAGTGGTGGCGCTGGAAGAACTGGAGCGGGCGATCAATCGACTCGCGACGCAAGCCAGGATCAGCGCCTGATCCACGGCAATGCCGGCAGCGGCATCCGCCGTTAAAGTGGTGGCCGTCAACGCTGACTCGCCACCCCGTTCCAGGAGGAATTCATGCGCACGCTCGTTTTCAGCAGCCAGACCTATGACCGCGACAGCTTCCTCGGCGCCGAATGCCCGACCGGGATAGAACTGCACTTTCAACCGGCCCGGCTCAGTCTCGACACCGCCGCCCTGGCCGAGCAGCACGAGGTGGTCTGCGCCTTCATCAATGACGACCTCAGTGCGCCGGTGCTGGAGCGCCTCGCCGCCGGTGGCACACGGCTGATCGCCCTGCGCTCGGCGGGCTACAACCATGTTGATCTGCTCGCGGCAAAACGCCTCGGGCTGGCCGTGGTGCGGGTACCGGCCTACTCGCCACATGCGGTGGCCGAACACGCGGTGGCGCTGATTCTGGCACTCAACCGACGCCTGCACCGCGCCTACAACCGCACCCGCGAAGGCGATTTCACGCTGCACGGGCTGACCGGTTTCGATCTGGTGGGCAAGACCGTGGGCATCGTCGGCACCGGGCAGATCGGCGCGACGTTCGCGAAAATCATGCACGGTTTCGGTTGCCAATTGCTGGCCTACGACCCGTACCCAAACCCTGAGGTCGTGGCGCTGGGCGCCCGTTACCTGAGTCTGCCGGAGCTGCTCGCGCAGTCACGGATCATCAGCCTGCACTGCCCGCTCAACGCCCAGAGCAAACACTTGATCAACCGCGAGTCACTGGCACACCTGCAACCGGGGGCGATGTTGATCAACACCGGACGCGGCGGCCTGGTCGACACGCCGGCGCTGATCGACGCCTTGAAAGACGGCCAACTGGGCTATCTGGGACTGGATGTGTATGAAGAAGAGGCGCAGCTGTTTTTCGAGGATCGCAGCGACTTGCCGTTGCAGGACGACGTATTGGCGCGGCTGCTGACTTTCCCGAACGTGATCATCACCGCGCATCAGGCGTTTCTGACCCATGAAGCGCTGGGCGCGATTGCCGCGACCACCCTGCACAACATCGCGACCTGGGCTGCAGGTGCACCGCAGAACCAGGTCGAGGGTTGAAGGCTTGCCGGTTTACTTCGGCGACAGCGACGAGGCCAGGATCAGCAACGCCAGCCAGCCAAAACCGAAAAAGCGCTGCTTCATCGAATGACCGTTACGCAGCAGGAACCAGACAAAGACCATCGGCAGCAGGAACACCATGATCTTCAACCAGCCTTCCACCGGCCGCGAACCGTCGGCGTTGGGCTGAAGTTGAGGTGCGGGCTCGGGTTGCCGACGACGGCGGCCGAGCGCGGCCGGTGTGACTTTCGGCGCAGGCTCCGGGGCTGGCGCCGGGACGAAGGCTTCAGGCACGGATTTGTTGCGCGGCAGGCTGCCAAATGAAATCGTCGCGGCGGCGGCTTGCGCCGGTGTGTGCTCATGCTGCTGCGCCATCGGAGCACCACAATGAATGCACGCCTTTGCTTCCGAGCTGATGCTCCGCTTGCATTCATAACATTCGATCAGCGCCATGTTCCGTTCCCTCAGAGTGAAGGGCGGCAGTTTGCCATGAGCGCCGGACGATTTGAACCGGATCGAAGGTCGCACGTGTACGCCATCCTGCAATCCAGCCCGTGCTAGCATGTCGCG
The DNA here is from genome assembly GCF_017947305.1 of Pseudomonas sp. MWU347. Taxonomy (NCBI): domain Bacteria; kingdom Pseudomonadati; phylum Pseudomonadota; class Gammaproteobacteria; order Pseudomonadales; family Pseudomonadaceae; genus Pseudomonas; species Pseudomonas sp. MWU347. The sequence goes on from NZ_JAFGZB010000010.1 coordinate 29,205, forward strand.
CAGATTTGGAGGACCCATGGTCGAACACGATTTCCGCTACACCCTGATGAACCCGCAACACACCCTCACCGAATGCCGCGCCCTCGTACCGGGCCGCTATCAGGTCACCGGCAACGGTGGCTCGATCCGCAACGGTGATGTCCTGTTGGTCACCCTCAAAGGCAGCAAGGACTTGTCCATGCGCCTGACCGTCGACACCGTGCGCCACCTGATCAATCCGCCGGGCCAATGGACCGCGATGACCACCGGCCCGGTCTTCGGCGAACTGGCGATCCACACCTGGCAGGTCAACTGCGACAGCTGCGCCAAAGAGCTGAACTTCGAGTTCGCGGTGGACGCCAAGCTGGGCAAGACCGCCGAGAAACCGGCCGCCACGGCGCGCATCGCCGAGCTGGGCTGGAAAGCCGTCGGCGACAAGCACCTGTGCCCGAAATGCCAGGAGCCTGCGTGATGAAACGCCTTGCCCTGCCGCTGCTGGTCGGTGCCGCTCTGGTGGGCTGCGCCGCAGAGCCTGTGCAATTGCAGCAGAACCGCAGCTACATTCTGGAGTGGATAGGCGAGCGGCCATTGATGGATTACAGCCATCTGACCGTGACCCTTGGTGACGATGGCCGCGCATATGGCAACGGCGGTTGCAACCACTGGTTCGCGCCGTACACCCTCGAAGGCGACAAGCTGAGCTTCGGCCCGATCGGCAAGACCCGCAAACTCTGCGCCCCGGCGCTGATGGAGCAGGAACAACGCTTCCTGCAGGCGCTGCAAGGCGTTGAGCGCTGGGACATCTCGCCGATCGAGCAGATGCGCTTCTGGCCGGCCGAAGGCAAGCCGTTGCGCTGGTGGCTGGAAGAGGGTTAACCCTCAAGAACGCCAAACCCTCACCCTAACCCTCTCCCAAAGGGAGAGGGAACTGATTGGGGGGTTCTGAAAGTGTGCGCCGACTTGAAGGATCTTCGCTGAATCCATAATCGACACGATCTTCCAGGTCGATGGAAGCGCCAGACACCTCGGTCAGCTCCCTCTCCTTCTGGGAGAGGCTGGGGTGAGGGTTGCTCTTTAGAGGCAGCTCACTTTGTCGCCTGCAATGCCTCAAGCTTGGCCATCACCCCCGCCGCCGTCTGCTCGCCCATCAACTGCTCACGCACCTTGCCCTTGTTGTCGATGATGTAAGTCACCGGCAAGGCCTCACTGCGCGGCAGGTCGAACAGGTCGGCCGGATCCTGCGCCAGCACGGTGAACTTGATGCCCAGCTTCTCGCTGGCAGATTTCAGGTCTTCACCCTGGACGTTGTCGAAGTTGACCCCGAACACCCCAACATTCTTACTCTTGAGTTCGTCCGCCAAATGATTGAGCTCAGGAATTTCCGTGCGGCACGGGCCACACCATTCGGCCCAGTAATTGATGACTACCCATTGTTTGTCCAGACGCTCGGACGCAACCTTCTGACCATTCTGGTCAATGCCGTAGTCGTTGCCGCAGCCCCCCAGCATCAACGCCCCGATTATCGTCAATGCCGCTGCCAATCGCCGTGTCATGTCATGTTCCCTGGTCAAAAATTGAATGCGCCTGCGACCCATCGCCTCTGAAGGTTCTGGATTGCGCGCTGCACAGTTAGAATAGCCGCCACTTTACGCCAGAAGCGACCCGCCATGACCGATCTGACGCTTTATCACAATCCGCGCTGCTCGAAATCCCGAGGCGCGCTGGAACTTCTCGAGGCCCGTGGCCTGACCCCGAACGTGGTGCGTTACCTCGAAACCCCGCTGAATGCGGTGCAAATCAAGGCACTGCTCGGCAAGCTCGGCATCAGCGCACGGCAACTGCTGCGCACGGGAGAAGATGAATACAAAATGCTTCAGCTGGCCGACACGAGCCTCAGCGAAGCGCAATTGATTGCCGCCATCGCCGAACACCCGAAACTGATGGAACGACCGATTCTGGAAGTCGGCAACAAGGCCGTGATCGGCCGTCCACCGGAGCAGATTCTGGAGTTGCTGCCGTGAGCACGCCGTACATTCTGGTTCTGTATTACAGCCGCAACGGTTCGACCAATGAAATGGCCCGGCAGATTGCCCGCGGCGTCGAACAGGCTGGCCTTGAAGCGCGCCTGCGTACCGTACCGGCGATTTCCAGCGAGTGTGAGGCGGTCGCCCCGGACATACCGGAAGACGGTGCGCTCTACGCCACCCTCGATGACCTGAAGAACTGCGCCGGCCTCGCCCTTGGCAGCCCGACGCGTTTCGGCAACATGGCCGCGCCGCTCAAGTACTTCCTCGACGGCACCAGCAACCTGTGGCTGACCGGCGCTCTGGTGGGTAAACCGGCCGGCGTCTTCACCTCCACCGCCAGCCTGCACGGTGGCCAGGAAACCACCCTGCTGTCGATGATGCTGCCGCTGTTGCACCACGGCATGCTGATCACCGGCCTGCCGTATAGCGAGTCGGCGCTGCTGGAAACCCAGGGCGGCGGTACGCCGTATGGCGCCAGTCATCACGCCGGGGCCGATGGCAAAAAAGGTCTCGATCAGCACGAGATGGCGCTGTGTCGCGCACTCGGCGCACGCCTGGCCAAGACCGCGCAAAAACTGGAGGGCTAAGGGTGGCGAAGAAGCCGAAAGTCCTGCCCTCCGTCGAGTGGCTCGAACCCCGCGTCAAGGCGATGCGGATCGTCAGCCTGTTGTGCTTCTTCGGCCTCGCCGGGCTGCTTGCCGCTTACTACCTGGTGTTCGCCGACCTGCACGGCGCCCGACCGTGGGTGATCCTGCTGGTCGAGCTGATCCCGTGGCTGATCCTTGCGCCGGGGATGCTGATGGGCAACGCGCGTGCGCACTCGTGGATGTGCTTTGTGGTGAATCTGTATTTCATCAAGGGCGCACTGGCAGCGTATGACCCGAACCGGCAACTGTTTGGCGTGCTGGAGATGGCCGCGAGCCTGGCGTTGTTCTGCTCGGCGCTATTGTATGTGCGGTGGCGGTATCAGTTGAATCGCAAGCTGGCTGGCGAGGGCGAGATTTCCGTCGCCTGAGCTGACGCCTTCGCGAGCAAGCCCGCTCCCACAGTTTTTGTGTCGATCACAATATTGTGTTTCAACAAGGATCCTGTGGGAGCGGGCTTGCTCGCGAATGGGGCGACGCGGTCTTAATGGTTGACGGTGTACGCGAGCATCATCGAAATCTGGCTCATCGGCCGCCCGCCACTCTGTTCATGCCACTGATTGAACGCGTTCTGCACAATCGCCAGATCGCGCAGACTGGTCGGCGCCTTGTCGACGATCTTCTGTGCATTCAGCGCCGCGACCACGTCATAGCTCGGCACGAACGTGTCCTTGCCGACCATGCGCAGGAAGCGTGGCGCCGACAGCCCGCCCAACTGACTCCCATGCTTTTTCAGGTAGGTCCACAGACCGACGATATCGGTCACCGGCCAGTCGGCGATCAGCGCGCCGAAACTGCCCTTGTCTTTCTCGACATCGAGGATGAACTGGGCATTGCGCGGCACGCTCTTGAGCTTGCCCAGGTGGCGGATGATGCGCGCGTCCTGCATCAGGCGTTCGAGGTGTTCGGCGCTCATCAGCACGACTTTTTCCGGGTCGAACCTGAAGAACACTTCTTCGAAGGCCGGCCACTTGGCGTCCACCAGGCTGTGCTTGAGCCCGGCGCGAAACACGCGCAGGGCCATGGTCGAGAGGTAACGATCGTCGCTGATCTTGCGCAGTTGCGCGGGAGTCTTGGGAACGGGCAGATGGGCTTCCAGTTCAGCCGCCGAACCGAAGCGGTTCAGACAGTATTCGTGCAGCCACTTGTAATCGCGCATGCCCTCTCCTATTGAATGAAACAAAAAACCAATGTGGGAGCGGGCTTGCTCGCGAAGACTGAGTGTCAGTCGGCGCATATAGCGACTGATACACCGCCTTCGCGAGCAAGCCCGCTCCCACAGGGACAGTGTTTACAGATTGACGACGTTGACGAAGCGCGAAGCCGCGGTCTCGTCGATCTTCAGGCTGGTGAAGTCGAACAGGTTGCGGTCGGCCAGTTGCGACGGCACCACGTTCTGCAGACTGCGGAAGATGCTTTCAGTTCGGCCCGGAGTCTTGCGCTCCCAGTCCTGAAGCATTTCCTTGACCACCTGACGCTGCAGGTTTTCCTGCGAACCGCAGAGGTTGCACGGGATGATCGGGAATTCCTTGAAGTCCGAGTAGGCCTGGATGTCTTTCTCGTTGCAGTACGCCAGCGGACGGATCACCACGTTACGCCCGTCGTCGGCGCGCAACTTCGGCGGCATCGCCTTGAGGGTGCCGTTGAAGAACATGTTGAGGAAGAACGTCTCGACGATGTCGTCACGATGGTGACCGAGGGCCATTTTGGTCGCGCCGATTTCGTCGGCAAAGGTGTACAGCGTGCCGCGACGCAGGCGCGAGCACAGCGAGCAGGTGGTCTTGCCTTCCGGCACCAGCTCCTTGACCACCGAGTAGGTGTCCTTCTCGACGATGTGGTACTCGACGCCCAGCTCTTTCAGGTAGGCCGGCAGTACGTGCTCGGGGAAACCCGGCTGCTTCTGGTCCATGTTCACTGCGACGATCTCGAACTTGATCGGTGCAACCTTCTGTAGGTGCAGCAGCACGTCGAGCATGGTGTAGCTGTCTTTGCCCCCGGACAGGCAGACCATGACCTTGTCGCCGTCTTCGATCATGTTGAAATCGGCGACCGCTTCGCCGGCCAGGCGGCGCAGGCGCTTTTGCAGTTTGTTCTGGTTGACCGTAAGAGTGCCCATGACGCGAAATCCGTGAGGTGTGACGAAAGGCGGGCATTTTACGCAAAAACCCGGGGAGCGCGAAGGGCCGTGGGTCTGTCACTTTCAACCGATCCCCTGTGGTGAGGGAGCTTGCTCCCGCTGGGGTGCGAAGCGCCCCCAAACCTGCAGCCGTTATTTTCCTGACTCACCGAACCGCAAGGATTGGCGACTGCTGCGCAGCCGAGCGGGAGCAAGCTCCCTCGCCACAGAGTCGATCCGGCCTCAAATGTGCAAGACCCTGCCGCGATTACACCCCGTGTTTACAGCGCAATTTGCTCTAAGCCCCTAGTCCCTGTGCGGTTAAGACCTTTCTATACTGCGACATAAGGTCGCACACAATCTGAAGACCTGAATTTGCTCGGCCACCTTTGGCCCGTAGGCGCTCCGTTGGGGGGCGATGGCAATAACAAGAGGAGTGACTGGCATGATCCATCACGTAGTGGGACTTTTTACCCACCCCGATCAGGAATGGAAGGAAATCCGTGGCGACCAAGAGGAAAGCATCAGCCACATGTACCTGACGCACACGCTGATCCTGGCGGCGATTCCGGCGGTTTCGGCGTTTATCGGCACCACTCAGGTCGGCTGGGTGATCGGCAATCGCGCACCGGTGATGCTCACCGTCGAAAGTGCGATCTGGATGACCGTGATGTCGTACCTGGCGATGCTCGGCGGGGTCGCGGTGATGGGCGCGTTCGTGCACTGGATGGCCCGCACCTATGACGCCAACCCGAGTCTGGCCCGTTGCGTGGCATTCGCCACCTACACCGCGACACCGTTGTTCGTCGGCGGATTGGCGGCGCTGTATCCGCACATGTGGCTGGGAATGATCGTCGGCACGGCGGCCATCTGCTACACGGTGTATCTGCTGTACGTGGGGCTGCCAACGTTCATGAACATTCCGTCGGACGAAGGCTTCCTGTTTTCCAGCTCAGTGCTGGCGGTGGGTCTGGTGGTGCTGGTGGCCATCATGGCGTTCACCGTGATTGTCTGGGGCCTCGGCGTGGGGCCGGTGTATACCAACTGACAAGCTTCACCCCAGAGAAAAACAAGATCTGCCAATACAGGCCGCCGCAAGGCGGCCTTCTCGTTTGGCGGATGACCATTCGGCAGGTCAGCGATTCGCAAGTCAGGAACGTTGCGGCATACTCGACGCCTCTGGAGATCCATCAAGCATGCCCGAGCAACTCAATACCCGCGTCGAAGACTGTTACCAACTCGCTGAAGCCTTTTTCAAACGTCATTTCCAACGCCCGGTCGTCAGCCTCAAGCTGCGCGGGCAAAAAGCCGGTGTCGCGCATCTGCACGAGAACCTGCTGCGCTTCAACCCGCAGCTGTACCGGGAAAACACCGAACACTTCCTCAAGCAGACCGTGGCCCACGAAGTCGCGCACCTGATCGCCCATCAACTGTTCGGCGACCGCATCCAGCCGCACGGCGAGGAGTGGCAACTGATCATGCGCGGGGTTTACGAACTGCCGCCGGATCGCTGCCACACCTACGCAATCAAACGCCGCAGCGTGACCCGCTACATCTACAAATGCCCGTGCGCCGACAGTGATTTTCCGTTTTCGGCGCAGCGTCATAGCCTGGTGCGCCAGGGGCGACGGTATTTATGCCGTAGATGCCGCAACACTTTGGTGTTCAGTGGTGAGATGCGGGTGGAATAGCCGGTTTGGTGTTGTCGCCGCCGACGCCTTCGCGAGCAAGCCCGCTCCCACATTTTGAAATGCATTCCCCTGTGGGAGCGGGCTTGCTCGCGAAAGGGCCGGCACAGACGCTAGAGAATCACCTTGGCACGCCGCAACTCGGCAATCCGCTCAGCATCAAACCCCAACTCCCCCAACACCTGCTCAGTATGCTGTCCCAACCCTGCGCCGACATGCCGCGGCGCCGGCAGCGCTTCGGAGAACTTCAGCGGACAGGCGATCTGCGCCTGGGTCGTGCCATCGCCACGCGGCACCTGGGTCACCAGTTCACGCGCCTGCAACTGCGGATGCTGCACCGCCTCGCTCAGGTTCAAGACCGGTTCGACACAGGCATCGACCTCGGCAAACAACGCGCGCAGCTCGGCAAAGTCGTGCTTCTCGAATTCGACTTTCAACGCATCCTTCAATAACCGTTGCTGCTCGGGTTTCGGCGACAAGCCCTGCGCCGCCAGCTCCGGCCGGCTCAACGCCGTACACAGCTGCTGCATGAACCCCGGTTCCAGACTGCCTACTGACAACCAGCGCCCGTCGCGCGAGCGGTAGTAGTCGTAGAAGCTGCCGCCATTGAGCATCTGCTCTTCCCAATGCGGTTCGTCGCCACAGGCCAGATAGCCGGCACCGGCCATGGCATTCAGGCTGAAGGCGCAATCGGTCATGCTCACGTCCAGATGCGTGCCCTGCCCGGTCTGCTGCCGGGCGATGACCGCCGCCAGCAGGCCGATCACCCCGTGCAACGATCCGCCCGCCACATCCGCCACCTGCATGCCCAGCGGCAACGGCCCGCTGTCGGCGCGGCCGGTGTAACTGGACAGACCGGCCAGCGCCAGGTAGTTGATGTCATGCCCGGCGCGATCCTTGTACGGCCCGGTCTGGCCGTAGCCGGTGATCGACACGTAAATCAGCTTCGGGTTGATCGCCCTCAGCGCCTCATAACCCAGACCCAGACGCTCCATTACACCGGGGCGGAACTGCTCGAGGACAATGTCGTAGTCGGCCAGCAACTGCCTGACCACCTCCAGCGCCTCAGGCTGTTTGAGATCCAGCGCCAGACTGCGCTTGTTGCGGTTGAGGTAAGCGTGGCTGGCGGACACACCTTGATCATGCGGCGGCAGCATCCGCAGCAGGTCCATGCGCGTCGGTGATTCAATGCGCAGCACCTCGGCGCCCATGTCCGCCAGCAACAGCGAGGCGAACGGCCCTGGCAGCAGGGTCGAGAAATCCAGAATTTTCAGTGAGGTCAGCGGCGCGGACATGGGCGAACTCCTTGGGCGATGCACCCAGCCTAGGCAGCGCTGCCGCGCACGGCAATCACCGGATGCATCAGCGGCAGTGACCGTAATGCTCAAATCGCAGGCAATAAAAAACCCCTGTAGCGAGGGGATTCATCCCCGATGGACTGCGCAGCAGTCCCCCTTCTATCTAAGAAGGGGCCGCTTCGCGACCCATCGGGGATGAATCCCCTCACCACAAGGGCTCTCAGACTCCAGCATTACACTGGAGCCAATTCAGATTACTTGACGTTGCTCGGAGTAGCACCTTCAGCCACACCCAGGTCATCTTCCGGACGGGTATCGGCGATACCGCGACCACCCGAAGCCAGCTCGGATTGCAGCACGTCGGTGTCCAGCTCTTTCACCCACTTGGCAACCACGATGGTCGCGACGGCGTTGCCGACCAGATTGGTCAGGGCGCGGGCTTCGGACATGAAGCGGTCGATACCGAGGATCAGCGCCAGACCGGCCACCGGCAGGTGACCGACCGCCGACAGAGTGGCGGCCAGCACGATGAAGCCCGAACCGGTCACACCGGCGGCACCTTTGGAAGACAGCAGCAACACCACCAGCAGGGTGATCTGATGGGTGATGTCCATGTGCGTGTCGGTGGCCTGAGCAATGAACACTGCAGCCATGGTCAGGTAGATCGCGGTACCGTCGAGGTTGAACGAGTAACCGGTCGGGATCACCAGACCCACGACGGATTTCTTCGCGCCCAGACGCTCCATCTTGATCAGCATGCGTGGCAGTACCGATTCCGAGGACGAGGTACCGAGTACGATCAGCAGTTCTTCACGGATGTAGCGGATCATCTTCAGCACGCTGAAGCCGTGCATGCGGGCGATGGCACCCAGCACGATCAGGATGAAGGCCAGGCAGGTGATGTAGAAGCAGGCCATCAGTTGACCCAACTGCACCAGCGAGCCGACACCGTAAGCACCGATGGTGAACGCCATCGCGCCGAAGGCACCGATTGGCGCGAGCTTCATGATCATGTTGATGATGTTGAACATCACGTGGGCGAAGCGATCGATGAAGTCGAGGATCGGACGGCCATAGTCACCCAGGCGATGCAGGGCGAAACCGAAGATCACCGAGAACATCAGCACTTGCAGGATGTCACCGGTGGCGAACGCGCCGACGATGGTGGTCGGGATCACGTTGAGCAGGAAGCCGACTACGCTCTGGTCTGCGCCTTGCTGCACGTAGGTCGCGACTTTCGAGGCGTCGAGGGTGCTGACGTCGATGTGCATGCCGTTGCCCGGCTGCACGATGTTGACCACGATCAGGCCGACCAGCAGGGCGATGGTCGAAACGATTTCGAAGTACAGGAGTGCATAACCGCCGGTCTTGCCGACCGACTTCATGCTTTGCATGCCAGCGATGCCGCTGACTACGGTGCAGAAGATGATCGGGGCAATGATCATTTTGATCAGCTTGATGAACCCGTCACCCAGTGGCTTTACCGCCACACCGAACTGCGGGTAGTAGTGACCAAGGGCAATACCGATGATGATCGCGACGATCACCTGGAAATACAGAGATTTGTACAGTGGCTGACGAGTCGTCATTGCAAGTGTCCTCAAGCGTCCCGCGGGCAACATCCATCTGTTGGGCGCAGAACCTGAATTGCGAACCCTCCTGCACTGGAGGGATTTGTTGTTCGAGCGGCGTTTTTCCCGCGGGATAGACGCACACTTCTGTCGCTCTTATCGCAAACGCCGTGCCACTTTGGTGCAATTCGCTGCAAGCCTTTTGATATCAGGGGATGCAGAGTATTTTTTGTCACTGCTCGGTGACGCCAGTGTGGCGGATTTCCGCCAAGTCAGCGGCTCTCGTCCTACAATTTGGCGGAAATCCGCCTTGTTGCCCTGCGCATGCCCCGGCTACCATCCAGCGCCTGAGGAAGGATCTGCCGCTTATGCGCGAACGTACCATCGCCAGTCATTTCGCCCGCGCCGCCCTCGGTGGCGCGCGCCGTTCGGGGTTCGACTATGCGCCGCTGCTGCAGCAACTGGGCATCAGTCCCGAGTTGCTCGATGAACCCCGGGCGCGAATTGCACCGGAGCAATTCACCCAACTGATCCAGAGCCTGTGGCTGGCGCTGGATGATGAGTACCTGGGCTTCGGCAACGTACCGAGCAAACCCGGCAGCTTCGCGATGATGTGCCACGCCCTGATCCACTGCCGCAACCTGGAGAAGGCACTGCAACGCGGTTTACTGTTTTATAGCCTATTCCCGGGAGCCCCGCGCCTGGACCTGAGCCGCGAAGACGAATGGGTGCGCCTGAGCCTCGATGATTCGCAGTTATGGGACCCGGATCACTTTCTCAGCGAGAGCCTGCTGGTGATCTGGCATCGCCTCGGCAGTTGGCTGATCGGCCAGCGGATTCGTCTGGAGCAGGCCACCGTCAGTTACCCGAAACCGGCGCACGGTGCCGAGTACGACCTGTTATTCCCCTGCCCTTTGGTGTTTTCCGCCCAGCAGAGCAGCCTGTTGTTTCACAGTCGCTATCTGCACATGCCGCTGTTGCAGGACGAACGCACCCTCAAGCACTTTCTCGAACGCTCACCCGCCGACCTGCTATCGCGCCCGGACGACGGCGACAGCCTCAGCAGTCGCCTGCGCCGCTTGCTCAGCCGCGACAGTGCGCAGTGGCCGGACCTCGAAGCGGTGGCCGCGCAGCTGCACATCAGCCCGCAAACCCTACGTCGGCATTTGCGTGAGGAAGGCAGCAGTTTTCAGGAATTGAAGGATCAGTTGCGCCGCGACATCGCGATCTATCATCTGGGACGGGCGGATCTGTCGTTGCAACAGATTGCCGAGCAGTTGGGGTTTTCCGAGCCCTCGGCGTTTCACCGGGCGTTCAAGAAATGGACCGGGCTGACGCCGGGGGCGTATCGGGCGCAGGAGCAGTAAGACACCGCGGAGTTTTGCGCCGAGGCGGCTGGCCCCTTCGCGAGCAAGCTCGCTCCCACAGGGGAAGGGCGAGCGCCGCCGATTCAATGTGGGAGCGAGCTTGCTCGCGAAGAGGCCCGAAAGGCACCGACTAAACCGCAGGAAACTGAATTCTGAACGCCGCCCCGCCCATCGGCGAATCCCCGAGCATCAGCTTGGCGTTGTAGCTTTCGATGATGTCCTTGACCACCGCCAGCCCGATGCCCTGCCCCGGATGCTGACGATCCAGACGCTCACCACGCTCGAGGATCCGCGCGCGCTGATTCGGCGGCACACCGGGGCCGTCGTCCTCAATGCACAGCTCGATGCCGGTGAGGCTCTCGCGCACGCTGATGCGCACTTCACCCAGGCACAGGCGATAGGCGTTTTCCAGCAGGTTGCCCATCATCTCCAGCAGCGCGCCCTGCTCGATCGGCACGTAACAGTGCTCCGGCAGATCGAAGGCCACCCGCACGTGTTTGTCGCGGTAGACCTTGTCGAGGGTGTCGCACAGGCTTTTGAGCACCGGTTGCAGCCGCACCTGGTGGCGCACCAGGCCGCTTTTGCGCAGGCTGGCGCGCTGCAGTTGATAGCTGATCTGCTGGCTCATGCGCTCGATCTGGGTTTGCAGCACCCAGGCTTGATCGCGATCTTCCGGGCGTTGGGCCATGTCTTCACTGACCCCTTGCAGTACCGCCAACGGGGTTTTCAGGCTGTGCGCCAGATCATCGAGGGAGTCACGGTAGCGGCTGCGCTGCTGGCGCTCACTGTGCAGCAGACGGTTGAGCGAGCCGGTCAGGCGCAGCAGTTCGCGCGGGTGTTGTTCGCTGAGGCTTTCGCGAGTGCCGCTTTCGATTTCGTCGAGCTCCTGACTCAACCGGCGCAAGGCTTTCAAACTCCAGGTCAGGCCAATCCACAACAGCGCAAGCAAGACAAACAGTGCAGCACCAAAGCCCAGATAAAGGTTGTCGCGCAGGCCTTCGAGCGTCGATTCGTACTCGTGCACCGGTTGCAGGGTCACAAAGCTGAATGCCGCACTCTTGCCCCCGAGCAACTTGACTTCGACGTCGTAGACAAAAAATTCCTGACCGCTGGCCTGGCGAATCCGCGCGAACTCATTGCCCATGCCGTCGTAACGCGGCTTGTAGTTGATCTGCCCTTCTTCTGTGCCCTTGGAGCGCCAGACCAGATGCCCCTCGCGATCATAGATGTAGCCCAGCAGACGCCCGTCAGTAAGGTTGAATCGCTCGTCAGGCAACTGCGCCGGCATCTGCAGGCGACCGTTCTCGATACGTGCCGCCGAAATCAGCGTGGTCACATCCGAGGCCAGGCGCTGCTCGATCGAGTCCTGCAATGCCAGGCTGAACGCGCCTTGCATGGCCGGCAGCAAGCCAAGCATGAACAACACCGCCAACGTGGTGGCGGCGAGCATCAAACGAACGCGAAGAGAACGAATCAAGTGCAGCGCTCATTGAACAGGTAGCCGAGACCGCGCACGGTGTCGATCGGTTTGAACCCGCCCGGTCCTTCGAGCTTGCGGCGCAGGCGGCCGACCAGCACTTCGATCACGTTCGGATCGCGCTCGTCGTCATCCGGATAGAGCTGCTCCATCAGGCGATCCTTGGGCACCACTTGCTGGTGGTGGCGCATGAGGTATTCGAGGATGCGGTATTCGTAGGCAGTCAGCGCCAGCGGCTCTGCATCCAGCGATGCCTGCTTGCGATTGAGGTCCAGCAACAGCGGTCCGGCGACGATGGTGGACTGGGTGAAGCCGCTGGAGCGACGCAGCAAGGCGTTGAGTCGCGCCTCGAGTTCTTCGAACTGGAACGGCTTGACCACGTAGTCGTCGGCACCGGCCGCCAGGCCTTCGACCTTGTCTTGCCAGTTGCCGCGCGCGGTGAGGATCAGGATCGGAAACGTCTTGCCGGTCGAGCGCAACTGCCGGATCAAGTCCAGACCGCCCATGCCTGGCAGCCCGAGGTCGATGACCGCCAGATCGAAGTTGAACTGTCCGGTCTGGTACAGCGCCTCTTCGGCATTGGCCACGGACTCGACCACGTGACCGCTCTCCGTCAGGCGGGTTTGCAGGTGATGGCGCAACAGCGCTTCATCTTCGACGACCAACAGTTTCATAACGCTCTCCCGGGCAAATCAAAAAGCTCCAACGTCAACAGCATACTTGTGAGGGCGAGTCTGCTCGCGAAGGCGACGGCACAGGCGACAACTTTCTCATTGCTGTTCGATAGGCTGCAAGGTTAGCAAGCCGCCCCTGTACCTGCCCTGAACACTCGGTGAACCTGCACTGAATCAAATCGACTAGGCTGTCCTGACCACTTTCGATAAGGAGACCGACCATGCGCCTGTTCCTCGCCCTCGCCTTGCTCACCGCCAGCAGTCTGGCCAACGCCGCGATCAAGACCCAGGAGATTCCCTACCAGAGTGCCGACGGCACCAAACTGATCGGCTACTACGCCTACGACGACGCGATCAAGGGCAAACGCCCTGGAGTCGTCGTGGTGCATGAATGGTGGGGCCTTAACGATTACGCCAAACGTCGCGCCCGCGACCTCGCCGAACTGGGCTACAGCGCGCTGGCGATCGACATGTACGGCGAAGGCAAGAACACTGAGCACCCGAAAGATGCGATGGCGTTCATGCAAGCCGCGACCCAGGATGCTGCGGCCTCCAGCAAACGTTTCGAGGCCGGGTTGAACCTGCTGAAAAAGCAGCCGCAGACCGACGTCAATAAAATCGCCGCCATCGGTTACTGCTTCGGCGGTGGCGTGGTGCTCAACGCCGCGCGTCAGGGCGAGCCGCTGGCGGGCGTGGTGAGTTTCCATGGTGCGCTGGCGACCACCACACCGGCGACGCCCGGCAGTGTGAAGGCAAAGGTTCTGGTCGAGCACGGTGCGCTGGACAGCATGGTCACTCCAGACAACGTCACCGCGTTCAAATCCGAGATGGACAAGGCCGGCGCCGACTACACATTCGTCAGCCTCGACGGCGCCAAGCATGGCTTCACCAATCCGGATGCCGATCGCTTGAGCCACGGCGATCATGGTGGCCCGGATATCGGTTACAACAAGGCGGCCGATGAAAAATCCTGGGCGGAAATGAAGGCGTTCTTCCAGAAAATCTTTGGCTGACATTGCCCCTGTGGCGAGGGAGCTTGCTCCCGCTCGGCGGCGAAGCCGTCGCAAAAACCTGCCGACGCGGTTTACCTGACAGACCTCGTCCACAGATTTGGGGGGCTTTGCCCCCAACGGGAGCAAGCTCCCTCGCCACAAAAGTGTGCAGCCTCTACCCAGTCGTGGCTTCAACCGGCAAAATGCCCGCCATGAATTCCAGCCCGATCCTCCCCGCCTGCTGCACCCCGCTCGACGCCCATTGGCCGTTGCCCAACGTGTTGCCCGAGACCGTGCTGCTCAGTACCCGTTTCGACCCGAAGCAACTGCTGGGCGATGACTTCCAGCGCAGCGCCATCGAGCCGCCGCCGAGCATTCAGCGCTCGGTGGCCAAACGGCAGGCCGAGTTTCTTGCCGGGCGAATCTGCGCCCGGGCTGCGCTGCAGCAACTGGAAGGCTCAAGCGTGATTCCGGCGATTGGCGAAGACCGCGCACCGGTGTGGCCGGCGCACATCTGCGGCTCGATCACTCACAGCACCGGACACGCGGCGGCGATTGTCGCCAACAAGCAACACTGGCGCGGCTTGGGCATGGATCTGGAAAACCTGCTCGAGACCGAGCGCGCCGAACGCCTGGCTGGGGAGATTCTGACGCCGCCGGAGCTGCAACGCATGGCCGCCGGTGCGCGGGAACAACTGGCGTTACTGGTGACCCTGACGTTTTCGGTGAAAGAGAGCCTGTTCAAGGCGCTGTACCCGATTGTGCAGAAGCGTTTCTACTTCGAGCACGCCGAGGTGCTGGAGTGGACGGAGCAGGGTCAGGTCCGGTTGCGTCTGCTGACTGACTTGTCTGGCGAATGGCGTCATGGCACCGAGCTGGAAGCGCAATTTGGTGTGCAGGATGGGCAGTTGTTGAGTCTGGTCAGCATTCCGGCCTGAGGATTTTTCGGCGACTGTTGCACCGCCTTCGCGAGCAAGCCCGCTCCCACCCTTGAAATGCATTCCCCTGTGGGAGCGGGCTTGCTCGCGAAGGCGTCATTTCTGCTGACACAAAACTCAACGGCGCTCCTGATTCCTTGGCCAGCTCAGACTGAAGCAAGCCCCACCCAGACTCTTGCTCTTGTTGATCAGCGCCCGACCGTCATGCCAGTGAATGATCCGCCGCACAATCGACAGCCCCAGCCCGTGCCCACCAGAGGCCCGGGTGCGGCTATCATCCAGACGCAGGAACGGCGTGAAGATCCGTTCCCACGCCGACTCCGGCACACCCGGCCCGTCATCCTCGACATCGACCCGGCAGCGCAACTGCCCGACCTGATAACTCACCGTGACATTCGAGCGCGCATGGCGCATCGCGTTGCTCACCAGATTCTGCAACGCGCGGTGCAGGAAGCGCGGCTCGGCTTCGACCCAGGCGCCATCGTTGTCCGCCGCTGACAGGCACAACCCGCGCTGCACCGTGACCTCGGCACGCAACGGCGCCAGTTCTGCGATCACCTGATTGACCAGCGCATCGAGGTCGATGCGTTGAAAGGTCAGCGCTGGCGAACCCTGTTCCAGCCGCGCGTAAGTGAGCATTTCGTCGACCAGCTTATCGAGGTCCTCGATGTCGTGATCCATGCCCTCGCGGTACTTTTCCAGCGCCTGCGGGGTGGTGGCCGAGCCGATCATCTCCAGCCCGAAACGCAGGCGCGCCACCGGTGTGCGCAGTTCGTGGGACACCGCACGCACCAACTCGCGCTGGATCGCCAGCAACTGCTGCAAGTGCTCGGCCATGCCGTTGAACGCTGCTGCCAGTCGCCCGACCGAGTCAGCTCCGCGGGCCGGCACGCGGGTTTCCAGGCTGCCCTTGGCGATGCGTGTGGCTGCCGCTTCGAGTCCCCGCAGACGTCGTTCGAGCTGACGCACCAGCAGATATACGATCAGACCGATCAAGGTCAGGCCCAGGGCAGCGATCAACACCAGCCATTGCGGCGGATACGGATTCATCTGATACAGCGGGCCGATCTCCAGCACCCACGGCGTACCGACCATGCCGGCAAACACCCGGATCGAATCCCCGCCCTTGCCCAGCGCCATCACCGTGTCGCCCTCGGACACGCGGCGGCTCTGGTCTTCGTCCATGTCGGCCTCGTTGACCGTGACCAGTCGCAGATCAAAACCGAAGCCCTTCTCTTCTTTTAACTGCGCCAGCCGCTTGGGCTGTTCGCTCACCGGGAAGCGCACTAGCTCATCGGCCAGCAGATAAATAGTCGCGCGCGCCAGTTGCTCGCTGATCTGCTGCACGTCGCCGGTGAGCACCAATTGTTCTTTATCACTGACCAGTCGATAGACCCGCGCCGCATGCGGGCCTGTCTGCTCCACCAACGCCTGACCGCGCTGCACCCGAGTGCGCTGAGACAAGTCCAGACCGGTCTCGGAAAACTTCTTCAGTGCCAGCGGAATTCCCAGCAGACGCTCCCAGACCAACAACGCCCGGTGGCGCTCGGTCTCATTCATCGGTTGCAGGTTGTCGGCCATCAGCGAGAACGTGCCATGGGCCAGGCGCTCGCGGTATTGCTCGCTGCGCACCTGATTGAGCAGGTGCAGCGCCAGCACACCAAGCACCGCCACCAGAATCAGCGCCGCGCACATGCCGCCATAGATGCGCAGGAAGATCGAATTCACAGCGCCAGATCCACACAGGCTTCGGGGACGAACAGATAGCCTTTGCTGCGGATGGTCTTGATCAGGCGCGGGTGATCGGGGTCGTCACCGATTTTCGGGCGAATGCGCGAGATGCGCACATCGATCGAGCGGTCCTGACCGTCATAGCCGATGCCACGCAGCGCAGTGAAAATTTCTTCGCGAGAGAGGATTCGCCCGGCGTTCGACACCAGCAGCCAGAGCAGGTCGAATTCGGCACTGGTCAGTTCGATGCCGCTTTCGCTGAGCCAGGCTTCGCGCAAGGCGTTGTCCACCACCAGCGGGCCAAATTGCAGGCGACGGCTTTTTTCCGCGATCGGTTCGGCGCTGTCACTGCGTCGCAGCAAGGCCTGAATGCGCGCCAGCAACAGCCGTGGACGCACCGGTTTGCACACGTAATCGTCAGCGCCGAGGTCGAGACCCTGAATCTGGTCAGCATCGTCGGTGCGCGCGGTGAGCATCAGGATCGGCCCGTCGTAACGATCGCGCACCTTGCGGCAAATGCTCAGGCCGTCTTCACCGGGCAGCATCAGGTCGAGGATCACCAGGTCCGGCTGCTCCTTGATAATCCGCGCCGCCGCCAGCGCGCCGTTGCCTTCGATCTCCACGCGCAATCCATTGGCTTGCAGGTATTCGCGGGTGAGTTCGGCCAGACGCTGGTCATCCTCGACTATCAATACCTGCCAGGCTTCTTGCTCCACCGGTGACCTCTGCTTGCTGTTTTTATTAATAAGGAAGAATGCTCGGCCTGACTCAATTCCCCTGTGGGAGCGGGCTTGCTCGCGAAGACGGCGGCATGGTCAACATGGAAATTGCCTGACCCACCGCTTTCACGAGCAAGCCCGCTCCCACATTTTTCCCGTCTTTTTGTCATCTTTCGGGAGGATAAGAATGGGTAAACACCGCTCGATTGTATAAACGGCGTACAGCCAGAACACAAGTCGGCAAATGCGTTCGGATACGCCGGTTTTTTGTGATAGGGTTCGCGCCCTTAAAAATCCGCTGAAGCGTTTTTCCCGAGTGAAAAACAGTGACAAACGGTCTAACTCAGCAGGTTCGCGGCCTACACGGGAATCAGCCCTTTCGCACACAATTTACGCACAGGTTTATCCACAGGCTATACGTTGCAATACTCCCCCAAAACGCATTATCTTGTAGCCCGTGCGTAAAAAAACCCTACATGTAGGGGTTTTCGCAAAAAACCAAACACAAACCGGACAGTGAATTCAAGGCTTTTTATTGCCATTGTCGGGTTGAACCAAACGTATTTTCGAAAGCCCAAACCGCGCCTGCGGATGGCTACCGTTTTTCAGTCGACCACGACGATAACGGTACGGGTGTTGCAGTGACGAATCTGCTCCCCGAAAGGAATGCGGTCTCACGCGTATCGCGCGAACCGAAGACTTCGGCATGGAAGCGGCGCTCACAAGGCCCCCTTCCTGAACTGTCCCGAAGTCGTTATGCCCGGCGCGTGCCGGTTGTAGTGCTTCAGGACGGAACGGTGGGCACCTTGATGGTGCCCAAACAAACATAGAGAACGTGGAGACACCCATGCAAACCGACACAACTCGCGAGAACCCGCAGGGCACCTTGCCGCAGGCCGCCGATTCGAATTCGGATCTGGCCGCCACCGCGCCTGGTCAACTGCGCGTGATCAAGCGTAATGGCACTGTCGTTCCTTACACCGATGACAAGATCACCGTCGCTATCACCAAAGCGTTTCTCGCAGTTGAGGGCGGCACCGCTGCCGCTTCGTCGCGAATCCACGACACCGTTGCGCGCCTGACCGAACAGGTCACCGCGACCTTCAAGCGTCGCATGCCGTCGGGCGGCACCATCCACATCGAAGAAATCCAGGACCAGGTCGAACTGGCCCTGATGCGTGCCGGCGAGCAGAAAGTCGCTCGTGACTACGTGATCTACCGTGACGGCCGTTCGAAAGAACGCGCAGCCCATGCGCCGGTAGAAGCTGCGGTCGACGCGCACCCGTCGATCCGTATCACCCGTGCCGACGGTAGCCTCGCGCCGCTGGATATGGGCCGCCTGAACACCATCGTTACCGAAGCCTGCGAAGGCCTGGCTGAAGTCGATGGCGACCTGATCCAGCGCGAAACCCTGAAAAACCTGTACGACGGCGTGGCGCTGAACGACGTCAACACCGCACTGGTGATGACCGCGCGTACCCTGGTTGAACGTGAACCGAACTACTCGTTCGTCACCGCCCGCCTGCTGATGGACACCCTGCGTGCCGAAGGCCTGGGCTTCCTGGGTGTGGCCGAGAGCGCCACTCACCACGAGATGGCCGACCTGTACGCCAAGGCACTGCCGGCTTACATCGCCAAAGGTATCGAGTTCGAACTGCTGAACCCTGTGCTGGCCACCTTCGACCTGGAAAAACTGGGCAAGGCGATCAACCACGAGCGCGATCAGCAATTCACCTACCTGGGCCTGCAGACCCTGTACGACCGTTACTTCATCCACAAGGATGGCGTGCGTTTCGAACTGCCGCAGATCTTCTTCATGCGCGTGGCCATGGGCCTGGCGATCGAAGAGAAGCAGAAAGAAGACCGTGCGATCGAGTTCTACAACCTGCTGTCGTCCTTTGACTACATGGCTTCGACTCCGACCCTGTTCAACGCCGGTACCCTGCGTCCACAGCTGTCGAGCTGCTACCTGACCACCGTTCCGGACGACCTGTCGGGCATCTACCACGCGATTCACGACAACGCCATGTTGTCGAAATTCGCTGGCGGCCTGGGCAACGACTGGACCCCTGTGCGTGCACTGGGTTCGTACATCAAAGGCACCAACGGCAAGTCGCAAGGCGTGGTTCCGTTCCTGAAAGTAGTGAACGACACCGCCGTAGCCGTTAACCAGGGTGGCAAGCGCAAAGGCGCTGTGTGTGCCTACCTGGAAACCTGGCACATGGACATCGAAGAGTTCATCGAACTGCGCAAGAACACCGGTGATGATCGTCGTCGTACCCACGACATGAACACCGCCAACTGGATCCCTGACCTGTTCATGAAGCGTGTCTTCGATGACGGCAAGTGGACCCTGTTCTCGCCATCCGAAGTACCGGACCTGCACGACCTGACCGGCAAAGCCTTCGAAGAGCGCTACGAGTACTACGAAGCCCTGACCGAGTACCCGGGCAAGGTCAAGCTGTTCAAGACCATCCAGGCCAAAGACCTGTGGCGCAAAATGCTCTCCATGCTGTTCGAAACCGGCCACCCATGGCTGACTTTCAAGGATCCGTGCAACCTGCGTAGCCCGCAGCAGCACGTCGGCGTGGTTCACAGCTCGAACCTGTGCACCGAGATCACCTTGAACACCAACAAGGACGAGATCGCCGTTTGCAACCTGGGCTCGATCAACCTGCCGAACCACATCGTCGACGGCAAGCTGGACACCGCCAAGCTGCAACGCACCGTGAACACCGCCGTGCGCATGCTCGACAACGTGATCGACATCAACTACTACTCGGTGCCGCAAGCGAAGAACTCCAACTTCCGCCACCGTCCGGTCGGTCTGGGCATCATGGGCTTCCAGGACGCGCTGTACCTGCAGCACATCCCTTACGGTTCCGACGCTGCCGTCGAGTTCGCCGACAAGTCGATGGAAGCGGTCAGCTACTACGCGATCCAGGCGTCCTGCGACCTGGCCGACGAGCGTGGTGCTTACGAGACCTTCAACGGTTCGCTGTGGTCCAAAGGCATCCTGCCACTGGATTCGCAACAGATCCTGATCGAGCAACGTGGCCAGAAGTACATCGACGTTGACCTGAACGAAACCCTGGACTGGGCACCGGTTCGCGCCCGTGTACAGAAAGGCATTCGTAACTCCAACATCATGGCCATCGCACCGACCGCAACCATCGCCAACATCACCGGCGTATCGCAGTCGATCGAACCGACCTACCAGAACCTGTATGTGAAATCGAACCTGTCGGGCGAATTCACCGTGATCAACCCGTACCTGGTTCGCGACCTCAAGGCTCGCGGTCTGTGGGACTCGGTCATGATCAACGACCTGAAGTACTACGACGGTTCGGTTCAGCAGATCGAGCGCATCCCGCAAGAACTCAAAGAGCTCTACGCGACCGCGTTCGAAGTGGACACCAAGTGGATCGTTGACGCGGCCAGCCGTCGTCAGAAGTGGATCGACCAGGCCCAGTCGCTGAACCTGTACATCGCCGGTGCCTCGGGCAAGAAACTCGACGTGACCTACCGCATGGCCTGGTACCGTGGTCTGAAAACCACTTACTACCTCCGTGCCCTGGCTGCGACCAGCACCGAGAAGTCGACCATCAACACCGGCAAGCTGAACGCTGTTTCCAGCGGCGGCAACCACGGCGATGATTCGGTTCTGGCCGCTCCGGCAGGTCCGGCACCAGTGCCAAAGGCTTGTGCGATCGACGAGCCGGATTGCGAAGCTTGCCAATAAGCTGAGCCGGGTCAGGCGTCGCGAGACGCCTGATTCTTCCAGACAAAAGAAACCCCCGACAGACTTCTGGTTTGTCGGGGGTTTTCTTTTGTCTGCCATTTATGTGCAGGAGCTGTCGAGTGAAACGAGACTGCTGAAGTGATTATGTGAATCTGGCGGAGATTGGTCGGCTCACAGGCCGCTATCGCTGGCAAGCCCGCTCCCACAGGGATTGAGTACACCGGCAAGAGATTGGTCGGCTGTCAGACCGCCTTCGCGAGCAAGCCCGCTCCCACAGGGATTGAGTACACCGGCAAGAGATTGGTCGGCTGTCAGGCCGCGATCGCCCGCAGGCTGGCTCCTACAATTCAGAAAGCGTACAGCCCATGCGGCAAAGCCGCCCCACTCAACAGGATGAGCGCAAGCTCGGCTGCAGCTTTTGATCTTCAAAGCCCGTCGGCAGGCTGAGTGGAGGGATTGATCCGGGGGGCGGGAGCGTAGCGACCGTTTGGCGAAGCCAAACACATCGAGAGGAGGTGCAGCGAAGCAAACCGGAGGCGATGCGCCCGGATCGATCCCGGAGCGAAGGAACCCGAGCCACGGCGAGGGCCGAACGTTGGGGCCAAGCGTTTTGGTTACTTTTGGGCGTCTGCAAAAGTGACTCGCCGTAAGGGCGAAACCCTAAGTAGCCGTTACCGCAGCAACGGATAAGCCCACAAAACAATAGCCCACAAAAAAGCCCCTCAAAAAGAGGGGCTCCCTTGCACAACCAGAAACCGCAATCAGGTCATCTGAATGATGGTTTGCATGATGGTGCTCTGGGTCGAAATGGTCTTCGCGTTCGCCTGATAGTTGCTCTGGCCCTTGATCAGGTCCACCAGCTCGTTGGTCAGGTTAACGTTCGACTCTTCCAGCGAGTTGGATACCACCTCACCCAAGGTCCCGGTTTTCGGCGCGTCGTAGCCCGGAATACCGGAAGCGAAGGTCTCTTTCCAGCTGGTACCACCGATAGCCTGCAGGCCCTGTTCGTTGGTGAAGCTGGCCAGCGCAACCTGGCCGATGGCCTTGCTCTGGTTGTTGCTGAAGTTGGCGAACAGGGTACCGGTGCCATCAATGGTCAGGTTGGTGATCTGGCCAGTGGCGTAACCATCCTGAGTCGGGATCGAACGGGCGGTATCGGCGTTGTACTGGGTGGTCTGAGCCATCGAAATGGTGATGCCTGCCGGGTTCGCGGCTGCACCATTAGGCTTGAATGTACCGTTGATCACATTACCCGGGACCCAGCCACTGAGCTTGAGGTCACTGCTGATCACCGGACCCGGCAGAGTGCTGACCTGAGTCAGCTTGCCAGCGGAGTCAAACGTCATGGTCGAAGGTGTCGGCGCGGTGACCTTCGGATCGCTACCGGTAGCGTCCGGATTACGACCGTCTACCAGGGTGTAGACCTTCCAGGTGTTGGCACCGGTCTTGACCACGTACTGATCCATCGGGTGCATGTTGCCCTGACTGTCATAGATCGGCGTGCTGAACGATTTGGTGTAGGTCGCGAGGTTGTTCGGATCGAACTTGCCGGCGGGCACTGTGTCGTCGATTACTGGAGCGGTCGAGTCCAGGTTGATGGTCGAGGTCACCAGCGAGGTGGACTTCGGCGCCAGGTTGGAAGTGTCGATCTTCAGGTCAGTCAGCACACCATTGATGATCTTGCCGTTGGCATCCACACCGTAACCCTGCAGGCGCGAGGTGTAGTCGGTGTTGGTGATGTAACCAGCGTTGTCGACCTTGAAGGTACCGGCACGGGTATAGGAAACCGAACCGTTGTTGCTCATGGTGAAGAAACCGGAACCGTTGATACCCATGTCCAGCACGTTACCGGTGTTGTTGATGTCACCCTGGGTGAACTGCTGAGAAACGTTGGCCAGGCGTACACCGTTACCGATGACCTTGCTGCCACTGCCCAGACGGGTCGACGAGTAAACGTCTTCGAATTCTGCACGGGACGATTTGAAACCGGCGGTCGCGACGTTGGCGATGTTGTTGCCGGTCACGTCCAGTTGTTTGTTGGCTGCATAGAGACCGCTAAGGCCGATATTGAAAGACATATTCCACTCCTTTGTGCCGGTTAGTCGGCTCTATATACCAATGGTTTGTACTTTGGACAGGGCGACGGTGCCCTTGCCGGACAGGTTGAGCATCAGCTCGCCACCGGTCTGGCTGATGGTCACGCTGTTGACCGTGGCTGGCAGGTAGGTCGCCATATCGGTCGCGGTGCCATTGATCGAGGCGTTGGCTTTGACGGTATAGGTACCGGTCTTCACCAGATTGCCGTCCTTGTCCTTGCCGTCCCAGGTGAAGCTCGCGCTGCCTGCGGCGCGACTGCCCAGATCGATGGTGCGAACCACCGTGCCGCTGCTGTCGGTAATGCTGACGGTGCCACCGGCAATCGACGACGGCACGGTGACCGAACCGGTCATGCCTTTGCTTGGGTCGTCCAATTGCACGGTGTTGGTCTGCACGATCACGTTACGGCCAACCAGCGACGACGCCTGCAGGGCTTGCGAGGAGCTGTAGTTGCCGGCCAGCGAACTGACGGTGCTGTTGAGGGTGGTGATGCCCTCAAGGCTGCTGAACTGCGCCAACTGCGCTACGAAAGCGCTGTTGTCCTGCGGATCAAGCGGGTTCTGGTTTTTCAGCTGGGTGACCAGCAGTTGCAGGAACGCATCCTTGCCCAGGGCTTTGCCGCCAGTGGCGCTGTTGGTGGCCGAAGCAATGCCACCGGTGGTCGAACTGCTCGTTTTCTTCGAGGAGTTCGCCAGGATGTCATTCATGCTCAGGCTGCTGGTGGTATCGGAAACACTCATGGCCGTCGCCCCTTATTACTGACCGAGGGTCAGTACCTTCTGCATCATGGTTTTGGCGGTGTTCATCATTTCGGCGTTGGTCTGGAACGAACGGCTCGCGGAAATCATGTCAGCCATTTCTTCCACCACGTTGACGTTCGGGTAGTAGACGTAGCCCTTGGCGTCAGCGGCCGGATGGTTCGGCTCGTAACGCGCTTCGAGATTGCTCTGGTCTTCGACCACGCCAAGTACCTGCACGCCCTGCCCTGCGGCGTCCTGGCTCTGGAACAGCGAGTTGCTGCCACTGTTCTGGCCGCCCTGGAACATGGTGGCGAACACCGGGTGACGGGCGCGGTAGGTCTGGTCAATGCTCGACGAAACGGTTTCGGCGTTGGCGATGTTCGAAGCCACGGTGTTCAGACGCGTGGTTTGTGCGCTCATGCCGCTGCCGGCAATGTTGAAAACGCTGGACAGGGACATGGATTACTCTCCGCGCAGGGCTGACACCAGCCCTTTGAATTTGCTGTTGAGCAGGGTGAAGCTGGCCTGGAAGCCGACCGCGTTTTCCGCGTAATTCGACTGCTCGAGCTGAGCGTCCACGGTGTTCTGGTCGATCGAAGGCTGCATCGGCGTGCGATACATCAGCGACTCGTCGCCATTGCCCAGGCCTTCAGCTTCGATGTGACGGCTGTTGGTCATGTTCAGGGCGATGGTGCCGTTGGCGTTCTTCTGGGTCTGTGCTTCAAGCACTTTGGAGAAGTCCAGATCCCGAGCCTTGTAGTTCGGGGTATCGGCGTTGGCGATGTTGTTGGCCAGGACTTCGGCACGCTGGGCGCGGAAGCCCAGTGCCTTTTCGTGAATGCCGAGCGCTTTATCGAAGCTGATGCTCATGTCGGGAACCTTCGGGTGACCGGTTTTTCGTACCTGAGCTTTAGCAAGCGCCGTGCCAAACAGAACAACCCCCGTAAACCGGGGCTTTGCGAGGAGTCGGCAAAGCGGCAATGCCAGAAAAGCGGCAACCGGTTTCCGCTGGCTGCCGCTTTTCTGCCGCTTGCGTGCTCTCGCCAACACCGGACAACTGTGGGAGCGGGCTTGCTCGCGAAGGCGGCGTGTCAGTCAATATTTGTTGTCCTGACACACTGCCTTCGCGAGCAAGCCCGCTCCCACAGGGGATTTGTGGTGTGTGAGGGAGATAATTCAGGCACAAAAAAACGGGAGCCCCCAAGGACTCCCGTTTCCCGTGTTGCCGGTGCAATCACTTCGCCTGGTAAATGATCCCCGGGCTGCACTGGACCATCTGGTAATGATCCGGCAGACCGTTCAGCGCTTCGGACGCGCCAAGGAACAGATACCCGCCCGGCTTCAGCGTGCTGTGAATGCGCAACAGGATGTCTTTCTTCACCTCGGCGGAGAAGTAGATCAGCACGTTGCGGCAGAACACGATGTCGAACTTGCCCAGACTCGCGTAGCTGTCGAGCAGGTTGAACGAACGGAATTCCACCCGGTTCTTGATCGGCGCCTTGATCACCCAGCGCCCCGGCCCTTTCGGGTCGAAGTAGCGCTGCAGACGATCGGCAGACAGACCGCGACCGATCGCCAGGCTGTCGTACTCGCCGGTCTTGCAGTTGGTCAGCATGCTGCCGGACAAGTCCGTGGCAACGATCTGCACGCCCATCTTCAACTGACCGAGGTTGCTGCGCTCGAACTCATCGATCGACATCGACAGCGAATACGGTTCCTGACCCGACGAGCATGCCGCCGACCAGATCCGCAGACGCTGGTTGGGACTGGCCTTGATCGCCTCGGGCAGCACCTTGTTCTTCAAGACTTCAAACGGATAGGTGTCCCGAAACCACAGGGTTTCGTTGGTCGTCATGGCATCGACCACCTGCTCGCGCAAACCGCTGCGCGGCTGGGTCTGGATGCGCTGTACCAGCTCACCCAGGGACTTGATGCCTTGCTGCTCCATCAGTTTGTTGAGACGGCTCGAGACCAGGTACTGCTTGTTTTCACCGAGCAAAATGCCACAGGCTTTTTCCAGGAAGACCCGGAATTGTTCGAAATCCAAATTACCCGTAGACAATGATGCCGCCTCTTAAATCGTGTTGACCGCCAGGGACAAAAGGTCCCTAGCTGATATCTGCTGCTTTGATCCGGTCGACTACCCGGGATGCCAGGTCATCAGGACGGAATTTGGCCAGGAAGTCATCGGCACCGACTTTCTTGACCATCGCCTGATTGAATACCCCCGACAACGAAGTATGCAGGATGATATGAAGCTTTTGCATGCGCGGGTCGCTGCGGATCTCCGCCGTCAGGGTGTACCCGTCCATCTCCGGCATCTCGATGTCGGAAATCATCATCAAGAACTCTTCTTCCGGCTTCTTGCCCTCTTCGACCAGCTTGCGCAGGTAATCCAGCGCCTGCTTGCCGTCGTTCAGCGCCACCACTTCGACGCCGATCGTCTGCAGGCAACGCGTGACCTGCTTGCGCGCCACCGACGAGTCATCGACCGTCAGCACCCGCAGCGACAACGCCTTGCTCTGGGTCTCAACATCGACCACACCGACCGAAATCGCCTCGGGCGTCGGCGCCACTTCCGCCAGCACCTTCTCGACATCGATGATTTCGACTAACTGATTGTCGACCCGAGTCACAGCCGTCAGGTAGTGATCGCGCCCGGTGCCCTTGGGCGGCGGATGGATCTCTTCCCAGTTCATGTTGACGATGCGCTCCACCGAGCGAACCAGGAAACCCTGGGTCTTGGTGTTGTACTCCGTGATGATCACGAACGGACTGTTCTTGTCTTTCAACGCCCCGGAACCGGTCGCCATTGCCAGATCAAGGATCGGAATGGTCGCCCCCCGGATATTCGCCACCCCGCACACGACAGGACTGGACTTGGGCATCAACGTCAGCGACGGGCATTGCAGCACTTCCCGCACCTTGAACACGTTGATGCCGTAGAGCTGTTGACCGTCGAGACGGAACAACAACAGCTCCAGGCGATTCTGCCCTACCAGTTGCGTGCGCTGGTTCACCGAATCCATTACACCAGCCATGCCCAGACTCCTACACCAACGCCAAGTGTTGTTGCGACGCACATTCATTGCTAAACGGCACGGCGCTTGCTTTTTAACTCGTATGAACGCTCAAACGACATTTTTCCGACGCCTGACCTCCCGCACCCGCAAAGCGCTGTGCGCGGTGTCTGCCGTCTGCTTCTTCTTCGCTGGCAGCCCTGCCGGTGCTGATACGGTTACCTTGCCTGACATGCTTATCGGCGTCACCCAAGGCTTTCTTGAGTTCACCGTAGAAGACTATCTGGCTACCAGTCAAACGGAAGGCCGCTACGAAATCGAGGTCAACCAGCTCGACCCGCGTATGCGCATGCCTATGTGCGACAAGGAATTGACAGCGTCACTGGAGAGTCCGGCCCGTCCGCTGGGCCGGGTTACGGTCAAGGTCCGGTGCGAGGGAAGCTCGCCGTGGACGGTGTTCGTGCCCGCTCAAGTCCGCCTGTTTCGCGAGATTGTCACCACCACTCGCCCGCTAAAACGCGCCGGAATTATCGAGCCGCAGGATGTGACCTTGCGTGAACGCGACATCAGCCAGATCAATCAGGGTTTCCTGACGTCGGTGGATGAAGCCATCGGGCAGAAATTGACCCGACCAACGGTCGCCGATCAGGTGATTACCCTGGTGCATCTGGAACAGGCTGAAGTGGTGCGCAAGGGTGATCAGGTGGTCATCATCGCCCGCAGCGGTACGCTCGCTGTGCGCATGCCCGGCGAAGCCCTGGCCAATGGCGGTTTGAAAGAACAGATCCGGGTGAAAAACCTCAATTCCAACCGGGTGATCAAGGCGCAGGTCATCGCGCCGGGTCAGGTGGAAGTGGCCATGTAAAACGCTCAGGCAGAAAACTGGCGCCGGCCTCGATGCTTCCCTAAACTGTGCCGCAGCAGAACACGCTTCGGCACATGCAGCTCATTGCAAAGTGAGCCTAAAGTTTTCCAGGGAATGGCCGAGAACATGGCAAGCGTCCAAATTCCCAGAGGTTTTTAACATGGTCATCGATTTCAGCCGTTTGAACAGCTCCTCGTCACTTACGGGCAGTACACGTACCAGCAACGCCAAGGAAACCGCCGAATCCGGCACCTCCGCGCCGCTGAATACCCAGGCCGAAACGGCCAGTACCGCAAAAAGCGGGGAATCGGTACACCTCAGCAATGAGGCTCAACAGTTGCAGAAGGTCACTGACAAGCTGCGCGATCAGCCTGCCGTCGACAAAGCCCGGGTGGCCGAGTTGAAAGCAGCGATTGCCGATGGCAGCTATAAAGTCGACAGCAACCGTGTAGCCAGCAAACTGCTCAACTTCGAAGCCCAGCGCTAGGCTTTTGCCGGCGCCAGGCTTTTGGACGCTTAAAACCCAAGGCCAGCCATGCACGACACTAATTTATTGCAACTGATCACCGACGACTTTGCTCCAGCTCAACAATTGCTGGAGTTACTGCAAACCGAGTCCCTCGCTTTGCACGGTCGTGACATGCCTTTGCTCGAAGACATTCTGGCGCGCAAACAGGCATTGATCATTTTGCTTGAACAGCATGGCCGCAAGCGCAGCGAAATCCTCGCCAGCCTCAACCTGCCGCTCGACCGTCAGGGCCTGGAGCAACTGGCCAGCCACTCGAGCATTGGCGACCAGTTGCTGGCCCAGAGCGACGTGTTGACCGACCTGATTGCCCAGTGCCAGGCGGCCAACGTCAAGAACGGCCAGTCGATCCAGATTCAGCAGGCCGCCACGGCCAATCAGCTGAAAATCCTCACCGGGGGCGAGCCGCCAGCGTTGTATGACGCCTCGGGCACTTTCGCCAAACCCACCAAGCCGCGTACGCTCAGCCAGGCGTGAGCCATTCGATGTGCCTGCACTATCAACCCGCGAAACATGCTGGCAAAATGCTGGCTAGTCGTAGTCAAATTTTGTCTGGAGATTGAGAAAACGTGCCAAACGCCCTAAGCGCGGATGATAGTCCGCAGCCACCAAAGGTGCTGACCACGCCCCTGGAAATCTCCAGCAACCTGCGCCAGCTGCAAGAAAGCCACGATCCACTGATCATCACGTTCCACGAGCGCAGCCAGCGTTTCCAGAGCTATCTGATCAAGGTCGACCGCGATACCGCGACGATTGCCCTGGACGAGATGATCCCGCGCGATGGCGAGCGCTTTCTGCAGGCGGGCGAACCGTTCAAGGTCGAAGGCTTCCACGAGGGCGTGCGCATCGCCTGGGAATGCACCGGCACGCTGAACATCGAAGAATCCGAGGGCGATCGCTTCTACACCGGCGCGCTGCCGACCGAGGTGGTTTACCACCAGCGCCGCAACGCCTTTCGCGCAGCCCTCAAGCTGACCGATCTGGTCAGCGTCGAACTCGGCGGCGAAAAGCTCAAGGCGCCAATCAACGGCAAACTGCTGGATATTTCCGCCACCGGTTGCAAGCTGCGCTTTGAAGGCGACATCACCGACCGCCTGCAACTGGGCCAGGTCTATGACCGCATGATCGCCACCCCGCTGTTTGGCAATCAACCCATCTCGGTCGAACTGCGCTATCTGCACTTCGAAGAAAAGCTCAACATCACCTTCGCTGGTCTGCGTTTCCACAACATCAGCGGCCAGGCGGCGCGCAACGTCGAACGCTTCGTCTATCAGTTGCAGCGTGAAGCACGTCGGTTCGATAAAGACGATCTGTGATTCGTACAGGCAAATAGAAAGGGCAGCCCCTCGCGGGACTGCCCTTTTCTATTTCCATTGTCCAGTCCTGGCCTGGAGATCCCTGTGGCGAGGGGATTTATCCCCGATGGGTCGCGTAGCGCCCCCAAAACCTGCCGATGCGCAGTATCAGATACTTCGCATGCGTTGATTTTGCGACTGCTTCGCAGCCGGTCGGGGATAAATCCCCTCACCACAGTTAAAGCATCATTCTTTGAACAGCCTTACCCTCACCCGATTCAGGGTCTGGCCCCACTGATGTCCGGCGTCGGTTTATCGCCCTCATCAGCCGGATCAGCTTCCACCGCCGCTTCAGGCTGCACTTCGGGTTCCGGCTCCGGTTCTGGCGTAACCGTGGTCTGCATCTGCTCCTGCACCACCTGCTCATCCACTCGCGGATCGAGTGCTGCCACCAACGGCGAGCTGGACATGCTGTCCGGCATCGCAACGTGATGCAGCGGTGCGTCGTCGACCTGATGAAGATTGGTCACCGCTTTCGGGCGAATGCGCCACACCAGCACCAGCGCGAAGAAACTGAAAAACGCGTACAGACTCTGACTGCCAAACAGCTTCATCAGCACACCTGCCAGCAGCGGGCCGATGCTCGCACCGACACCGTAGGTCACCAGCAGCATCGCCGTCAGCGACACCCGGCGATCGCCCTCGACGTGGTCGTTGGAAAACGCCACCGCCAGCGGGTACAGGCAGAACTGCACCAGCGAACACATGAACCCGACGACAAACAGAACTTCCAGCGGCACCTGCGGCAGGATCGCCAACGGCAACGCCGCCACCGCCAGGAACCCGGCAAAACAGCGAATCAGCAGCGCCCGGTCATAACGGTCGGACAACCAGCCCAACGGCCACTGCACCAGCAGCCCGGCAAAAATGCAGCTACCCATGAACAGACCGACCTGCTCGGTCGACAGCCCCTGCTGCGAGGCATACAGCGGTGCCAGACCGTAGAACGAGCCGATGATCAGACCGGCCCCCAGCACCGTGCTCAACGACTGCGGCACGCGCTTGATAAAGAAGCGCGGCTCCATCGGTGCCGGATGCAGTGGCGCCGGGTGAATTCGCCGGGTCAGCGCCACCGGCACCAGACACAGGGCAAAACACAGCGCGACCAGCATCAGCAGCTCCAGGCCGAGGCCCGGATGCATGACCAGAATCAACTGACCGAGCACCAGCCCCAGATACGAAGCGATCATGTAGCCGCTGAACACCAGCCCGCGCTGGTTGGCGTCGGCCTGCTCGTTGAGCCAGCTCTCGATCACCATGTATTGGCACATCATGCCCAGACCGACGATGGTCCGCAGCACCAGCCACGCCGGCAGCCAGTCGACCAGGCCATGCCCGAGCACCGCCGCGCCGACGATCCCGGCACACGCCGAATAAGCGCGAATGTGGCCGACCCGGGCAATCAAGCGGTGACCGATCTTGCCGCCCAGTACCAGGCCGAAATAGTTGGCCGCCATCAGCGCACCGACCCACAGCCCATCGACATGGTCAGCGGCCAGGCGCAATGCCAGGTAAGTAGATAGAAGGCCCGAGCCGATCAACATCATCAGCGAGGCGAAATACAGCGCTCGAAAGGATTTCCAGATTTGGCGCATCGGCGTTCCGAGCGGCTCCTTGCAGTGAGTATCGGACTATCAAGACGATAGCCCGACGGCGACAGTTAGTCAGGCCTGGGCTGCTAGAACACGCCGTTCCCAGGGAGTGATTTCATCAAAGAAGCTGGTCAACTCCATGGTCTTCGAAGCGATGTAGCCTTCGATGAACTCCTGTCCGAACAGTTCCCTGGCCAATTGGCTACGTTTCAGACGCTCGAGCGCGGCATGCAAGGTACACGGCAACGAAAGATTGTCCGGCACTTCGAATTCGCCCTGAATCGCCGCACTCGGCTCCAGCGCATGCTCGATCCCATGCAAGCCGGCGGCCAGGCTCGCGGCAATCGCCAGATACGGGTTGGCATCGGCGCCAGGCAAACGGTTTTCCACGCGTCGAGCCACCGGCGAACTGGCCGGAATCCGCAGCCCTGCAGCGCGGTTGTCATGGGACCAGCAGGCATTGTTCGGCGACGCATACGGGTGACACAGACGCTGATA
The DNA here is from genome assembly GCF_017947305.1 of Pseudomonas sp. MWU347. Taxonomy (NCBI): domain Bacteria; kingdom Pseudomonadati; phylum Pseudomonadota; class Gammaproteobacteria; order Pseudomonadales; family Pseudomonadaceae; genus Pseudomonas; species Pseudomonas sp. MWU347. Next base: position 60,861 of record NZ_JAFGZB010000010.1, read on the forward strand.
GGAGTTTACGTTCGGCGCAAACAGCGCTGTGAAATCAGCCATGCCCGCCTGCTGCCCGCCGATGAAATGGCGGAACATTGCGGTCGGCTGGCCGCTCTCGTCGCTGAACACATTCTTGCCGGTGGCGATCTCGACCAGGCTCTGGTGAATGTGCATCGAACTGCCCGGCGTGTGCGCCAGCGGCTTGGCCATGCACACTACGCTCAGACCATGCTTGAGCGCGACTTCCTTGAGCAGGTGTTTGAACAGGAAGGTCTGATCGGCGAGCAACAGCGGATCACCGTGCAGCAAGTTGATCTCGAACTGGCTGACGCCCATTTCATGCATGAAGGTATCGCGCGGCAGACCGAGGGCGGCCATGCATTTATAGACTTCGCTGAAGAATGGCCGCAGGCCATTGTTGGAACTGACACTGAACGCCGACTGCCCATCCTCGCGACGCCCGTCGAGGCCGACTGGCGGACGGAACGGCTGAGTCGGATCGGTGTTCGGTGCGAAGACGAAGAATTCCAGCTCGGTCGCCACTACCGGCGCCAGACCGCGTGCGGCGTAACGGGCGATGACTTTCTTGAGTTGGCCACGGGTCGACAGGTTGGAGCTTTCGCCGCTCAGTTCGTCGGCATCGCAGATGGCCAGGGCACGTGGCTCGTCGCTCCATGGCAGGGGATGGATCATGCTTGGCTCGGCCACCAGCGCGAGGTCGCCGTCATCGCTGCCGTAAAACCGCGCCGGCGGATAACCGCCCATGATGCATTGCAGCAGCACACCCCGCGCCATCTGCAAACGCCGCCCTTCGAGAAAACCCTCGGCGGTCATCACCTTGCCGCGCGGCACGCCGTTCAAATCCGGCGTGACACATTCAATCTCATCAATGCCGGTCAGTCGCTGCGCGAGTGAACGCTGGCCATCGGTTGTCATGACGCAATCCTTGTTATTGTGCGAGCCGCAAGCGGCGACCCGTACAAAATAGGCTCCGGCTGTTCGGAATATCAAGCAGCGTCAAACAAAAACCCGGGTCACGGCAGATAAAGGCTGAACACCCCGCCACCCAACGGTCCGCCATTGCGAATCTCGGTGTGCCCGACCACGCCATTGCGCTGATGCAACGCAGCAATCCGGTTGGCGAAATACAGGCCCAGGCCGGTGCTGCCGCTGCCGTGATTGATGCCCTGCACGTAATCAGCCTGCCGCTCGAGCATCTCGGCCGGGTAACCGTCGCCGTCATCGTTGATGCTCAACACCAGTTGCCCAGCCTCGTCGCTGACGGTAATCAGCAGCGACTCGCGGGCATAACGAATCGCGTTGTTGATGCAGTTGCCCAATACCGACGCAACCAATTCGCGATCGAAGAAACCCAGCGGGCTCAGCGGATCAACTTCGTAGGTAGCAATGATCCCGCGACTGGCGAACACCTCTTGATGCGCGGCCAGTTGCGCCTCAATGAAATCATCCAGCTCGTGATACGCCGGTTGCAGCGGCAACTGGTTGACGCCGAGCTTGTACAGTCCAAGCAGTTGCACCAGCATGCCGTTGAGGTGGGCGAACTCGAAGTCGATCACACCCTGCTCCGCCCCACCGCGTTGCGCTTCGGGCAAGCGCGCCAGCCACTGGCTGTGGGCTTGCATCAGCATCGCCAGCGAGTTCTTCATGTCGTGAACGGTGGAGGCGATCACCGTGGAGAAATCCAGCGCCTGCTCGTCTTGGTTCATTCGCCAAACGCCTTGCTTTTCAGCTTCTGATAACGCGCATAACGCGCGTCGGTGTCGGGCATCAGGCCGACCATTTTCAGGCAGGCCCGACATTCTTCCAGCTCCGCCGACGGCACACTGGTGTCGGTGCCGTGCAGCAGCGACTGGGCCATGTTCAGCGCGATACTGATGTTCTTCGGTTGCATCTTCAGCGCCTTGCGGAACACCTCGCGGGCCTCCACCAGATTGCCGGTCTTGTACACGCGCACGCCCTGACGGTTGAGGTCGGCGGCGGCGTTGCTCGAACTGAGGATAGTCGGGTCGTCGGTGAGCTTGGCGATGTCTTTCATCACCGCCGGATCGTCACCGTAGATCTCCGCACAGCTCTTGAGCATCGAAGTGCCCGCCTCGGCCTGACCGAGCATCTGCAATTGCTTGGCGACCAGCAGCGCCGCTTCAGGGCTCATGAACTGTTCCATACCGTCGAGGCGCATCAGTGCTTGCTCGGTAAGCTTGTCGGCGGTCTCGGCATCGTTGAGCAGCAGACTGGTGGCCTTCATCAGCCGCGCACGAATCTGCAGGCCGGGGTCAGACGGGTTCTCTTTGGCGACGGCGCTGAGCGTGGTGTTGATCTCCAGCCGCGTGCGCGTGTCGAGCCCGCGCTCACTGCCCTTGCTGATCAGGGCATGGGCCAGACCGAGGTTGCTTTCCGGGTCCTTGAAACGCGACTGCGCGCCCTGCGCCACCGCCTGACGATAGGCCCGGGACGCGGTGTCGAAATCCTCGTTGGCCATCGCCAGTTTGCCGAGCAACGCCTGCCGGCGCACCGCCAGCGGCGACAAACGAATCGCCTCCTCCAGCACCCGCTGCGCGCCTTTGGTATCGCCCTCGGCGACCAGCACATCGGCCATGCCGTCGTACAACGCCGGCATCATCGGGAACACTTTCAGCGCTTTTTCGTAGACATCTTTGGCCTGCGCCACTTGCCCACGCTTGAACAACAACTTGCCCAGCCCGGCAAACGCCCATGGCAACGGCCGATCAGCAATGATGCTGTCGTAGAGGCGTTCAAGGGCTTCGTTCTGGTTCATGTCGCGCAGCGCATCGGCGCGATAACGCAGGCACAGCGGCGAATAACGGATGTCCTGCTTGCACAGCGCAATACAGGCATTGAGCACCTCGACCGGTTTACCGCGATCAAGGGCTTGCAGAATCGGTTTGAGCAACGTCTTGCGCTGCTCCAGACGCTCCAGTCGTTGAGCCAGACCGGAGCGATTGAACGGCTTGGTCAGGTAAGCATCCGGCTCATGCTCCAGCGCACTGAGCACCATCGCCTGACTGGTCTCGGCCGTGACCATGACAAACACCGCTTCATGGCTGATGAGCTTTTCCGACATCAAGTCTTCCAGCACCTGCTGGCCGTTCTTCTTGCCGTCGCCGAGGTGGAAATCCTGCAGGATGAAATCGTAGGACTTCTGCGCACACATCTTCAGCGCCTGCTCGCCGGTATCGGCGGTATCCACATCCTTGACCCCCAGTTCGCGCAGCATCGAGCGTACGGAACTGCGGAAATCCGAGAAATCATCGACGATCAGAAAACTCTTTTGGTGATACGACAGCATCGAGGATTTCCAGGCAATTGAAGTAGGTGAACCGGGGGCGTTTTCACAGGCGCGCTGATGATAGCTGGAGGCCAAATGCTATCAAGCGATTTCGCGCGAGTCTGAGGTCGCCGAAGGAGTTATCGGCAAGGAGTGGGGTTCTCTGAAGTGGAGGGGTTCAAGATTCCTTGTGCAGCGATTACCCTGCGCGCCAAGTCAACTTTTCACTACAGGGTTTATCTCGTGTACATCAAAGGACGTTGCATCGTGTCCGCCTGTGCGCTGCTGTTTTTTCAGCAGGCAATGGCGGGAGGAATGGATTGTGCGAAAGCGGCGAGTGCCGTGGAGAAGGCTGTTTGTGCGGATAGAGGGTTGTATGAGCTGGATGCGCAGATGGGTGCTGCATACAGCAAACTCATGAAGTCAGCGCCAGATAAAACGGCCGAGCTTAAAGGCGCTCAGCGCCTTTGGCTAAAGACCCGCAATCAATGCGTTGAAAATGTCAGTTGCCTTAATCAGCGCTATCGCGAACGGCTCGAATCATTGCAAACGCAATGGATCGATACGCTGGCGTACTTGCCCGACGAGATAGACAGACAGGCGATGGTCGAGCTGCAGCAACGTATCGAGGCGGCGAGCAAGGTTGATCCCGAGTTTGCTCTGGAAAAGACTCTAGGTGCATTCACGGTAAGCCTTGATAAAACTTCGTTTGCCGGTGTTCCCGATGATGATGAGCAAACGCATTTTCCCGAAACGATCCCGAAAGGAGTGAGCCTGGATGAATGGAAGGCATTAAATGCGTCCAACATCACAGGTGCCTCTGAAATGGGTCAAACGACTTACACCCTTACCGATCTGGATGGCGATGGATTGCGCGACCTGATCGTTGAAACCTACTCAGGCGGCACCGGGTTGTTCTGGTACACCGAAACCTGGCGCGGCACAGGAAGCAGGTTCACCAGACGAGGTGCCGAAGCTGCTACCGAACCCAACGCCGAGACCACCCTTTTCTACACCAATGATCGCGGCGCCAACCAAGCGGTCAACTGGATCAAGGTGCATGACAGAATTTACGCCGCCTATCGAGATGGCGCTTACGGTGTTGATAAGGTCTATCTGCTCAACCCCCTGCGGATCAATCATCAGGTCCCCACGATAACGGTGCAGTATGGTTATGAACTGAACGTGCCTCGCACTCAGGCGAATCAGGACAATCCGACAGCCTATGAACTGACCCCCACCGTACAAAAGGCACTCATTCTAGGTTTATCCAAGATAAGAAATACGGAGTCGAAGAACTCGGCCCCCATCTGCCCAATCCCCTCATCAGGCCCGGGGGACGATGACTATTACAGCTACGGCGCAAGTTATTACGCGATTGAACCCGTCGCCGATTTCCCGGTGATCATCGGCGACGACTGCTTTATCGCCAGACTGATCAATTGGTTTGGTAGCTACGATGAAAAAGTCGGGCTGTTTGCGCAACTGGCGTTGCGAAAGCCGGGATCAGAAGAGCAGGCACAAAGCTATACGGTCAACGGGCGCCGCCACATAACTCAAGTAAGCATCTCAATAGGCAAAGCCGAGGGTGGCGCGGCAAACTAGACAGCAGCAATGAAAACGAAAAAGCCCCGCCAGATCATCCTGTGCGGGGCTTTTTTGCGAGCCTTGGCGAGGCTCTGAATGATGGTGTCCCAGGGCAGGTTCGAACTGCCAACCTTCCCCTTAGGAGGGGGATGCTCTATCCAATTGAGCTACTGAGACACTGAGTTGTCGCGGCCGGACTCGGCGCGACGGACGGCGTGCATGTTAACGGCCAGCCCTTGATTTGTCATGTCGTCCGTGGGCTTTTTAAGTGTAGGCAGGCGCCCTGCAAGGTTGCGAGAACATTTACCGTGCAATTTGCACTACCTCAAAAAGCCATCATTGCAGATTGCAACCCTCTCCCTATGAAAAACCCTTGCAAATCCTTGTTTTTAAAGGACTTCACAGCGGTTAGACTGTTGGCACGACGGCTGCTTTGTCTGTTCTCACAACAGCACAAACGGAGTCCGCCCCATGAACAGCACTCTCCTGCTCGCAAACGCTATCGCACTGGCGGTTTTGGTTGGCTTTCATTTTGTTCCAGAGAGTGCTGAACCGGTAGCTCAGCGTATGCCGCATTATTTGCAGGTGCAGAAAGCGCCGCAGTTGGCGGTGCTGAGCGATCAGAGCGACTACGCGGCGCAGGCAGTCAATGAGCCTGAGCAAGCAATGCCGACGCGCGACACCGAACGTCTGGTTTTTTGAAATATCTTCAGGAGTACAGCATGTCCAGATCAGCCGCAGGATTTCTGATCCTCGCCTTATTGAGTGGCGTTGTGCATTTTTCGCTGTTCGAGGAAACCTCAGTCACCCTGCCCCTGATTGGCTGCGGCGTGTTTGCGGTGTTGTTTGTGCTGGCCCTGGTGGCCGGGCGCAGGATCAAGTTTGATCCGGTGCTGCGTTAAGACGGATCAAGCCCAGCAGTTGCTTGACGGCGTCCGCCAGGTCGCCCGAGTTGTCGATCAGATGCACGGGCAAGTCAGTTGCCCTTCTGTCCTTGAACAGCGCATTGCGCGCCAGTCTCGCATCGATCTGCTCAAGCGTCTCCCGCCCTCGTCTGAGCAGGCGTTCACGCAAGACCTCATCCTTGACCGTCAGCAGCACCGGCAGCAGCGTCGGATAGCGCTCAAGCGCCTGACGCAGGTTGGCGCGTGAGCCGTTCACCAGCACAGATCGTCCAGCGCGCAACCATTCGTCGATTTCTGCCGGGATACCATAAGCCAGCCCATTGGCCTGCCAGGACAGCGAGAAATCCCCGGCTTGCTGGCGTCGCTCGAACTCTTCGGGCGTCACGCCGATGGCATCCTCACCCACCGATTCCGCTGATCGGGTAATCACTCTGCGGATGATTTCGCATTTCAACTCACGCAAAGGCTCACGCGCGGCCTCGATCAGGCTGTCCTTGCCTGAACCGGAGGGTCCCATCAGATAAATAAGCCTGCCATCCATCCTGAAAACGCCCTCCAACGGGTGTTTGCCCTAGTAAATCGGCAAATTGCCACTATCCTGTACAGGTAAGGAACAAGGATTGAAAGCCGCATAGCATGCACGTTCTGACGTCTTCGGACATCAACAGATGTGCACCCGGAAGCGGTCATTGATGCGGACCAAGGCAAAGTTTTCAAACCAGTCCGCATTTCTGATAATTGGTGCTGGCATTACGCCTTTACCCAGCTCAATATTTGTCACAGAATTGACGCCAATGATCTGGCAATTTTGAGGCATGATGCGGGCCTCTTAACAATTCAGGTTGAACCATTTGGCGCGGATGCTTGTCCTACCACACATCCTGCGGCCAATCCCGAGAACCGCTCCCCTGAACTAACCGGTTAAATATATGCGCCCATTGAAACAGGCAATTTATTCCAGCCGTACGGCTGACAAGTTCGTCGTACGTCTGCCAGACGGGATGCGTGAACGCATTGCCGAGGTGGCTCGCAATCATCATCGCAGCATGAACTCCGAAATCATTGCGCGCCTTGAGCAGAGTCTTATTCAGGAAGGTGCACTGGGCGAAGAGTTGAGCATGCGCCTGGACAGCCCGGAGCTTTCGCTGCATGAGCGTGAGCTGCTGCAACGCTTCCGTCAGCTGTCGCACCGTCAACAGAACGCACTGGTGTCGCTGATCGCTCACGACGCCGAGATGGCCGCAGACGCGTCCTGAGTTGCGCCGAACATCTCAAGCCAGCTTAAGTGCTGGCTTTTTTTTTACCCGGATTTTAATCACGACAATCCAAGGCAGACTTTGTGGTGAGGGGATTTATCCCCGACGGACTGCGCAGCAGGCCCTCTTCCGGGGTCGCTGCGCAACCCATCGGGGATAAATCCCCTCACTACAGATAACTACACAGGCACAAAAAAGCCCGCCATTTCGGCGGGCTTTTGTATGGCAGCGAATCAGAGCAGGAAGATCGTCGCCAACCCCAGAAAGATGAAGAAGCCACCACTGTCGGTCATGGCCGTGATCATCACACTGGCGCCCATCGCCGGGTCGCGACCCATTTTGGCCAGCGTCATCGGGATCAACACCCCCATCAGCGCCGCGAGCAGCAGGTTGAGAGTCATCGCCGCCGTCATCACCACACCCAGCGACCAACTGCCGTAAAGCAGGTAGGCGACCACACCGATCACCCCACCCCAGACCAGACCATTGATCAACGCCACCGCCAGCTCCTTGCGCATCAGACGCGAGGTGTTGCCGGTGCTGACCTGGTCGAGCGCCATGGCACGCACGATCATGGTGATCGTCTGGTTACCGGAGTTACCGCCGATACCCGCCACGATCGGCATCAGCGCCGCCAGCGCCACCAGCTTCTCGATCGAGCCTTCGAACAGACCGATCACCCGCGACGCGACAAAGGCAGTGATGAGATTGATCGCCAGCCACGCCCAACGGTTGCGCAGGGATTTCCAGACTGAGGCGAAGATGTCTTCCTCTTCGCGCAGACCCGCCATGTTGAGGACTTCGCTTTCGCTCTCCTCACGAATCAGGTCGACCATTTCGTCGATGGTCAGACGGCCGATCAGCTTGCCGTTCTTGTCGACCACCGGGGCCGAGATCAAGTCGTAACGCTCGAACGCCTGAGCCGCGTCATAGGCGTCCTCGTCCGGATGAAAACTCACCGGATCGCTGGCCATGACTTCAGAAACCTGTTTCTCCGGATCGTTGACCAGCAGACGCTTGATCGGCAGCACGCCCTTGAGCACGCCGTCGTAATCGACCACGAACAGTTTGTCGGTGTGGCCCGGCAGCTCTTTGAGCCGACGCAGGTAACGCAGAACCACTTCGAGGCTGACATCCTCGCGGATGGTCACCATCTCGAAGTCCATCAGCGCACCGACCTGCTCCTCGTCATAGGACAGGGCCGAACGCACGCGCTCGCGTTGTTGCTGGTCGAGCGTCTCCATCAGCTCATGGACGACGTCTCGCGGCAGCTCGGAGGCCAGGTCAGCAAGTTCGTCGGCGTCCATGTCCTTGGCCGCAGCCAGGAGCTCGTGATCGTCCATGTCGGCGATCAGCGTTTCACGAACGGAATCGGATACTTCGAGAAGAATGTCGCCGTCGCGATCAGCCTTGACCAGTTGCCAGAGCGTCAGACGGTCGTCCAGCGGCAAGGCTTCAAGGATGTAGGCAACGTCGGCGGAGTGCAGATCATCGAGTTTGCGTTGCAGCTCGACGAGGTTCTGCCGGTGAACCAGGTTCTCGACCCGGTCGTGGTGCGCGCCTTCCTGGCGATGAGTCAGGTCTTCGACGACCTTCTGGCGCTGCAGCAGCTCAACGACCTGAGCCAGGCGATCCTGCAGGCTTTCCTGGGTTTTCTTTACTTCGATTTCGGACATAGGCGAACTCCACTCCCAGCAGCGGGGCACGCCGGAAGGATCAATCAGTCAATTCATGATTGGTGAAACGGGCTACTGAGTAACTACTGGGTAAGTCCATGGAGGTTTTCCATAAGCCCCGGCGGGGCTGACGGGCGCAATGATACACCGCCTGACGGTTTTAAACGTTAAAAAATCGCGGTCGAAACAAGTGCTTGCGCGACAAAGTTGAGCGCTGTCCTGACCCGTGCAGATGCGACGACTCATCTTGAAAAGAAAACACACCGGCGTTGAAAAATGTAGCGACTACCCTTGAGCGTAGACCGTCATGGAGGACGTCGAATGCTATCCAGAACATGCCTTTTTGTGGTCGCCAGCCTGCTCTGCCTGCCACTCGCCGGAGCCGCCACCACCCTTCACCGCTGCGAGGCTGCCGACCGCGGCATCACCTTCACGACCCTGAGCTGTGCGAGCGACGAGCAGCTTTCAGAGCAACAGGTTCACCCTTACTCGCCCGGATCCGTCGTACCGATCATGCCGGAACACAACCATGAGGAAATATCCGGTATGACAATCAGGGGACGTGAACCGGGCATCGTTGGCCGCTTGGCGGACAAATGCGGCAACCTGATCGATGCCAGGCAGCGCCGCGCAGCAATCATCAATCAACGAGTGATTGCCGGCATGAGCCAACAGGATGTCGAGAGCGCGCTCGGCAAACCGGACAAGGTGAATATTCGAACGTCGACGACGAGCTATCGCTATGACCTGAAAAGAGGCCGAAGTGCTCAAGTCGATTTTGACGAGAAGGGATGCGTGAAAGGAAAAGCCAAATCGCAGGCAACAAAAAGCCCGCGTTAAACGCGGGCTTCTTGAATATGGTGCACTCGACAGGATTCGAACCTGTGACCGCTCGGTTCGTAGCCGAGTACTCTATCCAGCTGAGCTACGAGTGCATTTTGTGTTTTTAGACCAGATCACAACTGGTTGAAGCCGAGTTGCCTGTATTGCTACAAACGACTCTTAAATGGTGCACTCGACAGGATTCGAACCTGTGACCGCTCGGTTCGTAGCCGAGTACTCTATCCAGCTGAGCTACGAGTGCATTTGTGTTTTTAAACCAGACCACAACTGGCTGAAGCCGAGTTCTTTATATTGCTATAAACAACTCTTAAATGGTGCACTCGACAGGATTCGAACCTGTGACCGCTCGGTTCGTAGCCGAGTACTCTATCCAGCTGAGCTACGAGTGCATTTGTTGCGCCGCATTATAGCCCGTCTAATCTCTATTCCAACCACTTTTTCTAATAAATTCAAGAACTTACAGAAAAAGCCAGATTACAACGTACTAAGCAAATAATGGCGGAGAACGGGGGATTCGAACCCCCGACACCCTTTTGAGGTGTACTCCCTTAGCAGGGGAGCGCCTTCGGCCACTCGGCCAGCTCTCCGCAACACGGGGCGTATATTAACCACCTTCTTCCCCGTTTGCAAACATAAAAATCGATAAAAATTAATGGCTTGGTTCTTCGTCCTTCTCTTTCTTTATACGCAGGTAAATTTCCTCACGGTGCACGGCAACCTCTTTCGGGGCGTTGACGCCGATGCGCACTTGATTTCCTTTGACGCCGAGCACGGTCACGGTGATTTCGCCATCACCGATAATCAGGCTTTCTGCGCACCGACGAGTCAGAATCAGCATACCTTTCTCCTCACGCATTTCATTTCAGGGACAACAGTCTGCAAAAAAAAGGCACCCGACCTACAACCGGAGCGATCGTAGCCCTACATGCCTGAGTATTGACCAGCGCGAGCAAAAGAACAGTTCAGGGCTCGCGCCATTCAAAAAATAAAGGGCGCGGTCAGACCGCGCCCTTCAGGTGAACGGATTACTCGCCCTGACGGGCCGGCGCGTCCAGTTCGAAAGCCGTGTGCAGGGCGCGCACGGCCAGTTCCAGGTACTTCTCTTCGATCACCACGGAAACCTTGATTTCCGACGTCGAGATCATCTGGATGTTGATGCTTTCCTTGGCCAGGGATTCGAACATGCGGCTGGCCACGCCTGCGTGGGAACGCATGCCGACGCCGACGATCGAGACCTTGGCAATCTTGGTGTCGCCCACCACTTCCCGGGCACCGATCTCGCGAGCGGTGTTTTCCAGCACGGTCTGTGCGGCCTGGTAGTCGTTGCGGTGCACGGTGAAGGTGAAGTCGGTGGTGTTATCGTGCGCAACGTTCTGCACGATCATGTCGACTTCGATGTTCGCGGCACTGATCGGGCCGAGAATCTTGAACGCCACGCCCGGGGTGTCTGGCACGCCACGGATGGTCAGCTTGGCTTCATCGCGGTTGAAAGCGATGCCGGAAATGATCGGCTGTTCCATGGTTTCCTCTTCATCAATAGTAATGAGGGTGCCCGGACCCTCCTTGAAGCTGTGCAGTACGCGCAGCGGAACGTTGTACTTGCCGGCGAATTCCACCGCACGGATCTGCAGCACCTTGGAACCGAGGCTGGCCATTTCCAGCATCTCTTCGAAGGTGATCTTGTCCAGACGCTGAGCGACCGGCACCACACGCGGGTCAGTGGTGTAGACACCATCGACGTCGGTGTAGATCTGGCACTCGTCAGCCTTCAAGGCAGCCGCCAGTGCCACGCCTGTGGTGTCGGAACCGCCACGGCCGAGGGTGGTAATGTTGCCGTGCTCGTCGACGCCCTGGAAACCGGCGACAACCACCACGCGACCTGCTTTCAGATCACCGCGAATCTTCTGGTCATCAATCTGCAAGATACGCGCTTTATTGTGCGCACTGTCCGTCAGGATCCGCACCTGATTACCGGTGTACGACACCGCCGGCACACCGCGCTTGATCAGCGCCATGGCCAACAGGGCAATCGTCACCTGCTCACCGGTGGAAACGATCACGTCCAGTTCACGCGGAACCGGTTGCACGTCGCCACTGATTTGCTTGGCCAGATCGATCAGACGGTTGGTTTCGCCGCTCATTGCAGACAGCACAACCACCAGGTCATCGCCGGCATCGCGGAATTTCTTAACCTTGTCGGCGACCTGCTCGATTCTCTCGACAGTGCCGACCGAGGTGCCTCCAAATTTCTGTACGATCAAAGCCATTTCAAAGCCGCCTCTGCCCATGAAGGGCGCCCAATAATCACTCGAACAGCCGCCGGACCCGCCACTAGACTGCGGGCCCGGCGGGCCGTCTTATAAACCCTGCTCGACGAATGGAACGGTCAGCGCCAGCGCGCCATCCAGTGCGCCGGCGTCAACACCGCCGCCCTGCGCCATGTCCGGACGACCACCGCCCTTCCCGCCCACTGCCGCAGCAGCCTGTTTCATCAAATCACCGGCTTTGAGTTGGCCAGTCAGGTCCTTGGTTACGCCTGCAACCAGTACGACCTTTTCCTCATGGACACTGCCGAGCAGGATCACTGCGCGGCCGAGTTTGTTTTTCAGCTGATCGACCAGCGCCAGCAGCGCCTTGCCATCCTGACCATCCAGACGTGCGGCCAGAACCTTCACGCCCTTGACGTCGACTGCCGAGTTCGACAGATCGTCGCCCGCGGCGCTGGCAGCCTTGGCCTGCAACTGCTCGAGTTGCTTTTCCAGCGCGCGGTTGCGCTCCAGCACGGCCGACAGCTTGTCGATCAGATTGTCGCGGCTGCCCTTGACCAGGTTGGCCGCTTCCTTGAGTTGTTCTTCGGCAGCGTTCAAGTAGGCCAGTGCCGCAGCACCAGTGACTGCCTCGATACGACGCACACCCGATGCCACACCGCCTTCGCTGATGATTTTCAGCAGGCCGATGTCGCCGGTACGGTTGGCGTGGATACCGCCACACAGCTCGACGGAGAAATCGCCGCCCATGCTCAGCACGCGCACGTTGTCGCCGTACTTCTCGCCGAACAGCGCCATCGCGCCTTTCTGCTTGGCGGTTTCGATGTCGGTTTCTTCAGTTTCAACTGCGGAGTTCTTGCGGATCTCGGCGTTGACGATGTCTTCCAGCGCTTTGATCTGCTCCGGCTTGATCGCTTCAAAGTGGCTGAAGTCGAAGCGCAGACGCTGGCTATCCACCAACGAACCCTTCTGCTGAACGTGCTCGCCCAGTACCTGACGCAGCGCAGCGTGCAGCAAGTGGGTGGCCGAGTGATTCAGCGAAGTCGCGTGACGCACCTCGGCATCGACATGGGTTTCCACTGGCGCGCCGATGGTCAGACTGCCGGAATCCAGAACACCGTGGTGCAAGAATGCGCCGCCGGTCTTGGTGGTATCACGGACGTCGAAACGCGCGTTGCCCGCCTGGAGGAAACCGCAGTCGCCAATCTGGCCGCCGGACTCAGCGTAGAACGGCGTCTGGTTCAGCACGATCACCGCCTCTTCGCCTTCACTCAAGACGTCGACCGACTGGCCATCTTTATAGATAGCGACGATTTTTGCCGAACCGCTGGTGTCTTTGTAACCGGTGAACTCGGTGGCCACATCAACCTTGACCAGGGTGTTGTAGTCCAGACCGAACGAGCTGGCGGAACGCGCACGAACACGCTGGGCTTCCATTTCACGCTCGAAGCCGACTTCGTCAACGGTCAGGCCGCGCTCGCGAGCGATGTCAGCCGTCAGGTCCATCGGGAAACCGTAGGTGTCGTAGAGTTTGAACACCACGTCGCCTGGCACCACGGTGCCTTTGAGTTCCAGCAGATCCTGTTCGAGAATCTTCAAGCCGTGCTCCAGGGTCTTGGAGAACTGCTCTTCTTCAGCCTTGAGTACGCGCTCGATGTTGCTCTGCTGCTTCTTCAGTTCCGGGAAGGCTTCGCCCATCTCGGCGACCAGCGCAGTGACGATCTTGTAGAAGAAGCTGCCGGTAGCGCCCAGCTTGTTGCCGTGACGGCAGGCGCGACGAATGATCCGGCGCAGCACGTAGCCGCGGCCTTCGTTGGACGGCAGCACGCCGTCGGCGATCAGGAAACCGCAGGAACGGATGTGGTCGGACACCACTTTCAGCGACGACTGGTCGCCATTCTCGCAGCCGATCGCTTCGGCCGAGGCTTTGAGCAGGTTCTTGAACAGGTCGATGTCGTAGTTGGAATTGACGTGCTGCATCACCGCACTGATCCGCTCCAGGCCCATGCCGGTGTCGACCGACGGCGCTGGCAACGGATGCAACACGCCATCGGCGGTGCGGTTGAACTGCATGAACACGTTGTTCCAGATCTCGATGTAACGGTCGCCGTCTTCTTCCGGCGAACCCGGTGGGCCGCCCCAGATGTGCTCGCCGTGATCGTAGAAAATCTCGGTGCACGGGCCGCACGGGCCGGTATCGCCCATGGTCCAGAAGTTGTCGGAGGCGTAAGGCGCGCCTTTGTTGTCGCCGATGCGGATCATGCGCTCGACCGGCACGCCGATCTGCTTGGTCCAGATGTCATACGCTTCGTCATCGGAGGCGTAGACGGTGACCCAGAGTTTTTCCTTCGGCAGTTTCAGGACGCCGGTCAGGAAGGTCCAGGCGAAGGTAATCGCGTCGTGCTTGAAATAATCACCGAAGCTGAAGTTACCGAGCATTTCGAAGAAGGTGTGGTGACGAGCGGTATAACCGACGTTTTCCAGGTCGCTGTTCTTGCCACCGGCACGCACGCACTTCTGGCTGCTGGTTGCGCGGGTGTACGCGCGCTTTTCCTGGCCCAGGAAGCAGTCCTTGAACTGGTTCATCCCCGCGTTGGTGAACAGCAGGGTTGGGTCGTTGCCCGGAATCAAAGAGCTGGAGGCTACACGGGTGTGGCCTTGTTCTTCGAAGAAGCGAAGGAAGGCTTCACGGATTTCTGCGCTTTTCATTAGGTTCTTCCACGGAGGCTGCGGCCAAAGGCCTGTACGAAACGTCAACAGACGAAACGACGGCAAAGGGCCGCATTATATCGGCCCTTCGCGCGGGGTACAGCGTGTTTATACGATAGTAACGGTCAATTGGACGGCTAACGCTGTCACTTGCGCGAAAACTCGACGAATGTCGCGATCACTTGCTCGATTTGCGAGCGACTGACGTCCATGTGCGTGACCATGCGCAAGCGCGCGGCGGCGCTCAACTTGATCCCGCGTTCGGCGGCAAACACCTTGAGCGCTTCGGCCTGATCGCCCATTTGCACGTAGACCATGTTGGTCTGCACCGGCTCTACGCTGAACCCGGCCTCGCGCAAGCCTTCGGCCAAAAACCGGGCGTTGGCATGGTCATCCGCCAGGCGCTCAACGTGGTGATCCAGCGCATACAGCCCCGCCGCTGCCAGCAACCCGGCCTGACGCATGCCGCCGCCGACCATTTTGCGCAGACGCCGGGCCTTGCCGATCAGTCGCTCAGTGCCGCATAGCACCGAACCCACCGGCGCGCCGAGGCCTTTGGACAGGCACACCGACACCGAATCAAAGTGCTGAGTGATTTCCCGTGCATCGACGCCCAGCTTGACCGCGGCGTTGTAAAGGCGTGCGCCATCGAGGTGCAGTTGCAAGCCTTTATCCTGAGTGAAGCGGCGGGCGCGGGCCAGATACTCCAGCGGTAACACTTTGCCTTGCATGGTGTTTTCCAGCGCCAGCAGCCGGGTACGGGCGAAATGGAAGTCATCCGGCTTGATCGCTGCCGCTACGTGAGCCAGATCCAGCGAACCGTCGGCCTGCACTTCCAGCGGCTGTGGCTGGATCGAAGAGCACCGCCGCGCCACCGCCCTCGTACTTATAGGTGTGCGCCTGCTGGCCGACGACGTATTCGTCGCCACGTTCGCAATGCGCCATCAGGCCCAGCAGATTGCTCATGGTGCCGGTCGGCACGAACAGCGCGGCGGCGAACCCCAGGCGTTTTGCCAGTTCCGCCTCCAGACGATTGACCGTCGGATCTTCGCCGTACACATCGTCACCCGTGGCCGCCGCCGTCATCGCGTCGAGCATGGCAGGAGTCGGTTGGGTGACGGTGTCGCTGCGAAGATCGATAACGCTCATGAACCTGGCCTCTAGTCAGCAGGGGAAATCCCTTTCGAAGGTGAATTACTGCGGTCATGGCGCCGATTAATCAACCCTTGAGTGAGAAAAAGCACATTACTTATTGAAAGGACGCAACCCAATGTGGGAGCGGGCTTGCTCGCGAAAGCGGTGTGTCAACCAATCAATTTGCTGACTGACACACCGCCTTCGTCGGAACGCCGCCCGGAGCAAGCCCGCTCCCACAGGTTCTGTGCACGGCTGGAAAATATGTGATAAAAACGCTGCGCCGCCCGAGAAAGGGCGGCAAAAACGTTCTCAGGGCGGGGTGCAATTCCCCACCGGCGGTAATTGCGCGCAATGCGCATAGCCCGCGAGCGCTTGGCGACGAACACGGCTTTTGCTGTGATCGGCGGCAAGGTCAGCAGACCCGGTGTGATTCCGGGGCCGACGGTCATAGTCCGGATGAAGAGAGAACGGGATTGACACCAAAGGGCCGCCCGCGCGCTTGTGTGCTCGTGCGTACCCTTGAATCCCTTTCAATTCATAACGCCCTGTTTTTCACACAAACAGGAGTCAGAACATGCAACCCACCGCTATCGACAGCAAAAGCAAACACCCTCACGGCGAGCGCGTTGCGTTCATCCAGGCCTGCTGGCACAAGGAAATCGTCGACCAAAGCCGTAAGGGCTTCGTCGCCGAAATGCTGGTTCAGGGTTATCAGGAATCGGACATCGATTTCTTCGAAGTCGGCGGCGCCTTTGAAATGCCCCTGCACGCCAAGCTGCTGGCCAAAACCGGCCGTTATGCCGGCATCGTCGCGGCCGCTCTGGTGGTGGACGGCGGCATCTATCGTCACGAATTCGTTGCCCAGTCAGTGGTCAGCGGCCTGATGCAGGTGCAACTGGAAACCGAAGTGCCGGTGTTCTCGGTGTCCCTGACCCCGCATCACTTCCATGCCGGTGAAGAGCATCAGAAATTCTTCTTCGAGCATTTCGTGCACAAGGGTCAGGAAGCGGCGCGGACTTGCGCGGATACGCTGCAGAAGGTTCGTGCGTTGCGTCGCACAGAGCCGCGTGCAGTCGCCGTCTGATCACGAAACCAAACCTGTAGGAGTGAGCCTGCTCGCGATAGCGGAGTATCAGTCGACCACGATGGCGACTGACACATTGCGATCGCGAGCAGGCTCACTCCTACATTGGATAGGTGTTGAACTCAGGCGAGATGTTCGTCGGTGGCAGGCACGATCAGGATGCCGGCGCGCAAGCCGTTCTTGACCTTCGGATTAGGGAAAATGATCCGCGCGCCCTCCTCCTCGATGACCCAGCGGGTATTGGCCAGATCTTCGGCCAGCACATAACCCACATCCAATTCAGAAAAGTTCTCGATGTCCGCTGGCAGGTTCAGGCGAAACGCATCGCTGTGCTTGATGATTTCCCGGGCGACGCTGAACAACTGCAAACCATCCAGACCCTCTGCAGCCAGATCCGGCTCATTGCCTTCGATGATCTGCTTCAGACGAGTTTCCAGACGTGAAACATCCACCCCTTCGTTCTGCCCGAACGGCCGCGCCTTGCCCAGTTCCAGGGTGAAAGCCTCGGCACCGAGCTTGTCGTAGGTGTAGGAACTGAACACGATCGACGGCTTGTTCTGCAGCAGCACCGCTTCCATCCCGGCGGCGCGCAGACGCGCCAGTTCGCGGCGCGAATGCTGGCGACCTTCCTTCCACGGATACAGCGCGAACTGCTCGATCTTCGAACCACGAATCGCGGTGTGCAGGTCGTAGTGCAGGCGCTGCCGATCCGGCAGGCTGAAGAAGCTCGCCGCCAGCCGTTCCAGCTCGCAGGCGCGGATGGCTTCGGAACCGCTGGTTTGTTCATGCCGGCCGTTGAACAGCCGATTGACGTCCTGCTCGACGAAGCGCTCGCCCTTGCGGATCGCTTCGGGGTTGCCGAACAGGAACAGAATGCGTGCACGCGGCTTCAGATCGCCGCGAGCGATGTCATGCAGCAGCCGATCGAGCAACTCGATCGGCGCTGTTTCATTGCCGTGGATACCTGCCGACAGCAGCAGGTCCAGGCCATTGTCACGCGCTTCGGGTGGCCGGACTTCCAGCGCACCCTCGCTCAACCAGCGCATGCGCACGCCTTCGACAGTCAGTTGAGTCTTCTCCGCCGGTTCGCGGCCGGCGAGGGTCAGTTCAAGCAGTTTGCCGAGGGCGAGCATAGAGCGGTTTCCTTAGTGATCGTGGTTGCAATCCGGGCCGTGCACGTGGTCTTCGTCGTCGCCGACTTCAGCCGGTTCCATTTCCAGTTGCAGACTTACCAGATTAGTTGCCAATGGGCGCAGCAGCAGGTTGGCGTACTCTTCGTCACCTTCCTCGACGTCCACGCCGATCAGCAGTTGGCCACGGCCGTCCTGCTGGATCCACAGCTCTTTGCCTTGCCACATGACCGCGACGCGGGTGCACGAGGTTTGCAGTTGCGTGCCGTCGGTGTCTTCAAGGATCAGCTGCAGGGAATCGCTCATGTTTTTACTCTCTTGGGGAGACAAGCCGCGCGCCGCGTTCAGGCGACGCGCCGGCCATCAATTGATCTGGAATGGATAAACCGCGCCCAGTTTAAGGATTTGCGTCAGTTCATCCAGTGCCGTCCGGCATTCAAGCAGCAACTGCGGGTCCGCCAGATCGGTTTCGCTCAGGCGGTCGCGGTAGTGCTTTTCAACCCATGCGGTCAACGAACCGTACAACGGGGCCGTCATGATAACCCCTGGGTTGACGGCCGCCAGCTCGGTTTCGTTGAGCGCGACGCGCAGTCGCAGGCACGCCGGGCCACCGCCGTTCTGCATGCTCTGCTTGAGGTCGAAGACTTTGACTTCGCGGATCAGCCCGCCGGAGCTGGTCAGACCTTGCAGGTAGTTCCACACGCGCTCGTTGCCACGGCATTCTTCCGGCACGATCAGCAGCATCGAGCCATCCGGACGCGACAGCAGCTGGCTGTTGAACAGGTAGGAGCGCACCGCATCGTCCACAGTGACCGCCGAACGCGGCACGCAGACCGACTGGAACTTGCCGCCGACCTTGGCCAGTTTGCCCTGCAACTCGGCCAGCATCTGCTCGGTGTCGAGGAACGCATCCTCGTGATAGAACAGCACCTCGCCGTTACCCACCGCGATCACGTCGTTGTGGAATACGCCCTGGTCGATCACCGCCGGGTTCTGCTGCGCGTAAACCACGCCTTCGTCACGCAGACCGTGCAGTCGCGCCACCGCTTGCGAGGCTTCCAGAGTCTGGCGCGCCGGGTACTTCTGTGGCGCCGGGTAACGGGTGTCGAACGCACTGCGACCGAACACGAAAAACTCGACACCGGCCTCGCCGTACTCACGGCAGAAACGCGTGTGGTTGGCCGCGCCTTCGTCACCGAACTGCGCAACGGCTGGCAGTGCGGCGTGATGGGCGAAGTGCTGCTGATCGGCGAACATCGCACCGAGCACGCGGCTGGTGGTCGGGTGTTCGATGCTGCGGTGGTATTTGCAGTTGAGGTTGGCGGCGGTGAAATGCACGCGACCGTCAGCGGTGTCGGCACTCGGGCTGACAGTGGCGGCATTGGCCACCCACATGCTCGATGCCGAGCAACTGGCGACCAGCAACGGCATGGCTTCCTTCGCGGCGCGCTCGATCACTTGCGCGTCGGTGCCGCTGAAACCCAGACGGCGCAGAGCGGCCACGTCCGGACGCTCCTGCGGCGCCAGCACGCCTTGCTGAAAGCCCATTTCCATCAGCGCTTTCATTTTCGCCAGACCTTGCAGCGCCGCTTCCTTCGGATTCGAGGATTGCTGGCTGTTGCTCTGGGACGCAACGTTGCCGTAGGACAGACCACCGTAGTTATGGGTCGGCCCCACTAGACCGTCAAAATTGACTTCATAGGATTTCATCAGCGAGGCTCCACGAGAATCTGTTGTTATAGGCTTCAAGTAACAATTCAGTCAGACCGCGTCGCGGCTATCGCGAGCAGGCTCACTCCTACAGGTTTGGCGGTGTTCACACATGCTATGTTCGACACAAATCCTGTAGGAGTGAGCCTGCTCGCGATGGCCGTTACGCCATCTTCACGCCTGGCGTCAGGGCCGCCGGCAACACCAGGCTCGGTGTTTCCAGCGACGCCACCGGGTACGCGCAGTAATCCGCCGCGTAGTAAGCGCTGGCGCGATGGTTGCCCGAAGCCCCGACACCGCCGAACGGCGCGCTGCTCGCGGCACCGGTCAGCTGTTTGTTCCAGTTGACGATACCGGCGCGGCTTTCCAGCCAGAACTGCTGATAACGATCTTCGGAATCCGACAGCAAACCAGCCGCCAAGCCATAAGCGGTGTCGTTGGCCTCAGCGATCGCCGCAGCGAAATCGGCGTAGCGAATCACTTGCAGCAACGGGCCGAACAGTTCTTCGTCTGGACGCTCAGCCACGGCGGTCACATCCAGAATGCCCGGAGTCAGCAACGCCGATTGCGCTTGCGGCTGAGTCATCGCCAGCAGCGACACCGCGCCATTGGCCAGCAGGTGTTGCTGGGCATCCATCAGCGCTTTCGCCGCGCCAAGGGAAATCACCGAGCCCATGAACGGCGCGGGTTGCTGATCGAACGCACCGACCTCGATGGTCGCGCTGACTTCCACCAGACGCTTGAGCAGGCTGTCGCCCCACGCGCCTTGCGGCACCAGCAACCGGCGCGCACACGTGCAGCGCTGACCGGCGGAGATGAACGCCGACTGAATGATCGTGTACACCGCCGCGTCCAGATCAGCCACCTGATCGACCACCAGCGGGTTGTTGCCACCCATTTCCAAAGCAAGAATCTTGTCCGGACGCCCGGCGAACTGCTGATGCAGGTGATTGCCGGTGCGGCTGGAGCCGGTGAAGAACAGACCGTCGATGCCCGGGTTCGCCGCCAGCGCGATGCCGGTTTCGCGAGCACCTTGCAGCAGGTTCAACACACCGGCCGGCAGACCGGCTTCGATCCAGCACTTGACCGTCAGCTCGGCGACTTTCGGCGTCAGTTCGCTTGGCTTGAACAGCACGCTGTTGCCGGCCAGCAGTGCCGGCACAATGTGCCCGTTCGGCAAATGACCCGGGAAGTTGTAAGGGCCGAATACCGCCACTACACCATGTGGCTTGTGGCGCAGTACGGCGGTGGCGTCGCCCAGCGGGCCGCTCTTCTCGCCGGTACGTTCGCGGTAGCTCTGCACCGAGATCGCGATCTTGTTGACCATGCTGGTAACTTCGGTCGCGGCTTCCCACAGGGGCTTGCCGGTTTCCTCACCAATGGTGCGGGCCAGTTCGTCGCTGTGGTTTTTCAGGGCGGCGGCGAAGGCTTCGAGCACGCTGATGCGCTCGTCCAGCGAACGCCGCGCCCAACCCGGAAAGGCCTGACGCGCTGCCTGCACGGCGGACTCGACCTGAGCGGCGGTAGCGCCCTCCCCCGACCACAGCACCTGCTGGGTCACCGGGTTCAGCGACTGAAAGGCTTCGCCCTGACCGGCGAGCCATTCACCTGCGATGTATAGCGAATTCATTATTTCGACTCCCGAGCAGCAGACAACGCCACGGCGCGCACTTGATCGCCGGCGTTGAGTTGAAGACGTTTGGCGGTCAGCGGATCGACCACCAGCGTGCCGGCGGCCAGGCGGGCCGGGGCAGCGGTGATGCGGCAATCTTCGCGCTTGCGGTTATGGATGATGAACGGCGTGGCGTCATCGCCCGGTGTACCGATCGCCAGCACCAGCGCTTCGCTGTCGCGGACTGCGCGGATCTTGCTGGTTTCGCACTCGATGGCCGGGCCGGCGTCGAAGATATCGACGTAACCCTGATAGCTGAAACCTTCGCTCTTGAGCATCGCCAGCGCCGGCTCGGTGTCGGGGTGTACCTGACCGATCACGTTGCGCGCATCCGGCGACAGGAAGCAGGTGTACAGCGGGAATTTCGGCATCAGTTCGGCGATGAACGCCTTGTTGCCAACGCCGGTCAGGTAATCGGCCTGACTGAATTCCATCTTGAAGAAGTGCCGACCGAGGCTCTCCCAGAACGGCGAACGCCCGGCTTCATCGGAGACGCCGCGCATCTCGGCGATGATCTTGTTGCCGAACAGCTCAGGGAACTCGGCGATGAACAGCATGCGCGCTTTGGACAGCATGCGGCCGTTCAGACCGGTGCGGTAATCAGCATGCAGGAACAGCGAGCACAGCTCGGAGTTGCCGGTCAGGTCGTTGGCGAGGAACAGCGTCGGAATCTCGCGATAGATGTTCAGCTCTTGCGAGGCGCTGACGGTCAGGCCGACGCGGAAGTTGTACCACGGCTCACGCAGACCGACCGCGCCGGCGATAGCGGAAATCCCCACCACGCGACCGTTGTCGTCTTCGAGCACGAACAGGTAGTCCGCATCGCCACGGCCGGCTTCGCCGCGAAAGGTCTTCTCGGCCCAGCCGACCCGATGGGTCAGGCGCTCTTCGTTGGCCGGCAAGGTGGTCAGGCCGGTGCCGGTGCTGCGGGCCAGGTCGATCAGCGCGGATAAATCGCTGCTGCGTACGGGACGAACAATCATGCTATCTCCTCAAACGGGCCGCCTTCGCCACCCGTGAAACTCGCTAAGGCGTTAAACCGCCACCAGGCGCACGCTGGCACCTTCACCGACGCCCAGGGCTTCGGCTGCTTCCAGATCCAGGGTCACCGGTTTGCCCGGCGCGTAATCGAGTTCCAGCAGCACCGCGCGGTAATCCTGCAACTGCGCGTTGGCCACCAGATACTGGCGCCCGGCGCCTTTGACCGGCTCGCCGATCTTCACCGGCACTACACGGCTCTGGGCGATCGAACGGATCCCCGAAACACGCGCATGCAGGGTCGGGCCACCGTCGAAAATGTCGATGTAGTGATCGGTCTCGAAGCCTTCGCGCATCAGGATGTCGAAAGTGATCTGCGCACGCGGGTGCACCTGGCCCATCGCTTCTTGAGCGGAATCCGGCAGCAGCGGCACGTAGATCGGGTAATGCGGCATCAGTTCGGCGAGGAACGTGCGGCTCTTCAGGCCACACAGGCGTTCGGCCTCGGCGTAGTTGAGGTCGAAGAAGTTGCGCCCGATCGCGTCCCAGAATGGCGAGTCACCGTTTTCGTCGCTGTAGCCGACGATCTCGGTCACCACCGAATCGGCGAAACGCTCCGGGTGGCTGGCGACGAACAGCAGGCGGCCACGGGAGTTGAGCTCGGCCCACGGCGACCCCACCAGCTCACGCTGCACGTAGAAACTGGTCAGCAAGCTGTTGCCGGTCAGGTCGTGGCATTGCGAGAGCACGTGGATCTTGTTGTGGATCTTCAGCTCGCGGGAGGCGTGGACGAAGGTTTCGTTGCGGAAGCTGTAGAACGGCTCCGAGTAACCGGCCGAGGCAACGATCGCCGAGCAGCCGACCAGTTTGCCGGTGGCGGTGTCTTCGAGAACGAAAAAGTAGCTCTCCTCCCCGTTGAAACTCACTTCGGCAGCGAACGAGGCTTCGCTCGCGGCGATCTTGTCGCTCAGGCGTTCCACGTCATCCGGCAAGGAAGTGACACCAATCGGACTGTCCGCAGCCAGACGCTGTACCTCGCCCAGATCAGCCATTTGCGCAGGGCGCATCACCAGCATGGTGTCACTCCTTTCTCTTATAAAAATTTACTGAAGAAATAGCCGGGCCTTGTAGGAGTGAGCCCTGTGGTGAGGGGATTTATCCCCGATGGGTTGCGCAGCAGCCCCAAGATTTTGGGGGCCGCTTCGCTGCCCATCGGGGATAAATCCCCTCACCACTAAGGCTGACTCCGACAGTTAAATCTGTCCGGTATCAAAAATTGGGTTCGACGCCCGAATCCTCGGGCGCCGAAGGGTCTATCAGGCTTGCGTCAGTGCTGCTGCCGCGTGTTCGAAGCGGTCCAGACCGGCATCGATATCGGCGTCTTCCACCACCAGGCTCGGGGCGAAACGGATCACGTCCGGGCCGGCCTGCAGAATCATCAGGCCTTCTTTTTCAGCGGCGTTGAAGATGTCCTTGGCCTTGCCTTTCCAGGCTTCGCTCAGCACACAACCGATCAACAGACCGAGGCCACGCACCTGAGTGAACAGGCCGTACTTCTCGCCGATCTGCTGCAGGCGGGTCTTGAATTTGTCGTGCTTAGCGTTGACGCCGCTCAGCACCTCGGGGGTGTTGATCACGTCGATCACTGCTTCGGCGACGGCGCACGCCAGCGGGTTACCGCCGTAAGTGGTGCCGTGGGTGCCGACGACCAGATGTTTGGCCAGCGCTTCAGTGGTCAGCATCGCGGCGATCGGGAAACCACCGCCCAGGCTCTTGGCGCTGGTCAGGATGTCCGGGGTTACGCCGTAATGCTGGTAGGCGAACAGGTGACCGGTACGGCCCATGCCGGTCTGCACTTCGTCGAACACCAGCAGCGCGTTGTTCGCGTCGCACAGTTCGCGGGCACCTTGCAGGTAAGCCAGTTCGGCCGGCAGTACACCGCCCTCGCCCTGGATAGGTTCGAGCACGACCGCACAGGTCTTGTCGGACACCGCCGCTTTCAGCGCGGCCAGATCGTTGTAAGGAACGTGGGTGATGCCGGTGATTTTCGGACCGAAACCGTCGGAGTACTTCGACTGGCCACCGACGTTGACGGTGAACAGGGTACGACCGTGGAAGCTGTTGAGCGCGGCGATGATCTCGTACTTCTCGCTGCCGAAACGGTCGAACGCCACGCGACGGGCCAGCTTGAACGCGGCCTCGTTGGCTTCGGCGCCCGAGTTGCAGAAGAACACGCGCTCGGCGAACGTGGCGTCGATCAGCTTGTGCGCCAGGCGCAGGGCCGGCTCGTTGGTGAACACGTTGGACACGTGCCACAGCTTGTTCGCCTGTTCGGTCAAGGCACCGACCAGCGCCGGATGCGCGTGGCCCAATACGTTTACGGCAATCCCGCCGGCGAAGTCGATCAGCTCGCGACCGCTCTGGTCCCAGACGCGGGAACCGGCGCCACGCACCGGAATGAAAGCGGCAGGCGCGTAGTTGGGAACCATTACCTGGTCGAAATCGGCGCGTTGTACCGCAGCGTGCTCAACGGACATCGGAGTCTCCTGAAGAGGAACACCCGCCTGAAACTGGCGAGCGATGGGGGGATTGTAAGGACAGTTTTCAGCCCGGCCTTGCCGCCAAGCGACAACTTCTTATAGCGCAAACCCCGGATTTTCCCGGGTTTACGGCAATGCGACATATAGCGTCGCAAAGGCGCAGTTTAAACTGCGCGCCGCCGTTTGCGCAGACGTACCGGGGATCTTAATCAAGAGAGTTTTGTGGTGTGCGGTATATATGTACCGCACATCGAATCAATGGCCGGTGTTTGCTAGGGACCTTTCTCCAGGCAAACGGCCTCACCCCATGATTCAAGAAACCACACCCGCCCTCGCGACACTGCCCGACCCGCTGCTGCTACCCCGGCAGGACGCACACTATCAACCGCTGCTCCAGGCCATCCCGACATGGCTGATTCAGGCTGCGGCACACAAACGCGCGGCATTGAAACGGGCCAGTCCGCTGCTGCCCGCCAACCTCAAACAGGCATCACGCACCGAGCATGCAAAACTGCGCGCACTGAATGCCGCGCACTGGACCGCACACAACCGCGTCGAACGAAGCCTTGCCCGGTTGCAGGACGCCAAAGCGTTCGCCGAACCGCTGCTGCGCGCCGAACTGGCAAAGCGCTTTGGCTTGAATCTGGATGTCCGGCAGACTTTCCTGCGCCTGTACCTGCCCGACCATGTTCCGTGGCTGCGCATCAAATCCGGCGCCGCACGCACTTGGACTGTCTCGCTACTGGACGCCGCGCTGCACAATTTTGAAATCAGCGAGACCAGTGCTGACGCCTTTGAGTCCGCCTCGGGTTATGTCAGTCAGCCCTTACCTGACGGCCAGTTCAGCGTGTTGCCGAACATCCTCAAGGCGATGCCGATCCCTGCCTTCACCCGCCTGTGTCGCGACCTGGATATCGGCCGCCGCTACAACACTTATCTGCAAGACAATTTGGGCGTCAGCAATCCGCTGGTCGCAGCCGTGCTGCAACCGCAGGTTTGCACGAGTGACAAAGCCGCCCTGGTCGCCGCCCTGCAAATGGCCTACATGCAAAAGCTGCTGGGGGCCGATGTCCATCGCCTGATCCTCGGGCTGCTCGATGGCTTGCAGCATTTGCGCCTCAATCGTCAGGCGTGGCATTGCCATGCGCTGACGATGATGAAAGCCAGCCTGACCGGCATCGTGCTGTTCGCGCCGAATCTTGAAGCTGCAAACGCAACAGCGAGAGTCGTGGTTTACATTCCCGATGACCCGCAACACCCAGTCAAGGAATACGCCAGTTCCGCTGCCTTCGCTGAGGAGCTGGCGCAACGCCTGCGCGATCCGGACTATCAGGTCTTCTTCAGCCGTTTTATCGACCACGCCGAGCGCGGCGCTTTCTTCGGTCAGTTGCGGGCCTTGCTCAGCCCCGTCACCTGGCAACCCGTACCGGCCGGCGATCCACGCCCCAGCTGGCGCGAGCATCCGGCCGTGCGGCCTTTTATGCAGATCGTCGCGACCCCGATCCGGGGTGAGCTGTGGGTTTACCTCTACCAGCGCAAGCTCGACAAGATGCTCAACGATGCCCGCGTCATCGCCGTCTCGACGGCCATGGTCGATCGCAAGGCGCGCTGGGCACTCTGGGATTCCTTCACGGACATCGCACAGTCGTTGATCAACCTCGTCGCGTTCGTCGCCTTGCCATTCGTGCCATTTCTCGGCGAGCTGATGCTTGCCTACACGGCCTACCAACTGCTCGACGAGACGTTCGAAAGCATCGTCGACTGGGCCGAAGGACAACCCCGCGAAGCGTTCGCGCATTTGATCGGCGTCGTGGAGTCCATGGTGCAGGTCGGCACTTTCGCCGCCGGCGGCGCTATCGCCGTCAGCGAGTTTCGCGCGCTGTTGCCTGCCGATGTCGTCCAGTTCATCGACCGCTTCATTCCGGTGAAAACGGCCAATGGCAAGACCCGCTACTGGAAACCCGACCTGCGCCCTTACGAGTGGCCCGGCACGCTGCCCAAAGACATCCGAACCGATGCACTGGGCCTGCAAACCCACCAGGGCAAGAGCCTGCTGGCTCTGGAAGACAAGTTGTATGCCGTCAGCCTTGACCCCGAAACGGGCGCCCATCGCATCGACCATCCGACGCGCCCCGAGGCTTACAAACCCGCACTCAGGCACAACACCGCAGGCGCCTGGCAAACCGAAATTGACCAGCCACTGGCTTGGGATCGCGCCACCGTGCTGAGCCGCAGCAGTACGCAGATGCAGCGCCTTCCCGCCGCTCTGCGGGAGCGCCTGCTGAATATCAGTGGCTGCGAGGAAAAAACCCTGCGCCAGATGCACGTCGAGCGCGATCAATTGCCACCCTTACTCAGTGACACGCTGCAGCGCTGGCAGATCGATCAGGACATTCAATTGTTCATCGAGCAGATTGGCAGCTCGAATGCCGAGGATTACCTCAAGGCCGACCCGGCCACCCAACTGCAACTGCTTTTCGACAACGGCGACTGGCCTGCCGACCGAGGCCTGCAACTGATCGACCGTCAGGGCAGAACCCTGTGGCGCAGCCCCGTCGCCGATGTGCCATTCATACAAATCGAGGGCTCACGACTGGACGATGGCGACCTGCTCAAGACCTGCCTGCAACGCCTGACAGAATCGCAACGAAGGCGGCTATTGAGCGAAGCCCTGCATACGCCCGCACCCTCGGCCGAGGCCCGCGCAACTAGCCTGCGGCGCAGCGTCGCCGAGCTGGCACAGCGCAAACGCCAAAGCCTGTTCGAGGATCGATATCGTCAGTTACAGCGCGGCGCCAGCCCGCTGGTACAGGTACTGATGGATGCCGAACCCGGCCTGCCGAAGGCGTTGGCGCAATCGATACTGGAAACGGCAAGTGATGCTGAATACCTGCAAT
Source organism: Pseudomonas sp. MWU347 (assembly GCF_017947305.1). Classification (NCBI taxonomy): domain Bacteria; kingdom Pseudomonadati; phylum Pseudomonadota; class Gammaproteobacteria; order Pseudomonadales; family Pseudomonadaceae; genus Pseudomonas; species Pseudomonas sp. MWU347. Next base: position 88,541 of record NZ_JAFGZB010000010.1, read on the forward strand.
TACAGCGTGGAACACTCTCCGCAAGACTGGTGGTTCTGACCCAGGAAACGGGTCTGCAAGTGCGCGCAACCCGAGCCTTTGAAGGGCTGGAGCTGCAAGCGACAGTCAATAATCTGGATACGGATCGGCTGGCCCTCCACTCGCTGCCACGCTTGCCGGGCTGGTCGCCGTCGATACGAATGGAGCTCAGGCACTACAGCCATAGCGGGCAACTGATCGACAGCCTCGGCGCGCAGGACGCGCTCATTCGCAAGGTGCTGGTACTGACCGAACAGGGCGACTATCAGCCGTTCGACGCTACCGGTGAGTCACTCAGCGCGCCGGGTTCACTGTATTCAAGCCTGCTGCATGCCCTGCCCGACGCAGAACGTTCGGCGCTGACCATCCACATCACGCAAGACCTGCAGCTCAAGCAGCTGATTCGTGACGACGCGCTCGACCGTCAAGCGTTGCTGAACCTGCTGTCGCAAAATCCGATTCGCAAACCCGCTTACGACCCCACCGTGATGCGCCTGCGTGGCGGTACCAGTGGCTATCGGCGCATGCCTACCAATACGCCGACGCTGCACGCCCATGCCCACTGGCTGCTGCCGCACTTGCTGCCCGAGGAACTCAATGCATTCGTCGAGCGCCTGCAACGCCATCCGAACGGCCCGCGAGCGGAGCTGAGCCGCTTGATCACTGAACGCAACCGCCTCGACGCGGTGCTGAGTCCGTGGACTGAGGGTATTCCCCTCGTTCATCCGCAGTCAGGCGCCCGCCTCACCACCGAGCAATACGCGATCCAGCGTCATCGCCGACGGCAGATGCGGGTCGACATCCTGGACTGCTGGAAGCAGCAGGTTTCCTTGCCGGAGAACACCGAGCAGACCATCGATCTGCGCCTGTCACAGTCAATCATCGGAGAGCTGCCACAACTTGAGGTGAACTTCAGTCACGTGGACTACCTGACCATCGAAGGGGTCGGCAGCACTCAGGGTATACACGGTTTTCTGAACTGCTTCTCCGGCTTGCGTCGTCTGGCGCTGCGCAATTTCCAGCTGGGCAACCTGCCGGAATCGATCAGCCGGTCACCGCAACTGCGCGAGCTGATTCTCAGCGACTGCAGCATCACCCTGACAGCCGAGAGCCAAACCACACTGGCGGCAATGACTCAGCTGAGGACCCTGGACCTGTTCAGGAACCCGCTCGGACTCACCCCCAATGTCGAAAAAATGCCCCGACTCAATTACATCGATGTGTCGGAGACCGGCATATCCGAACTGCCACCCGGCCTGCTCACGCGCCCGCTATTGCGCACCGCGCTGCTCAACGACAACCAGATCCGGTCGTTGTCTCCCGCCCTTTTCGAGCTGCCCAACAACGTTCCGGAAGGCTTCGATCTGAGCGGTAATCCGATTGCCAGCGCAGACCGGGAGCGCATCAAACGCCACTTCAACGACACCCGCCAGGACTTCGGCGTAATGGCCGAACAGGCTGATCTGCTGCGCGTACAGGCGCTGTACACACACATGGATCTGGAACAGGCCAGTGAATTTTTCTATCTGCTACCCGGCACCCTGGTCGAGGGTCGAATCGAACTTGCACGACTTGAGCGTGAATACAGCGACTTGAGTAGCAACCTCGCCCACTGGGCGACCGACCACCCTGCCTTGCACCCGATCAGTGGCGAGCCCTTCACGATTGAGCAAGTGCTGAACGAGCACGCCGCACGTCACGAATTCAAATCGCTCATTGAACAATGCTGGCGCCGGGAAACCGAGCAGGACGAACCGGATGAGAACCTCCAGCCACTGCATGACTTGAACCTGGCGAAGATCATCCGCGGCGACTTGCCCGTACTCAATGCCGATTTCAGCCATGTCACGCATCTGTACCTCAGAAGCCTGCCGGGTCAGACGTTTGGAATCGACAGGTTTGTCGAGACGTTTGCCAGCCTCAGAGGACTGACGATTTATCAATATCGGCTTGAACACATTCCGCCGGCGGTGTTTCGCATGGCCAAGCTGACCTATTTGTCGCTTTCACACTGCGAGTTGACGCTCACTCCGCAAAACGCCCTTGAGCTTGCGCAAATGGAGCGCCTCGATCACCTGGACTTGAGTGACAACCCGTTGGGCGAGACGCCGGATGTCAGCCAGATGACTAATCTGCAAACGCTGATGCTGGACAGCAGCGGCATCACCAGCCTGCCGCCGGGCTTGCTGCAACTCGAACACCTGGAAATCGCCGACCTGAGCGACAACGCGATCACCCAGGTTCCCAGCGATATCCTGGAGTTGCCAGAAGAGCGTGCGGACAAATTCAGCCTGCGGAGCAATCCGCTCTCTGAGCTGAGCCTGCAACGGCTGATCGCCTACTTCAGAAAGCACCGCATCGATTTTGGCGTGGAAGCCGTCATCGAACGGGCGGAAATGGAGGTGTCCACGTCTGAAGATTCGGGGGTCGATGAGTGACGCTCAGCGGGTTCTGCCGGGGTGCGTCAACCGCGCTCCGGCGGCACTGACGACAGTTCGAACGGACTGCTGCTGCGCCGCTGGTTGCGATCTTCGCGCGGCGTGGCGCCGAAGAAGTTGCGGTAGGCGCTGGAGAAATGCGGCCCGGAGGAGAAACCGCAGGACAGGCCGATCTGGATGATCGACTTGCTGGTTTGCATCAACATCTGCCGGGCCTTGTTCAGGCGCAACTCCAGGTAGTACTGGCTCGGCACGCGGTTGAGGTATTGCTTGAAGATCCGCTCCAGCTGTCGACGGGACACGCACACGTGCTGGGCGATTTCGTCGGTGGTCAGCGGCTCTTCGATGTTGGCTTCCATCAGCAACACCGCTTGGGTGAGCTTCGGATGGCTGGAACCGAGGCGGTTCTGCAGTGGAATACGCTGGCGTTCACCGCCCTCGCGGATGCGCTCGACCACCAGTTCTTCGGACACCGCACCGGCCAGTTCTGCCCCATGATCACGGGCCAGCACCGCCAGCAGCAGGTCGAGTACCGACATGCCGCCACACGCGGTCAGGCGATCACGATCCCAGTCGAACAGGTGACTGGTGGCGATGACTTTCGGGAAGCGCTCGGCGAAATCGTCCTGCCAGCGCCAATGCACGGCCGCACGATAACCGTCGAGCAGACCGAGTTGCGCCAACGGATAGACACCCGCCGACAGACCACCGATCACGCAACCGGCCCGCACCAGTTGCTTGAGTGCGCTGCTGAGGGCCGGGGCCAGCGTGGCAGGCGGCTCGTCGGCGAGCAAAAAGAGTTTCTGGAAGTTTTCCAGCTTGCCGGTCCACGCCTCGCCCGGCAGTTGCCACGCCCCCTCGGCCGCAACGTCTGTCACGGTTTCGGCCTGGAGGAACGACAATTCGTAAACCACCTCCGGATGCACCCGCTGAGCAACACGCAAGGCCTCCTCCGCCAGCGCCAGCGTCAAAGCTTTAGTGCTGGGCCAAATCAGGAAACCAATTCGATGGGCAGTCATGGGCGGGCAATCCGAAACGAAGAACGGTGATGAAGGCATGGGCCAATGCTAGCCCGTAATCGAAGCTGTCGCAGATCCATTGTGGGAGCGGGCTTGCTCGCGAAGGCGGTGGTTCAGGCAGCAATGATGTTGACTGATCGACCGCTTTCGCGAGCAAGCCCGCTCCCACAGGGGGACCGAGCCAGTCTTCAGGTCGCGAAGCATGACCTAATCTGGTGCATAACGGCAGCGATTACTTGAGGCTACCTGAGAGGAATTGTTGCAAACGCTCGGATTGCGGATTGACCAGCACTTCGCGCGGGTTGCCGCTCTCTTCCACGACACCTTTGTGCAGGAACACCAACTGGTTCGACACTTCACGGGCGAAGCCCATTTCGTGCGTGACCACGACCATGGTGCGGCCTTCCTGAGCGAGGGCCTGCATGACTTTCAGCACGTCACCGACCAGTTCCGGGTCGAGGGCCGAAGTCGGTTCGTCGAACAACATCACTTCCGGCTCCATCGCCAGCGCACGGGCAATTGCCACACGCTGCTGCTCGCCACCGGACATATGCCCCGGGAACGCGTCTTTACGATGGGCCACGCCAACCTTGTTCAGGTAGTGCTCGGCTTTCTCGCGGGCTTCGGCCTTGGACACGCCCAGTACGTGGACCGGCGCTTCCATGATGTTTTCCAGCGCGGTCATGTGCGACCACAGGTTGAAATGCTGGAACACCATCGACAGGCGCGAGCGCATGCGTTGCAGCTGTTTCGGATCAGCGGCTTTCAGCGCGCCGTCCTTGTTCGCTACCAGTTTCAACTCTTCGTTGTTGAGCAGGATCTTGCCCGCGTGCGGCTGCTCGAGCAGGTTGATGCAGCGCAGGAAAGTACTTTTGCCGGAGCCACTGGAGCCGATGATGCTGATCACATCGCCGGCTGCCGCTTTCAGGGACACGCCCTTGAGCACTTCGTGACTGCCATAGCGTTTATGCAGGTCTTGGACTTCAAGTTTGTACATGCGGTCGGTTCTCACAAAAACAGTCAGTCAGTCGTTGAGCAAGCGCCCGTGACGCAGCGCTTCGCGCCCCGCCACCTTGGCCAGCCAGAAACCGGGTTGGGCATAGCGCAGCCGTTCAATGGCAAACAGCACCCCGGACGTACCAGCACACACCGTGCTGACCCGATCGGACACAGGGTCGATCACTTCGAAAATCTCATCCCCGGCTTCAACCCACTCGCCGGGTTTACGCAGAAAACTCACCACGCCGGGGTGCGGCGCCAACAGTAATTCAGTGCCTTCGAACGGCATGCCTTCGCACGCTTCGTTGGCCGGTTTCGGCCACTCGCCCGTGATCAGGCCCTGCTCGGCAAGGAACGCCAGAATGCCTTCGGCCCAGGCCACCGCATCAGCGCGGTCGGTATTGGCCTGACCGCCGAGCTCGACGGTGGTCGCCAGGCACGCCAGTGGGATCTGCGCGTCCGGAAACTGCCGCGACAGACGCAACCATGGCAACGAGCACGCTTCATCGAAGGAGCTGCCGCCGGAATCTTCCGCCAGCAAACCGACCTTCACATTCAGATGTGCGGCCAGGGAGCGCCACTGCGGCCAGTGCTGCGGCAGTGCATACATGTGCAGCGCGGCTTCGGCGTCGCAGTGCAAGTCAAGCACCACATCGGCAGTGCAGGCGTGGCTGAGCAAAACGCGCTGCATGCCTTGCAACTGGCTGCCTGCCTCGGGCAATGCCGCCAGATGATCCGCCATGGCCTGACGGATCAGCCGAATGTTGGCGTGCGGATCGTCACCAAGACGCTCGGCCAGCGTCGCCGCCACCGGCGCGCTCAGCTCGACGAAATCGCGGTTGAAATTCTTGCCGCTGCCCGCCTCGAAACGCCCCTGATGATTGCCTTGCAGCAACTGGCCGAGGCCCAGCGGGTTGGCGACCGGCACCAGCTCGATCACACCGTTGAGCAGACCTTGGGCTTCGAGTTCGCCGAGGCGCTTTTTCAGCTCCCAGGCGGTGCGCATGCCCGGCAGTTCGTCGGCGTGCAGGCTGGCCTGGATGTAAGCCTTGCGCTCGCCGCTCCCAAACCGGAACACCGAAATCTTGCGCTCGCTGCCCAGATGGCTCCACGGCAATACGTGGTCGATGCGTTCCATATCAGTGCTTCCGCGGGGCGAGGTAGCTCAACCAGCGGCGCTCGGCCAGCTTGAACAGCTTCACCAGAATGAAGGTCAGGCACAGGTAGAACACGCCGGCGGTGATGTACGCCTCGAACGGCAGGTAGTACTGCGCGTTGACGGTACGGGCCGCGCCGGTGATGTCGATCAGGGTCACAATGGACGCCAGACTGGTGGTCTGCAGCATCATGATCACTTCGTTGCTGTACTGCGGCAGCGCCCGGCGCAGGGCCGATGGCAACAGAATGCGCTTGTACAGTTTGAAGCGCGACATGCCCATGGCCTTGGCGGCTTCGATCTCGCCGTTCGGCGTGGCCTTGAGGCTGCCGGCGATGATCTCGGCGGTGTAGGCGCTGGTGTTGATCGCGAAAGCCAGGCACGCACAGAACGTTGCGCTGGACAGCCACGGCCACATGAAGCTTTCACGTACTGCTTCGAACTGGGCCAGACCGTAGTAGATCAAAAACAGCTGCACCAGCATCGGCGTGCCGCGGATCACGTAGGTGTAGAGCCACGCGGCGCCGTTGATGATCGGGTTCTTGGAGACGCGCATCAGGCCCAGCGGCAGTGCCGCCAACAGACCGAACAGCAGCGACAGCGCGAGCAGTTTGAGGGTGGTCAGCAGGCCGCCGAGGTACAGCGGCATGGCCTCCCAAATGACGTTGTAGTCGAAGATCATAGATCAGCCGCCCTTACGCCTACCGAGTAGCGCTTCTCAAGGTGACGCAGCGCCAGCAACGAGACACTGGTGATCACCAGGTACATCGCCGCCACTGCGAGGAAGAAGGTGAAAGGCTCGCGGGTGGCATCTGCCGCCTGCTTGGCCTTGAACATCATGTCTTGCAGACCGACCACCGAAATCAGCGCGGTCGCCTTGGTCAGAACCAGCCAGTTGTTGGTGAAGCCAGGAATCGCCAGGCGAATCATCTGCGGCACCATCACCCGGAAGAACACCTGAAAACTGCTCATGCCGTACGCCATGCCCGCTTCGGCCTGGCCCTTGGGGATCGCCATGAACGCACCACGGAACGTCTCTGACAGGTACGCACCGAAGATGAAACCGAGGGTGCCGATACCGGCGGCCAGCGGATTCAGGTCGATGTAGTCGTCATAGCCGAGCATCGGCGCAACACGGTTGAGCAAGTCCTGACCGCCGTAGAAGATCAGCAGGATCAACACCAGGTCGGGAATCCCGCGGATCACCGTGGAATACAGATCGCCCAGCCACGCCAGCCAGCGAATCGGCGACAGGCGCAATGCGACCCCGATCAGCCCGAGAACGATGGCCAGGGCCATGGACGACAAGGCGAGCTGAAGCGTCAGCCATGCGCCATCGAGGATGACAGCCCCGTAGCCTTTCAACATGATTCAGGTCCTCGAAAGTTGGGATGAAAAAATGGCGCAAACCGCAGAGATCCTGTTGCTTGCGCCATTTCTGACTTGTCGCAGAGACGTGTTACTTGCCGTAGATATCGAAGGCGAAGTACTTGTCCTGGATAGCTTTGTATTTACCGTTTTCACGGATGGCCGCGATGGCCGCGTTGATCTTGTCTTTCAGCGCGTCACCCTTGCGCACCGCGATGCCTACGCCGTCGCCGAAGTATTTGACGTCGGTGAACTGCGGGCCAACGAAGGCGAAGCCTTTGCCGGAATCAGTGTTCAGGAAGCCGTCCTGCAGCAGGGTGGCATCAGCCACGGTACCGTCGAGGCGACCAGCAGCCACGTCGAGGTAGATTTCGTTCTGCGAGCCGTATGGCTTGATCTCGGCACCCAGCGGGGCCAGGACTTCGCGGGCGAAACGCTCGTGGATCGAACCACGTTGTACACCGATGTTTTTGCCCTTGAGCTCAGACAGGTTGTCGCTGACAACGGTACCCTGCTTCATGACCAGACGGGCCGGGGTGTTGTAGTACTTGTTGGTGAAGTCCACGGACTTCTTGCGGTCTTCGGTGATCGACATCGACGACAGGATCGCGTCGATCTTGCGCACTTTCAGTGCCGGGATCAGACCGTCGAACTCTTGCTCGACCCACTGGCACTTGACCTTCATTTCTTCACACAGGGCATTGCCGATGTCGTAGTCGAAACCAACGATGCTGCCATCCGGCGCTTTCGAAGCGAACGGAGGGTAAGCCGCTTCGATACCGATCTTCAGAGGTTTTTCATCAGCGAAGGAATTCAGCGACAGCACGGACAGTGCCAGGGCGCCAAGCAGCACAAGTTTCTTCATCTTGGGACTCCATCGGTAAAGGGCAAAAACGGCAGAGTGAGCGACAGCCCAATATGCGAATGGGTGAATCGGGAAAGCGGCGCAGCATCGGTGGGAAATTTCCCATTGAAACCCTCGGAGGTTTCAACGTCAGCCACGATGAGCGAGTGATCGGCATTCTAACGACAGGCCCGAAGCCGATATTTCTTCAATGCGACAACTAATTACAGATGCACAGAGAAACCCGCTTGAGCGCATTGACAGCCTTGCAAATTCATGCAAGAGCGAAAGACAGTGAACCGATCTATGCTGCAAATTGCGGGCCTATTATTCGCAAACCCTTCTAATCCGGCAAGCGCAGCGTTGTGTCTTATTTTTCACCGGGGGTTTTGAGGCTCTAAAACGGGGCATTGCGTTTCCCTTCGCCCCGCGGCGGGGCGGGCGGTTACACATTTGGTTACTCAGGTAGGCATGGGTAACAGCGGGAAGGGGCTTACGCGGGAAATCGATAATTATTGGTTGGGTGGGTTTTCATTCCGACAGCGAAGTACACCGGTGTCTGACAGATGGCTATCGCGAGCAGGCTCACTCCTACAGTGATCGCGCTCCAATCAACTGTAGGAGTGAGCCTGCTCGCGATGAGGCCCGCAAAACCACCCCAAAACCTCCAGACACAAAAAAGCCCCACCCGGCATCACCGGACAGGGCTTTTCAATGCATCAGACAGGCTTAAGCCACATTCATCGTCTTGTGCGTATCAATCAAATGCTGCACCACACCCGGATCCGCCAGGGTCGAGATATCGCCCAACCCATCGTACTCAGCCGTAGCAATCTTGCGCAGAATCCGCCGCATGATCTTGCCCGAACGCGTCTTCGGCAGCCCCGGCGCCCACTGGATCACGTCCGGCGAAGCAATCGGGCCGATCTCTTTGCGCACCCAGTTCTTCAGTTCCAGACGCAGTTGCTCGCTCGGCTCTTCGCCATTCTTCAAGGTGACGTAGACATAAATGCCCTGCCCCTTGATGTCGTGCGGCACACCGACCACCGCCGCTTCGGCGACTTTCGGGTGGGCGACCATCGCGCTTTCGATCTCGGCGGTGCCCATGCGGTGGCCGGAGACGTTGAGCACGTCGTCGACACGCCCGGTGATCCAGTAGTAACCATCGGCGTCACGCCGCGCACCGTCACCGGTGAAGTACATGCCGCGGAAGGTCTTGAAGTAGGTGTCGACGAAGCGGTCATGGTCGCCATACAGCGTGCGCGCCTGACCCGGCCACGAATCGAGAATCACCAGATTGCCCTCGGCCTCGCCCTCGATAATGTTGCCGAGGTTGTCGACCAGCGCCGGCACCACACCGAAGAACGGACGTGCCGCCGAACCCGGCTTCAGTGCATGCGCGCCCGGCAGCGGGCTCATCATGTTGCCGCCGGTTTCGGTCTGCCACCAGGTATCGACGATCGGGCAACGCGACTTGCCGACATTCTTGTAGTACCAGTCCCAGGCTTCCGGGTTGATCGGCTCGCCCACCGAACCGAGCAGACGCAGGCTGCTGCCATCCGCGCCCTCAACGGCAGCGGTGCCGGACGCCATCATCGCGCGGATCGCGGTCGGCGCGGTGTAGAGGATGTTGACCTTGTGCTTGTCGACGATCTTCGCCACCCGGGTGATGTCCGGGTAGTTCGGCACGCCTTCGAACAGCAGCGTGGTCGCGCCATTGGCCAGCGGGCCGTAGACGATGTAGCTGTGGCCGGTGACCCAGCCGACGTCGGCGGTGCACCAGTAGATTTCGCCTGGACGGTAGTCGAACACGCGCTCGTGGGTCATCGCCGCATACAGCAGATAACCGCCGGTGGTGTGCTGCACGCCCTTCGGCTTGCCGGTCGAGCCGGAGGTATAAAGGATGAACAGCGCTTCTTCGGCGCCCATCTCTTTCGGCGCGCAGACAGTGCCCGCCACTTTCATCAGGTCTTCGTACCAGATGTCGCGATGCTGGTTCCACTTGATGTCGCCACCGGTGCGCTTACACACGATGACTTTCTGGATGCTGCTGGTTTCCGGGTTGGTCAGCGCGTCGTCGACGTTGGCCTTCAGCGAGATCTTCTTGCCGGCGCGAATGCCTTCGTCAGCGGTGATCACCACTTTCGATTTGCAGTCGATGATCCGCCCCGCCAGGGCTTCCGGCGAGAAACCACCGAACACCACCGAATGAATCGCGCCGATCCGGGTACAGGCCAGCATGGCGACCACGGCTTCGGGGATCATCGGCATATAGATAGTCACCACGTCGCCGCGGTGTACGTCCTGACCACGCAGGGCGTTGGCCAGTTTGCACACTTGTTCGTGCAGTTCGCGATAGGTGATGTTGCGGCTTTCGGAAGGATCGTCGCCTTCCCAGATGATTGCGACTTGATCGCCGCGCTCGGCCAAATGACGGTCGAGGCAGTTGTAGGAAACGTTCAGGGTGCCGTCGGCGAACCATTTGATGTCGACATGGTGATCGTCGAAGGAAGTCTGCTTCACCGTGGTGAAAGGCTTGATCCAGTCGAGGCGCTTGGCTTGCTCGCGCCAGAAACCGTCAGGGTTGACGACCGACTGCTGGTACATGGCTTTGTAGGTCGCCTCGTCAGTCAGCGTATTGGCCAGAACCTCGGGACGAACGGGATACAGAGAAGCCGCACTCATCTTTCTTACCTCGGTGGAATAGTTGTTTTTGTATGACCCCGTTGTAGCCGGGCCGGGCCCATAGAACCATTCGACGATGGTAGTAACAAGCCCCTACAAAACATGGCGATACCCAGACAGCAAGCCCGACGCACTACCCCCAAACACCCCAAACCCCTTGTAGGAGCTTGCCTGCAAGCGATCCAGACAACTCGGTTCCCCAGACAAATTGCATCGCCAGAAAACGCTCTTCCCCACCCTGACGACCGATTGTTACCAAATCTGCCAAAAGTGTTTATCAAAACCCCACCTGTTTACCCCCACCCCTCCTCCCTAAAATCCACCTCGCCGACAAGGCAAACGCGATTAACAACGTTACAGCCCCCACGAAGGCCGTTAATCCAGCTCTCAAGTAATAACTGCAAATGATGAAGTTCCACACGCAACCCTAAAAAGGTTGCGTGACCCCACTCGACCTCAAAAAGGTAAATCTGAAATGAAAGCTTTATTGGTTCTGGCCCTCAGCAGTCTGTGCGCAACCGCCATGGCAGACGAGGTCCCGACTGATGTCGCACAGCAACAACCGGTGATCGAGGAATACACTTACTCCACTCACCTGGACATCGCCAAAGTTGTATCGATGAGCGAAGTGCCGAATGTCTGCGAAGTGGTACCGGCCAAAATGGAGTACGACGACTCCAAGGGTCAGCGCCACATCCTGCGTTACAGCGTCATGGGCAACGGCTGCACCAATTGATGATTGAGACTGCACCGAATCGGACCGCTCAGCGCCTCATTTGAGGGTCGATTCCAGCCCGGCTTCGGTCGGGCTCAGTTGTGTCTGGAGTCGTCAAAAATGCTTGCAAAACACTAGATGTAGTGAAAAACCGGTTTTTTTGTTCGTTTTTTGAGCAAATCCACAATCGCGAGATTTTTGCGAAAAAAAATCTATCCCCGGCAAAGCCCTGTAAACCCGCACTCTCATCGAAAAACCAGCCTCCTCGACCGCTCCATGCGCGGATTCGCCTCAGCACAGCCGTGTTTTTTTCCCTATAATGCCGCCCTAATCGGGTCAGCAATATTCCCTTACAGGGAGCAAAAGCCATTCTGAAGCCCCGCAGCAGCGTCAACGCTGATCTGCGCCCGTCAGAGGCTCTCGGAAACCCGTACAAAATTCTGTTTTATTGCCTGCCTTGGCTGCCGCAAAAAACGATTCCTTAAGATCCAACGCGGTCTGTACGACCGTGTGAAAAACCAACCAATCAGGTTTCACACGGGGCGACAGGCCCTCACGCAGGAGACGACACGTCATGCTGAGCTGGGACGAATTCGACAAAGAAGACAGTGAAGTAGCAACCGTGAAAGGCGCCAACGCCGGCCACGCTACTGAAGCCAACATGGACCGCCTCGACAGCGCCGGCGGTGCAGCAGCGCTGGAAGCCCGCGCCGTGACCGCCGACGACTCGGCCGCCGTGGCCCGCGCCAAGGCCGCACTGGATTCCCTCGACGTCGCCGAAGGCCTCGCCGAACTCGAAGGCGCCTCCGCCCGTGTCGCCGTTGACGAAAAGCGCATGATCAACTGCCGCGCCGACCTCAACCAACTCGTACCCTTCAAGTACGACTGGGCCTGGCAGAAGTACCTGGACGGCTGCGCAAACCACTGGATGCCGCAAGAAGTCAACATGACCGCCGACATCGCCCTCTGGAAAAACCCGGAAGGCCTGACCGACGACGAGCGCCGCATCGTGATGCGCAACCTCGGCTTCTTCTCCACCGCCGACTCCCTGGTTGCCAACAACCTGGTGCTGGCTGTGTACCGCCTGATCACCAACCCGGAATGCCGCCAGTACATCCTGCGCCAGGCCTTCGAAGAGGCGATCCACACCCACGCCTACCAGTACTGCATCGAATCGCTGGCCATGGATGAAGGCGAGATCTTCAACATGTACCACGAGATCCCGTCGGTCGCCAAAAAGGCAGCCTGGGGCCTGAAATACACCCGTTCGATCTCCGATCCGAAGTTCGAAACCGGCACCCCGGACACCGACAAAGAACTGCTGCGCAACCTGATCGCCTACTACTGCGTTCTGGAAGGCATCTTCTTCTACTGCGGCTTCACCCAGATCCTCTCCATGGGCCGCCGCAACAAAATGACCGGTGTCGCCGAGCAGTTCCAATACATCCTGCGCGACGAATCCATGCACCTGAACTTCGGCATCGACGTGATCAACCAGATCAAAATCGAAAACCCACACCTGTGGGATGCCGAAATGAAAGAAGAAGCGACCCAGATGATCCTGCAGGGTACGCAGCTGGAAATCGAATACGCCCGCGACACAATGCCTCGCGGCGTACTGGGCATGAACGCGGCGATGATGGAGGACTATCTGAAGTTCATCGCTAACCGTCGTCTGTCGCAGATTGGTTTGAAGGAAGAGTACCCAGGGACGACTAACCCGTTCCCTTGGATGAGCGAGATCATGGACTTGAAGAAAGAGAAGAATTTCTTTGAGACGCGAGTTATTGAGTATCAGACTGGTGGGGCGTTGAGCTGGGATTGATAATCCATCTATAATTTTTTAATAATAAAACCCTGAATTTGCTCAGGGTTTTTTTTGCCAAAAAACCAATGACAAAATCAGATGCTCACCTATAAATATCGCGCAATAAACAAATACTCACTGGACACACTTAAACACAACAGCGTGTACTTTTCTAAATACACTGACTTTAACGACCCATTCGAACTATCCACACCATTCCCTAATCTGGCAAGAATGTATACAAGAGCATCCACTGAATTAGACCTTTTGCATAAAAACGGAATCTTTAGTTCCGAAATATATCAAGAGCTCAAAAAAACATGCGCAAGAATAATAAAAAATGGCAATCCTGAATTGGACAAAACGCACAAAGAGATTAGGGAAAGAATGTCAAGAGTTGGGATTTATAGCCTAAGTCAAGTTAATAATGAGATACTCATGTGGAGCCATTACGCAGACAACCATAAAGGATTCTGCATTGGCTACGAAAATTTACACTTAAATACCATCCCGCCCACAAAAAAACTTCCCGTAAACTATAAGACCATTTTCACAGATCTTGACGACCCAAAAATAATCATAAAGTTCTACACAGACGTATTCCACAACCTATTACATCTGCCAGAGAATGAATGGAATGCCAAGAGAGAGAAACTGGCAAAAGAACTGAAACATGAAGATGACCAGCGAGGAGGACTGTCCGTCTTAACAGACAAGTATGAAAAATGGTCATACGAACAGGAAGTAAGACTCATCGACGAGAAAAACTTCGGATTAAAACATTTCAATCCTCAATGCATAAAATCCATAACGTTCGGCCTAAGAGCAGACCAAAAAGACATTGAAGAAATTATAACAATCTGCAAAGAGAGCAAAAAGGAGCACATCACTTTCTACAAAACAGAAAAACATGATGAAAAATTCGAGTTAAATATAGTCAAATTACGCACTTGAAATCCGAACTATTTCATCCAAAGCGACCACTTTTTTGCACCATAAATCTCGCAAAATGCAACGGGAAGCACATGAACTTCCCGGCGAATCAACCCCCTACTTAGAATCAAACTATCTTCGCATAGACAAAATAAGGTTAGCAGCAACTGCCTCAAAATCTAGATCCGGAACTCCAAATCGACCATAATAACGCGCGAACTTTGCCTGCACCCCCTCAGCAAAGGGAGTGTCTAGTGTCGCAACCCTATCAAATTTTCTACCTTCTAAAAACTCACCAATTGGAACCTGCGATAAAGATTGAAAGTCGGTTATTAGATGCGGAATAAATGATGTCCCTGGAAGATACTTATATCTATCCGGCTGTCCGCCAGCCGCCTTCCTATTATCACCAACTAGCGAAACGAGCTCTTTCCTCTTAGCCCCACTGATCTCTAAATTCCCGTCGACCAAATTCTTTACCTGATTAAACTCGGAAAACTCCTCAATAGACCGGCACCTCACAAGTAAGACGATCTCAGCCTTGCCTTGTTCAAAATCACAAGCAGGATTGATAACCAGATAAAAACCACCATCCTCAGCATTTTGATAGATATCCCCCAGATTAACCCCAGGATTAATTGATGGCCAAATATAGTACTCAACCGGATGTATCTTTGTGTGAGCGTCGTACTCGGGATTAAAAAAACGCCTTATTGAAAGAGAGCTTAAAGAATTAGCCAATCGACGAGCAAGAAGATAAGCGATTTCACCATCCGCATTTAGCTCAGAGCTACTATTCCACTGCTCCTCTACATGCCCCCACAGATACTTTCTCTGCTCATCCTGAATATAACGTATCAAACTGGGCAATTTAGTCTGAAAGGTATCCACGACAACACGCATAAGCTCATCAGTCGCCCCTTTTCGAACTACTTTCACAAAGTGGCTTTCAAGGTGTACGATTTTATCAGCGTAACCGGTGTGAAAAATCACTGGAATAAACTGATTTTCTTTCAGGACGCATAGAATCCTTTCTCCGCTCAACTGCTCAGCATCAGCAGCTCTGATACCTGCATCAGCAACTCCATCTTGCAGATCCAGAACCACAAGATCAAAATTACCCGTTTTTACATATTGTTGTGCTTCTGCAAAATTATTAACGGTCTTACAGCGAACAATGTCATCACCTAAAAGACCTGGTTCCTCTAATAGCTCAACGAGAAGATCAAGTATCCCTTGATCATCATCAAAAACCAAAAAATTCCATATATTAGCCATCAGACCCTCCTTTTCAATGTAATCCTGAATGCAGCACCACCAAGAGGATTAGAATCCATCAACTCCAAGCTTCCACCATAATAATCCGTCACTATATCGCCTACAATTGAGAGTCCCAAACCCACACCATCACTTTTGGTAGTAAAATATGGTTCAAAAATCAATTCACGGATATTGGACGGTACTCCAGGACCACTATCAGCAACTATTATCTCCACCGCGCCATCACTATTTCTCTTCACTGTTACGGCCACAATGCGGTTATCACTATCAACCAGTTTCAGCCAATAAAGACTATTTTGGAAAAGGTTAACTATAATTTCCTGAAACTCAGCCGGATCAATACTTACTAGCGTTTCAGAATCGGGAGAACTGAATACCACATTTAGCCTTTGAAATTCCTCAGCGAGAATATCATGAGCATCTCTTATTAATTGTTCCAAATAGAGCTGTGCAGGTTTTCCCCTTCTGCGACCGCCGAATGGTTCAATGCGCCTAAACACGCCATCTAAGACCCCACCCTGACCTAAAATATTTGAAAAGCGTTCGACGAGCTTTGAAACAAAAGGACTGTCACCACTTTCTTCTTTTAGGCGAGCAACACTATTCAAACCTAATCTGGCATATCCAACTATCTTGGCTAAAGGATGACGCCCCTGATGAAGCAGGCCATCTATTAGCTGACCTAAAGTTGCCAACCCATGATATCGAGCGACAACGAGCTTTATCTCTTCAAGCCTCCGAACATAGTCTTTTTCAACTTTATCTACCATATCTAATGCCGTCTTGTCGTCAGGATGCTTCTGAGACAAGTGCGTTTTGATATCGTCAAAGTCGATCAAATCAAATAACCCAGGACGCCCCCCTTCTTCTTTCTTTTTTTGCGTATCATCTTTTCGCTTATACTGACGACGATACACTTCCATCCTTGAAAGAATAGCAAGCATTATCTCTCTAAGATCATAGTAAGCCTGATTCTCTCTCAAGCCTTCCCGATTGGACTGATCCTTCAACTCGGGATTTCTGTCCGCCGCAATCTGGACATATCCAAAAATCTGGTTATTGGAAATTCTAAGAGTAGGATTTTGTACACGACGAAGATCCAAGCGGAGCCAATCATTATTTGGCTCACCATAAGGCAAAACTCTAAATCCATCTCGATATATATTAACACCAGCAAAAGCATCAAGATCTTTCCGCACATTTGATATTGAGCTTTTAATCATCTGAACTATGTTACCTAGATCATCTCGATCCCAAATTCTAAGTTCGACATCCAGAGCTCCGCACGCTGGACTGCGGAAATTACTCTCATCCGACTCAATATTTGAATCCAAAAATTCCCAGCGACCGTCATCTCCTACTGGAACAATTTTACCTAATACTCGCACGGGATCCCCTCCCGCGTGAACAATATACTTCAGATCAACCAAACCAGTTTCAGAAATCGTTCCAGAAACAGTGTAGTGGGGATATTTAACAGTCTGTGGAGGTTCTATACTTTTTGAGAATTTTTGAAAAGGCGCTGGTGCCGAGATTTTTATATCAAACCCATCAACTTTTGAGAAGGGAGAAACGAGTCGCGACAAACCTCTCTGCAACGCAACAAAGCTCATCTCTTCCCATGAATTTCTTAATCCAGCCATCTTCAAAATAGTGCCATGTGTTCCAGTCGCACTCTCGAAAAAGCCCTTCGAAACATCATTATTATTTGAGGATATCTCTATAGCGTCGCGCTGGAGCGTCCTGATTTTGATCTCATCTAGATATCGCTCTTCGTCGTCAAACTGAGTCCAGTCAAAAAATGCATACGACTCCAATGGACTCCCTTGCTGACGACTAACCAACTCTAACGAAATAGCTAACCTTGATGCTGCAAATCTTCCTACGCCTTTCTCACCTAATACCCTTCGACTACCATCCAAGCTTTTTTTATTTTGTTTTTTTGTAGGTGTCGCGGGCTCCATCCAAGCTCCGCGAATTACATCCACCCCCATACCCGAGCCATTATCAATTACTTTAATACAACCGACACCGGCACGCAGATCATCATCAAACTTAATGAGAACGTTACGTGCACCAGCATCATATGCATTCTTTACTAACTCAATAATTGCAACAGTATCACTACTAATGAGCTCCTCGCCCAATGTCTTCATTATTCTTGCCCGAGGCCGAAATGCTGAAGGCCTGTTCTCGTCATTATCTTCCATAGATCCCCCGGACAGACTTAGTAGTTTTTTAT
Source organism: Pseudomonas sp. MWU347 (assembly GCF_017947305.1). NCBI lineage: Bacteria > Pseudomonadati > Pseudomonadota > Gammaproteobacteria > Pseudomonadales > Pseudomonadaceae > Pseudomonas > Pseudomonas sp. MWU347. The sequence continues at coordinate 106,046 of NZ_JAFGZB010000010.1, forward strand.
CTAAGCGGCCTTTATAGTTTTCCGGCCTGAAGCAACAAAAAGAGACTTCACGATCTCCTCCATTACTGGAGAGCAAACCGCGTTACCCATCAACTTTACCTTATCACGCCTAGTCACATCCGGAAAAGTATAGCTATCCGGAAATCCCATGGCTCGCCGTAGTTCCTCGGGCTGCAGCATCCTCATCATATGCCCTTCAGCTGTAGGCATAACAAAGGCGAACCTGTCTACTGTTGTGACAGTGCGCAATGGATCATCCATCCGCTGCCATCCACCAGAACCATCGGTTCCATAATAAACAATAAGAAATGCTTTATCGCTACCCAATTCAGCTATAGCTCTTTCCGCCCGCGCCAACGTATCTTTTGCTCGGCGAGGTATACGCAGCGGGGTCATTTTGTATTTCCCGCTACAATCCAAAATATCCCAAACATTCTTGTACGTTGTATTAGACGGCATTACGACTTCAGGAAATTCCTGACGATCAGCAATCATGAACAATCTACGTCGGCGCTGAGCTACACCAAACTTTGACGCGTCAATAACTTGCTCTCGGACGTTGTATTTAAGTAGTTTCAACTCCGCCATCAACTCATCGTAACGGGACCATGGCTTCATATGAATAACATTCTCAAGAGTTATCCAACGTGGCTTCATAGCCTTAGCATAGCGAATTACTTGGAAAGCGGTGTCCTTACTATCGTCAGAGCGGGGCTTCGCACCCCGTGCGCAGGTGTGATGCGTACACTCAGGTGACGAGATAAGAAGATCGATAGGCCCTGTTTCTTTTAAGATTTTTTTAGGGCTCAGCTTCCGAAGATCCCCTTGATAAACATGCGCCCCAGGGAAATTGAGCTTAAACGATTGGACTGCAGGCCCCCAAAGATCTACTCCTCCGACAATCGTCGCGCCTCCCTCCCGAGCCCCCAAACTACTACCTCCGGCCCCGCAGAACATGTCAAACGCGCGAATCTGATCCATTTCAAAGCCTTTAAATTAATCTTCTAGCCAGGTTACCAGGTTCCCGGCACCATTCAACACTGATGGCACTAGGACACCACCATGACAGACAACCTGGTTTACTCTGTTGACGAGCTGTCAAGCTCAGATTTGATGATTGACGCCCGCTACGCCGGTAGCCGCAATGGCAATTCCAGCGACGATCCGCTGACGAAGCTACTGAACCTTAGCAATCAAGGTGGCTTCAGGATCCGAGGAAAACGAAATGACCCACGCCTCATAGCCCTGTTATCGAGCATGGAGGATCGTGATTGGCCCGACGAATTGGACCTCTCTACAGGTGTGTTCACCTACTACGGCGATAACAAGAAGCCCGGGCGTAAATTGGACGAAACCCATCGCTATGGCAACAATCTTTTAGAGCTAATTTTCGAGCGACAACACTCAGGCAACAGGGCAGATATCCCACCCATTTTCGTTTTCACCAAAGCAGGGATCTATCGAGATGTGATTTTCAGGGGGCTTGCCGTCCCGGGTCGAATCGGAAGCACTCACAACGATGATTTGGTAGCTGTGTGGCATGCCAGCAAAGGTCAGCGCTTTCAGAACTACAGAGCGACTTTCACAATTCTCGATTTGTCAGAAATTTCACGGGATTGGCTGACGGACATCATCAATGGCACGCGAGCAAGCGATAGCGAACACGCACCGCTTGAGTGGATGAAATGGGTTCGCTCCGGGCAATACACTCCTCTGATTGCAAAACGATCTCAGCCTATCCGCTCAAAAAAGGAACAGCTGCCATCTTCGAAAGAAGACATGAAAATGCTTTCGATCCTACACAAGCATTTCGAGTCAGATCCGTATGCATTTGAGGCATGCGCAGCACATCTGGTGAGGGTGTGCTTGCAAGACACCGTTGAACTCGATCTAACGAGGCGGTATCGCGATGGAGGTCGAGACGGTACGGGAAAACTCAGAATTGGAAGGCCGGAAACGTCTGTTTTAGTAGATTTTGCAATTGAAGCTAAATGCTACGGGATTGCTAACTCGGTAGGCGTTCGTGAAGTATCCAGGCTGATCTCCCGCCTACGGCATCGACAATTCGGTGTGATCATCACCACCTCCTGGCTTCATGACCAAGCCTATAAGGAGATCGTCGAAGATGGTCATCCTGTGATGATCCTTGCAGGAAGAGACATTGTTGAGCTTCTTCGCGAAACTGGACTTCAGGACAGCAACGCAGTGATGACGTGGCTGAACATGAGCTTCCCTTTGACTGAGGTGTAAATGAGTGCAGACGTAGTTTCCCCCGAGCATCGCTCCAGGATCATGTCCAAGATTCGGGGAAAGAATACAAAACCAGAAATGGTCGTGCGTTCACTATGTCACCAGATGGGACTTCGATTCCGCTTGCACAGAAAAGACCTGCCGGGAACACCAGATCTGGTGTTCCCGAAATATCGATTATGCATGTTCGTTCACGGCTGTTTTTGGCACCGACATCCCGAGTGTAAATATGCATACATGCCAACAAGCAGGGTCGATTTTTGGCTAACCAAATTTACGAAAAATGTTGAAAGGGATCTCAATGCCCAACAGGCTCTGATCAATCTGGGATGGCGGGTGGTAACGGTCTGGGAGTGCCACACAAAAAACAGAGATCTCCTACGCACTGAAATCCAAAAGGTGTTCAACGTTGAAGCCTAAGGACTACACAACTTTTCACCTCAAAAGAGTTGGCGTTTTTGAAGGCTTGACCATGTAGCGCTGAGCCCCTAGGCTCACAACTCGGCGCCTAAGAAACGCCTCAACCAGAGCGGTTTTCCGCACCCGACAGTCATGCGGCTTTTTTTCGTCTGCGGTTTCTCTACGCCTGCGAAAAGTCCCGTTATGTCGGGAGTGGGCGAATACAAGACCCGAAAGGGGAATATGTCCGGCCCGTCTCTGGTGGGTTTCTTAGCTCCCGACACCCTAACGAATGCCCTAAGAAAGCAGCCAGAGGTAAATGGAAATGCCTGACTATCAAACCTTCATGATGAAGGTGAATCGCTGTACTCGCCGTTCGAATCCCGTGCTTCCAGGTCTGGAGGCATGCCATGTCTGAACCACTTCTCCCGACTCGTTTCACTCGTAACAAAACCCATCTACACGCTCTGCTGGTTGAGAACCAGGCGTGGTTCTGCGTCCATGAACTGGGCCGGTTGATGGGCAAACATCTTGATGAGCGCCAGTTGCGCAAACTCGACGCTGATCAGCGACAGATGATGTGCGTGGAAACCTATGGCGTAGCTGAAGACCACATGATGGTGAGTGAGTCCGGTGTGTATGCACTGCTGATCTATCACTACTGTCCTGAGTATCGGCAGCTTCGTGAGTGGCTGACGCATCAGGTTGTGCCTGCTCTGCGTGATGCACGTCCGGCGCGTTCGGTTGAGCGTCCGACGTTGAGTGTCTTGAGTTGGCCGCAGATGTCGCTGAGCACGCTGCACTGGCAGGATGAGCCGTGGATCCGGTTGCGGGATATGCCTTGTTTGCTGGCGGAGGATCCGTTCAATCGACAAGAATCCTGGTGGCGTAGGGCCTCGCGATTGTTGCGTGGTTGCTGATGGTTTGAAGATCCGCTGTTTGAGGTTCAAGCAGCGGATTTTTTTTGGCTCAAAATGCTTGGGGCTGCTTCGCTGCCCAGCGGGAGCAAGCTCCCTCGCCACAGGGGTGATGTGCTGCCCGCAGTGGCGGGGTGAGGATTGAAATCTGGCTGATGCCTGGAATCGCCAGCAGGCTGCCCCCCACAGATTCCGCATCATCCTGAAAACAATCAGTGCAACCCGCCGCGCCTCCCGCTATTAATACCCCTCCCCCACTCAAGGATCCGAGCCCTGCCATGAAATTCGATCTCGCCTACTGCCTCAGCCTCGACGACAAGTTGTCGATCTATGACGTTCGCGATCTCAATTTTGATGAGACGGTGGCGTTCGATTCGGCCAAGGAGCATTTCCAGTGCCCCAACGATGCCTGTCGTTCAGCGTTCGATGCGTCGAACGAGTTGGGCACGTTCAACGCCAAGAACGTGAATTACGTGCGCACGCCGCACTTCAAGAACTTGACCGGTACGCAGCATGTGGCGGGTTGTCCGTATGTGAGTTTGAAGGCGTCGGCGTCCGGGGTTGAGACGGCGGATGGCGAAGTGGATGACGGGCGGGAGGAGCATTTTCCGTCGGAGTTGTTGCTGACGCGGCGTGAGTATGTGCGCAAGCCAGCTGCGCCTGCGGGGGCGGCGGAGGTGTTGCGGGATGATCCGGTGCGGGTGGCGCAGGTGAGTTCCAGGGAGTCGCCGGGGCGTGAGACGGCGCCGGACAAGACCAGTGTGTTTGCGCATCCGGTGGAGTGTTTTGTGTCGAACTTCGCCGACAAGGAGTTGCTTAAGCGCATGCCGTTGAAGATCGGCGAGCACACGGCGCCTTATGGCTCGTTCTTCAAGAAGATCGAGTATCTGACGGACAACAAGGGGCTGATCTACTGGGGCAAGATCAAGGAGATCAAGGATTACACCCAGAGTTTTCGCATCGATTTCGAGCAGAAGGTCTGGTTCAAGCAGGCGGATGAGGCGAAGAAGAAGCCGTATTCGGTGAACGTGTACTTGAGCAAGAAGTTGATCGACAACTACCGTAAGCGCAAGGCGTTTCTGGAAGAGATCAAGCATGCGATCGACAGTGACAAGGAGTTGTTCTGTTTCTTCTATGGCGTGACGCCGGAGTTGAAGCAGGTGCCGAGCAAGAAAAACCCCGAACAGACGTTCGGGGTGTTTAGTGCCAACATCGAGAACCTGGATCACTTTATTGTGCGGGAGGCGCCGGGGTTGGTGTGATGCTCGGGGTCAGCCCTGGGGCAGTTGCAGTTTGGCTGCACCGGGATGCTGTTTGACCACTGAGTACGGCAGGATCGTCCATTCGGGCTCATCGCAACCGCGTTGTACACGAGGGAAATACGGCCCGAGATAAATGCCCTTCGCGGTGAAGTACCAATCGGAAACGACCCAGACATTTTCATCGGTGTAGTCGCAACTGTCCTCGTCACCTACAGCCGGCTTCTTCATTTCGTTGGGATACAGCGAGGTGAATTGCTTTATCAACCATTGCACAAACACGTCACTCTGGCTGCCTTTGCTATCTCCGGTCGAAGAGCCTTCGCGTCCGACTCCAAGCACGTCTTCCAGCTTTATTGCTTCGCCAGTATGAGCATTGAGGTTGATCGGTGAGTTGCCGACATCAGGGTGCGCGCCGCCGCAGTCGTAACCGGTGTTGATATTCAAGCTGACCACGTCGGGCGACAAGAACGTGGGCGCGACGCTCTGCCATTGCTCGGCGTTTTCTCCACCTTGCAGCATGCAGGCGTGATAACTAATGACTTCAGTCCAGAGCCGTCCGAGCAAGTGGTTGTTGATCCGCTGCTGCTCTTCCTTCGTATAGCCAGACTCGACACTGAACAGCGAAATCTTCGACTCAGGCTCCGTCCACCATTGCAGGTCGTAGCCCATGAAGTTTTCTTTCTTCTCCGGTTTGAGTTTGAGTCCCTGTAAGCGCAAATACTCGTAGGGATCGCTCTTCGGCAAAGTGGCAATAAAGGGCAGCGTAGTTGCGCTCGGCGCAGGAAGTTTGGCTTCGGTCAGTTGCACCGGCAGCTTCTTGCCCTTGGGGTTTTGCCATTCGCCCTGCCAGCCATTGGCGGTGGATTTCAGCTTCAAGGTGGGCAACGGTTTGTCGTCGCCATAGCGGTTGTTGCCTTCGACGAGGTTCAACGTGCTGTCTTGGAGCGAGCCACTGAGCTCCAGGTCGCGGTGATACTTCTCATAGAAGTAGCGGCCGGTAACTTCGTCCTGCTGCGTGGTGTTGAGCTCCACCACAATCGGCATCTTGCCCAGCGTACCGGTGAACACGCGCCGGCCATCTTCGGCATGGGCGGTGGAAATCAGTGTAAACAGCGCCGCAGCGTATGGCGCCAGGCGCAGCAGTCCCTTGAGCATGGATCGATCCCTGAATGAATGAGGCTGCGAAGTATGCAGAGGATGCGCGCAGGAATCGAGGCTCTACTTGAGCAGCATGCCCAGCATCACGATGATCAGCAGTGCGATGTATACCCACGCATGCAGCCGATCCGGTATCCGTCCGATCCACGGCGTGGCCAAGCGAATCCCGACCAAGGACCCCAGCGTCAGCACCGCAAACGCCAGCAAATCCACATACCCGACAAACCACGCGCCCAGATCCGTCTCGCTGAAACCGGCCAGTGCCATGTAGGTCAGCGTCCCGGCCACCGCCACCGGCACGCTCAGCGGATTGGCCATGGACGTGGCCTGGGACATGCTCAGTCCGCAGCGGCGCAGGAGCGGCACGGTCATGACGCTTCCTCCTACGCCGAGGAACGTGGCGATGGCGCCGATGCCTACACCGCCGGCGGATATTTCCTTGCGATCCAATCGGCGTGGAATGACACCTTCGCTGCGGGTGAGGAAGCCGCGTCTGAGCAGGCAGTCGATGATGGTCACGCCGAGGTAGGCGATGAAGGCGTAGCGGATGACCTCGCCGCTGACCCACACCGCGGCGATCGCGCCGATGATCGCGCCCAGGGCGATGAAGCCGCCGAGGGGCCACAGGTAATGGCGGATCAGGTTGCCGGCGCGGCGGTGTTTGTCGGTGGCGATCAGGGCGTTGACGATCATCACGCAGGTCGAGGTGGCGACGGCGATGTGCATGGCCGATTGGCTGATGGGGTCGTCGGCGCCGTGGCTGGCGGTGAGCATGCGGTAGAGCAGCGGCACGACGACGAAGCCGCCGCCGAAGCCGAAGAGCACGGCGGTGATCCCGGTCAGGCAGCCGAACAGGGTTAGCAGGAGATAGAACATGGCGCGTCTTCCGGTGATGGGGAGCGGTCGACGATAGTGCGGGTCGGCTTGGCCTGCTTCAGCAACTCAGCCAATAATGTTTGCGTTTACGCCAACTACCGGGAAACGCTCGATGCGCAATGTTTCGATCAATTTGCTGGATGACACGCCGCGCCCGGTGGTGGCGATCGGTACGGATTATTCCCACGGTCATCTGTTGCCGTTTCATACGCATCGACGGGCGCAATTGCTGTACGGCGCGACCGGGGTGATGCAGGTTCGCACCCATGACGGCAATTGGGTGGTGCCGCCGCAACGGGCAGTGTGGATTCCGCCGGGAGTGGCGCATGAGGTGCTGATGCTCGGCGTGAGTACGCGCAGTTTGTACATCGAGCCGGGGGCGGTGGACTTGGGTGGGCGCTGCCAGGTGATCAGCGTTTCGCCGTTGATGCGGCACTTGTTGATGGAAGCGGTGGAAGTGCCACTGACTTATGACCTCGAAGGACGCGACGGCGTATTGATCGACCTGCTGCTGCATGAACTGGCGCGCAGTGCGCCCCTGCCCTTGCACATTCCGCTGCCGACTGACGGAAAGCTCCTGGCTTTGTGTCAGACCTTTCTGCATCAACCCAACGCTCATCAGTCGCCGCAACACTGGGCCGAGCAGTTGCACATAAGCTTGCGCACCTTCAACAGACTGTTTCGGCAGCAGACCGGGTTGAGCTTCAGCCAATGGCGGCAACAGGCCTGCGTCGTGCTGGCGCTGGCACGGCTGGCGGCCGGTGAATCGGTGACGCGGATCGCCCTGGACTTCGGTTATGAGAGCCCGGCAGCGTTCTCGACGATGTTCCGGCGCATCCTCGGACAGGCACCGTCCGTCTGGTTGGAGGCGGCGAACTAGGGCAAATCAAAAAATGCGTTTGATCCCGGCCGAAAACAACTGTACAAAAACACAGTACATTTTCAATCAGCACTCTTGAGCCCGGAGCACACCATGGCCTCTCTTGCGATGAACCACATCCTTGAACGCATTGCCCTTTTCCAGTTCACCCCGACGCACTGCGTCCAGGCCCGAGCGATGCTGGGCTGGAGCGTGGAACAACTGTCGCGCGAGGCGGAGGTTGCGGTGGATGATATCCAGCGGTTTGAAGCGCAGCAGGACGTGGCGGATGCGACGCGGCTGGCGTTGGCTTATCGGTTTGAGGCACAGGGGTTGGTGTTCTTTCCCGGGTTTGCGCCGGGTCGCAAATTGAATCCCCAGGCCATGCAACAGAACGTTGCAGAGCGTGGGGATTTTGCTTAGGTGGAATGATTACTTGAACGCAGGGTGCCGCAGCTCGGCCGAGGCTTGTTCATAGCTGTAGGCCATGGCGAACAATTGCGGCTCGCTCCATGCTTTGCCGAAAAAGAACACGGACGTGGGTATACCGTTAGCGCTCATGCCCGATGGCAGGGTTACCGCCGGATAACCAGCCACTGCGGCAGAAAATTGCGAGTAACCATCCGCTTCGGCAACCATTGCGTCGAGGTTGTGTTCGCGCAGTTGCTCGTCAATGGCGTCCTTGAAGTTTTTGCTGATGCTCAAGATCAATCCGCTGGCCTGTTCGTGAGTCATGTCCAACGCATTCATCGCTTCGAGCGTGGCCTGCCCATAGCCCTCCTTGCCGGGATTGAGCTGATTGAAGTCGATCAGGTCCTGCAACGACTGGATCGGCAGACCGGAACGGCTGACGAGATATTCAGGCAATTCGTATTTCATCGCGCCCATCAGACCGGGTACGAAATTATCGATATCAGGTAAACGAACGGTCACTGGCACGAGCGTCGCACCTTGTTTCTCGAGTGTGATCATTGCCTTCTGAAACTCCACTCCGGGAGTCAGGACCACGCCGCCCGTTCCCTCGTAAGCGGCGGGATAACCGATACGCTTGCCTTGCAGGGCATCGTTTGCCAGCAGCGCTGTGTAGTCGATTCCTGTCGGGGCGATCGATGTCGCGGAGTCTTCCGCATCCGTGCCTTGCAACACGTTGAACATCATCGCCGCGTCACGGACAGTACGTGTCAAAGTGCCTGGGGTGTCTTGCAGACGGGTGATTGGCACCACCCCGGTGCGACTGAACAGACCCAGGGTGGGTTTGACGCCGATTACGCCATTGGCCGATGCCGGGCAAGTGATCGAACCGTTGGTTTCCGTGCCCAAGGAGATCGGCGCGAAACCGGCAGCCACGGCAGCGGCCGATCCAGAACTGGAACCGCAGATTTCCTCGCTCAGTGCATGTGGGTTTTTCCCTTGCCCACCACGTCCGCTCCAACCATGGGGCAAACCCATTTCCCGCACATAAGCCCATTCACTCATGTTGGCTTTACCCAGAATAATCGCGCCGGCATCCCGCAGCTGTTTAACCACAAAAGCATCGTTGGCTGCCGGCTGGCCGACCATGGCCAAGGAGCCGGCGCTGGTTTGCAGGCTGTCGGCGGTATCAAAATTGTCTTTGAGCAGTACCGGAATACCATGCAACGGACCACGCGACAGCCCCTCGTTACGCTCGTTATCCAGCGCGGTAGCTATTTCGATGGCTTGTGAATTCAGTTCGACGATGGCGTGGATAGCAGGGCCTTGCTTGTCCAGCTCGGCAATTCGCTGTTGAAAGTGTTCAACCAGTTCAACAGCAGTGAGCTCATTGTCGGCCATCATTTTGCTGAGTTCACTGACGCTGGCGTAATGAAGATCGGCAGCCGAATGGGCGGTGGCAGCAACACCTGTCGCTGCCAGTGCGACCAATATGGATTTCGTCAGCGTATTCACGCGACGTTTGAAGAAATGCGTCATGTCTATCGTCCTTGTTTAGGCTAATCACGAGTGATTCATTCACTCGCGACCAAGCCTACCGAGGACATAGGAAAGAGCTGTCAGCCAGCTGGACTACCGACAGTAGGAAAAGTCATCCCGACTTGTAGCCGCTACCAGCAATTGGGGCGTTTTCCGACACATCCTGCTCCATATTCAGCCACCACGTGTGCCCCCGCTGCGGCTGCATCAAATTAAACGCCTCGCCCATTCGCGGCGTGGTAATCGAAACACTACGCTCCCAGGCCAGCGCCAGAATCCGGTCAAACGGTTCATGCCAGGCGTGCATTGCCAGGTCGAAGGTGCCGTTGTGGATCGGAAACAGCCAGCGGCCCTTGAGGTCGAGGTGCGCTTGCAGGGTTTCTTCGGGTTGCATGTGCACGTGTGGCCATTCGACGTTGTAGGCGCCGGTTTCCATCAGGGTCAGGTCGAACGGGCCGTACTGTTCGCCGATGCGTTTGAAGCCGTCGAAGTAGCCGCTGTCGCCGCTGAAGAAGATCCGCGTGTCGCCGTCGATCATCACCCACGAGGCCCACAGGGTGCTGTTGCTGTCGAACAGGCTGCGGCCGGAGAAGTGCTGCGAGGGAGTGGCAACGAAGCGGATGCCGGCGATTTCGGTGCCCTGCCACCAGTCGTACTGGCGAACTTTACTGGCGTCGATGCCCCATTTGATCAGGGTGTCGCCGACGCCCAGCGGGGTCAGGAAATAGTTGGTTTTGGCCGCCAGTTGCAGTACCGCCTGGTAATCGAGGTGGTCGTAATGGTTGTGCGACAGGATCACCGCTTCGATCGGCGGCAACTGGTCGATGCTGATCGGCGGCTGGTGAAAACGTTTCGGGCCGGCCCATTGCACGGGCGACGCACGCTCGGCGAAGACCGGGTCAGTGATCCAGAATTTGCCGCGCATTTTCAGCAGCAGAGTCGAGTGACCGAGGCGATAGACGCTGTGGTCAGGCGCCGCCAGCAGGTCTTCACGGGTCAGCGGTTGCACCGGGATCGCGGCGGCCGGTCGGGTATTGCGCGGCTTGTTGAAGATCATGTTCCACATGATCCGCAGCATCTTGCGCCCACCTTCGCGCTGCACCGGCGCGTGGTTACGGAACAGCCCTTGATCCTGGCGAGAGGCTTCAGGCGTGGAAGTTTGATCCGCAGAAAAATCTGGATTGGCCATGACTGAGAGACTCCAGAAAAACCGTGCAATTCACGGTTTTTCACGGTGGGACGATAAATGGCCAAGGCACGCACGCATCAGCCGAACTGTCTGTTTTTAGGTTGCGCGGATTAACGCAACATTACACTGGGCGGTGTAGTTTCTAGGTTGCATGAAACGTGATGACAAGTAAACTGCCAAGTGTAATTCCACCCCTTCTCTGCCGAAGCGTACTTATGACAGCTCCACAACGCCTCACCGACCGCAAACGCGAAGCCATCATCCAGGCGGCAATTGCCGAATTCCGTGCCAACGGGTTCGAGGTCACCAGCATGGACAAGATCGCGGCCACCGCCGGGGTGTCGAAGCGCACGGTGTACAACCACTTTCCCAGCAAGGAAGAGCTGTTCGCCGAAATTCTCAACCAACTCTGGGCACGCATCACCGACGAGCAAGCCGTGAGCTATCGCGCGGATCAGCCGCTGCGCGAGCAACTGCTGCCCATGTTGCTGGCTAAACTGCAGATGATGGCCGATGACAACTTTCTCGGACTGGCGCGGGTGGCGATCGCTGCCACCATTCATTCCCCGGAGCGCGCGCAGGACATGGTGGCGCGCATGGGCGAGCGCGAAGAAGGCCTGACGGTGTGGATTCGCGCTGCGCTGGCGGATGGTCGGCTGAAAACCGTGAACGCAGAATTCGCCGCGCAGCAGGTGCAAGGGCTGTTGAAGTCGTTCGGTTTCTGGCCGCAGATTTCCATGGGCCTGCCGCCGCTGGATGCAGACACGCAAAAAGCCGTGGCCGAGTCGGCCATGGAGATGTTTCTGGCCAGATACCAGCTCTAAACCGGCCCTCTCCTGCGCCCCGCCACGATTAAATGGCTCGGAAGGACACTGATTATTCCCGTTGGAATAAATGACAATGTCCGACAATTGACCGACGAACGGTCAACCTGAAAAAACACTTCAAAGTATTTCAGGATGAATCTGGCGCAGGACATCATGGAAAATCAACGCGGCAAAGGCTTGTCATTCGCCAGACGCATTTATCTGCCCAGGATCATCGGTCTGGGTGTCGGCTTTTTCAGCGTCGCGGCCGCGCTGTATCCGTTGCACATGCCGAACTGGCTCTGGGCGCTGCTGGTGTTTAACGGTTTTATCTGGCCGCATCTGGCCTACCAGATTTCGACCCGCTCGACCTTCCCCTACCATGCCGAACGCCGCAACCTGTTGTACGACTCGTTGTGCGGGGGCTTCTGGACCGCGTGCTTTCAGTTCAATCCGCTGACCACCGTGACCATCCTGTCGATGATGACCATGAACAATGTCGCCGCCGGTGGACGACGTCTGTTCCTGCTCGGTGCCCTGGCCCAAGTGGCCGGCGTACTGCTGGGCTGTTTACTGTTCGGCTTCAAGTTCAGCCTGACGATGACGCAAATCGAGGTTTGGGCCTGCCTGCCGATGCTGACCTTGTACCCCTTGGCCCTGGGCATGGTCAGTTACCAACTGGCGATCAAACTTGCACAACACAAACGTGCACTCAGAGACCTGAGCCGCACCGACAGCCTCACCGGGCTGCTCAATCACGGCGCCTGGAAGGATCTGCTCCATACGCGTTTCACCCGGTGCCGAGATAACAACACCCAGGACATTCTGGCGCTGATCGACATCGATCATTTCAAGACCATCAACGACAACTATGGGCACATCGTTGGCGACGCCGTGCTGCGCGAGTTGAGCCAGGCACTCAAAGGGCTGCTGGCCGAAGGTGAACGGGCCGGTCGTTATGGCGGCGACGAGTTTTGCCTGATCCTGCCCGACCAGCCACTCAATAAAGCCGAGGCGCAAATGGAACGATTGCGGCAGGCGATGGATCAATATCGGCACCCGGATGTGCCAGAGCTACGCGTCAGCCTGAGTATCGGTCTGGCCCGGTTTCAGCCGTCGTACAGCGACGCGGTTGCCTGGCTGGATGACGCCGACAAAGCGCTGTACACCGCCAAACACACGGGGCGCAACACCATCAGCGTGGCGCTGAGCAGTCCGGGCTAAGAAGACGCCCCCCTCTCTCAGCCTTGAAAAGGCTGCAAACAGGTTGATTCGCAATTTCTTGTACAACCCAAAGCAGTTTGTATAAGATCGGCTCGTCAGCCTGGATGCTGGCACTTTGCAGTCAATGGCAAATGCTCATCCAGCATTTGCTCTGCCAGCGCGGAAACAGGGACACAAACCTCGTCTTTCCCTACTTCCAGGTACTGCCCCTATGTTTTTCAAACGCCACCAGTCCGAACTCAACGACCTTCAACACACCATCACCGAACAGAACGGCCTGCTTGAAGCGATCAATCGCTCCATGGCGGTGATCGAGTTCGACCTTGAAGGCGTAGTGTTAAAGGCCAATGACAACTTCCTCAAAACCATGGGTTACCGCGCCGAACAGGTGATCGGCCAGCCGCATCGCTTGTTCTGCACCGCGGAGTTTGGCCGCAGCGCGCAATACACCGAACTGTGGTCGCGCCTGAAAAACGGCCAGTTCCAGTCCGGCACCTTCGAGCGGATCAACAGCCAGGGCCAGCCGGTCTGGCTGGAAGCCAACTACAACCCGATCAAGGATGCGTCGGGTCGCGTGGTCAAAGTGGTCAAGTTCGCCATGGACGTGACGACCAAGGTTCAGCAGGAAAGCGAGGCCAACGCCAAGCTGCAGGCGATCGACCGGGCAATGGCGGTGATCGAATTCGACCTCAACGGCGGCATTCTCACCGCCAACCAGAATTTTCTGACGCGCATGGGTTACACGCTCGCTGAACTGAAGGGTAAACATCACCGCTTGTTCTGCCGCGCGGAGCTGGTCAACAGCAGCGCCTACGAGGATTTCTGGCGGCGGTTGAATCAGGGTGAGCTGTTTCAGGGTCAGTTCGAACGCGTCGACAAGCGCGGCCAGAGTGTGTGGCTGGAGGCCAATTACAACCCGGTATACGACGCTGCCGGGCGGTTGTGCAAAGTGGTGAAATTCGCCACGGACGTCACCGCCCGCGTCGAGCAGCACGAGCACGATGCGCGCAGCGCCAGCGCTGCTTATCACATCTCGGTGGAAACCCGGAAAGTCGCCGAGCAAGGCACTCAGGTGATCCAGCAGGCGGCCAGTGAGATGCGCGAAATCGCTGACGATATCGCGCAGTCATCAACGCTGATCGCGCAACTTGGCGAACGCTCGGAGCAGATCACGGCGATCGTCAACACCATCCGTGCGATTGCCGACCAGACCAATCTGCTGGCGCTCAACGCAGCGATTGAAGCGGCGCGTGCAGGTGATCAGGGTCGCGGGTTCGCCGTTGTAGCGGACGAAGTGCGGCAACTGGCAGCGCGCACCAGCGGCTCAACGGCGGAGATTTCCAACATGATCGGCCTGATTCAGAGCGAAACGCGGCAGGCGATCAAGAGCATGGAAGGCACCCGAGGGCGGGCGGCGCAAGGTGTAGAACTGGCGGACCAGGCCGGCAGCGTGATTCTGCAGATCCGCGATGGCGCCAGTGAAGCGGTGCAGGCGGTGAGCATGTTTGCCAATGAGCGGGCGCCGGGCTGAGAGACTTGCCAGGGTGAAAGACCGCGTCGTCTCTTTCGCGAGCAAGCTCGCTCCCACAGGTTCTGGGTTGATCACAAGTTAAGTGATCGACTCAATCCCTGTAGGAGCGGGCTTGCTCGCGAAAGGGCTATAAGCCTCGATGCAGGACTATAGTGACCTTCAGTCCCAAGTCCTGCCGAGCCCATCATGACCACAGAAAAACCCGAAACGCCCACCACCGCCCCCGTCGACCACCTGCGCTTCCACCGCCCCCACGCCCACCTCAACACCACCTTCGGCAACGACACGTTCGCCTTGCGCGCTGAGGCCTTCGCGCGATTCTTCGGCACGCCGCTGTTCCTCGGTGCGCAAACCGTGATCGTCGCGGTGTGGATCGGTCTCAACGTGTTGGGCGTGACGCAGTTCGACGTCTACCCGTTCATCCTGCTCAACCTGGCGTTCAGCCTGCAAGCCGCCTACGCCGCGCCGTTGATCCTGCTGGCACAAACCCGGCAAGCCGCGCGGGACAAGGCGCAATCGGACGCCGACGCGCAACACCGTGAAGCGCTGGCCGTGGCCAACAGTGAGCGCCAGGCTCAGGCTGCGCAGACCACCGCGCAACTGCTCGAACTGCTGGAGCAGAACACCCGCCTCACCGAAATGACCAAGAGCCTGACCGAGCGCATCGAAGGCCTGACCCGCGAACTGCATGCGCACATCTGCCAGAACCCGCAACGCTGATCACGGCAACCGCAGTGCCCGCCCCAGTTCATCGAACAGCGTGACCACCGAGCGCAACGCCCGGCAGTCCGGGCGGGTCAGCAGCCACAGCGCGGTGTCGTAACCGTGCAACGGTTCGCTGAGAGCCTGTAAACCTTCGGTAATGAGAAAGTCCGGCAACGCCGCCACACCGAGTCCGCCGCGCACCAGTTCAGTCACCGAGAGCATGCTGTTGCAGCGATAAGCCGGGGTCACGCCGGGCAACTGCTGACGGCGCCAGGCTACGGTCGGGTGATCCGGCAGAAACTCGTCCGGGGCGATCCATGTCAGCGCCGCCAGATCCGTCGCATCGACGTTTTGCAGATAACGCGCACTGGCGCAGACCCGGTAGGAAATCTTCGCCAGTTGCCGTCCGACCAGGTGCTCCGGCGGTGTACGCGTCAGGCGCAGGGCGATGTCGGCATCGCGGCGGCTGAGGTTGGCGAAATCGTTGGAGGTGCTCAGTTCGAGGGTCAGCGCCGGATAGTTCGGCATGAACTGCGCCAGCGCCGGCAACAGCAGACCCTGCAGCACCGAATCGGTACAGGTCAGGCGCACCGTGCCGCTGACCACTTCGCCGCCCTGCTCGACACCGATCCGCGCCGCTTCCAGTGCCTGCTCGGCGCGTTCGGCTTGCTCGGCCAGAGTCTGCGCGAGGGTGGTTGGCAGGTACCCGGCGCGGCTCTTTTCGAACAATTGCTGACCCAGCGCTGACTCCAGACGACGCACCGCGCGAAACACCGTCGACACGTCTACTTTGAGCAGCTGCGAAGCCCGGGCCAGAGAGCCGCCGCGCACCAACGCAAGGATCAGCGCCAGATCCGGGTAATCGAGTCGATAGTGCGTCGCTGCATTGATCACTTGGGGAAACGCCAATATTGAGTGCGTGAACGCCAATCTATAGTGAGCCCCGGTGATCGACAACTGCACACCCTCACCACAGAGGTTCATCACTCACTCAAATCAAGGAAATCCCATGGACGCCATTTCCATCGCCCTGATCGGCGATCACGATCCGCAAGTCACCGCTCACAAGGCGATCCCCGTTGCCCTCGGCATGATCGCCGAGCAGTCCGGCCACAATGTGCAATTCGAATGGCTGCCCACCGAGCAGATACACGCCGACACTGCGCTGTATCACTTCGACGGGTTCTGGTGCGTCCCGGCCAGCCCCTACAAAAGTGAGGCCGGTGCACTCAGGGCCATCCGTTTTGCCCGCGAACAACAGCGCCCTTTCCTCGGCACCTGCGGTGGTTTTCAGCATGCGCTGCTGGAGTTTTCCCGCAATGTGCTGGGCTGGGCCGATGCCGAGCATGGCGAAACATCGCCGGATTCACCGCGAGCCGTGCTCACACCGCTGACCTGTTCGTTGGTGGAGGCGGTGGACAGCATTCATCTGGTCGCCGGTTCGTTGATCGCCAAGGCGTACGAAACGTCCGAGATTCATGAAGGCTATCGCTGCCGGTTCGGGGTGAATCCGCGGTTCGAACGAGAGTTGTTGACCCATCGGCTACACGCTGTCGGCCATGATTCGGCGGGCGACTTGCGCGCGATCGAATTGACTGACCATGTGTTTTTTGTCGCCACGTTGTTTCAACCAGAACGCGCGGCGCTCAAGGGCCAGGTTCCGCCGCTGGTGCGAGCATTTGTCGATGCGTGTGCGGAGCAACGCCCATGAAGCCGAACGAGCCTTGCTTTGCGGTGATTTTCACCTCGACCCGCACCGAGGGTGACAACGGTTATGCGGCGGCGTCGGAACGGATGATGGAACTGGTCAGCCAGCAACCGGGGTTTCTCGGCATTGATTCGATTCGTGGGGAAGACGGGGTCGGGATCACCATTTCCTACTGGCAGAGCGAAGCGGCGATTCTGGCCTGGCGCGAGCATCCCGAGCACCGGGTGATCCAGGCGCGCGGGCGGGGGCAGTGGTATTCGAAGTTTCAGACCCGGGTGTGTCGGGTGGAGCGGGAGTATCGGTTTGGGCAGTGACGATGGCGGCGTGCTGACTGGCCTCTTCGCGAGCAAGCCCGCTCCCACAGGTACAGCGTTCGGGCTTTGAATTTGGTTGTGTTCTCACTGGCCTCATCGCTGCCAAGCCAGCTCCCACAGGAATTTGTGAACGCCACAGATCCAATGTGGGAGCGGGCTTGCTCGCGAAGGGGCCGCAAAAGCCACTACAAAAACTTCAGCCTTTCACCAGACTGCGCACCGCCACAATCTCCGGCACCTCAACCTTGCTCATGTACACCCGCAACGGCTCGGTGATGTTGATCCGCTCATCGATGTTCTGATCCAGCAGCAACTGAATCAGCTCGCGCTTCAAGGTCATGGTCGTCTCAGAAACCGGCGCCCAGACAAACTCGCTGGTGGGAATAATGCCGTCATCGGCCACGTCCATGCCGAACGAATCTTCGCTGAAACGCACAATGTACTGGCCGGTCTTGCGGTTGAGGCCGACGAACCCCTTGAGGTCATCGGCAGCCTGACAGATGAGTTGGGAAGTGATGCGCATGGTAAACCTCACGAAAAATCATCGATGGTTTACACGCAGGGCAACGAAATCGGCGCGCCCTCTGCCGGGGCGTCTGCCGAGGGCAAGCGTACTGCAAACCGCGCCACAAAAGTGCAGGAAAAATCGCTTTTAATACGTTTATGTCGGTCTGGCGATAGCACCCAATCGATTCAGTTGTTAAAAGGTACGTCTTTGAAAATGCCCTGCGAAAGGAACTCGAACATGCCCGCCACTTTCACCAAAAGCGCCCTCATGCTGAGCCTGATGCTCGGTCTCGGCCAGGCCCACGCCGCCCAGACTGACGTCAACGCGCTTGCCGCCGCCCATGGCATCCCGCATCCAGCCGTGATCGCTCACCGTGGCGCGTCCTTTGATGCACCGGAGTCCACCGCCGCCTCCTACAAACTGGCCCGCGACCTCGGTGCCGACTACCTGGAAATGGATTTGCAGCGCAGCAAGGACGGCGTGCTGTTCGCCCTGCACGACAACAACCTGCAACGCACCACCGACGTCGCGACCAAATTCCCGGAGCGTAAAGACAGCCCGGCCACCGCCTTCACCATGGCCGAACTGAAAACCCTCGACGCCGGCAGTTGGTACAACAAGGCTTACCCGGATCGCGCGCGTCCGTCCTACGCCGGGCTGAAAATCCTCACCCTCGATGAAATCATCGACATCGCCCAGGCCAACCCGAAACACAAGCCGGGTCTTTACATCGAAACCAAGGAGCCGCAGCTGTTTCCGGGCATCGAGCATGACCTGAAAGAGAAGCTGCAAGATCGCGGCTGGCTGAGCCCGGCCGGTTCGAAACTGGCGAAAAGCGAGTTGGCCGTCGGCCAGGGCAAAGGCAAGGTGATCCTGCAGACTTTCGAGAAGAACAGCCTCGAACTGCTGCAAAAGGAAATGCCGCAAGTGCCGAAAATCCTGCTGCTGTGGGTCGGCGAAGGCAGCATCGAGCCGAAATCGAAGGTGACCTTTGCCGAGTCCGGCGAGAAGGACAAGAACGTGTTCTACGGCAAGCAGGAGCCGAAATCCGAAGCCGAATTCAAGCAATGGGTGGATTTCGCCAAGGCTCACGGCGCCATCGGCACCGGCCCTTCGGCCAGGCTGACCAAGGGCGGCGACCAGAGCTATTCGGATCTGGTGCAACCGTGGATGAACCAGTACACCCACGATCAGGGCATGCTGGTGCACGTCTACACCGTCGATGAGCCGGTGGATTTCGAGAAAGTCATGGCGGCCGGCGTTGATGGCATCTTCACCAACCGCGCCAGCGAACTGTTGAAGTTCTACAAGCGCCCGGCCAGTGCCAGTGTTGATCAGGTGTTGAAGAACAACGGGTTCTGATCAGCAGACCGGGTTGTCCGCATCGCGAGCAGGCTCACTCCTACAAGAGCGCTGCACGCGATGTGGGGTTTTAAGGGTGAGTTAAGTTGCGGTGGTTAACCTGAGCCCACTTCAACGAACAACCCAAGGAATGACCCGATGAAAACTTTGACTGCCCTGTTTACCGCCGCAGCCCTGACCCTGACTGCTGGCCTGGCCCAAGCCGATGTGCGTGTCGACCAGATCCCTGAGTTGGTCAAATCCGGCAAGATCAAGTCGCTGGAGTCGATGAACGCCGAAGCGCTGAAACTGCACCCGGGTGCGACCATCACCGACACCGATCTGGATAACCACTTCAACGGTTACGAGTACGAAGTCGAGCTGAAAACCGCCGACGGCAAAGAGTTCGACGTCGATTTCGATGCCACCACCGGCAAAGTGCTGAGCAACAAGCAAGACACCTGATACACCGCCAAAGCAAAGCCGCACGATCAGCGATCGTGCGGCTTTTTTGCGTCCGTTGCCCGGCGAATCACGCGGATGCAGCCTGAAGGGATGCCAAAACCGCCATCAGACCGCTAGTATGGCGAGCATCAGATAAACGATTGCAGCCGAGAGCGATGGGCATGGGGCAGACAGCGGCAGCAGACATCGCGACAATCGGACGGATCAGCGCGGTTCCGGCGATCCTTCAGGTGATCCGCGAACTGACCGGCCTGCGCTTTGCCGCCGTAGCGCGGGTTACCGAAGATTCGTGGACAGCCTGCGCCGTCCTCGATCAGCTGGATTTCGGCCTGCAGGTTGGTGGCGAGCTGGATGTGGTCACCACGCTGTGCCACGAAATCCGTGCTGCGCACACCTCGGTGGTGATCGACAAGGCCAGCGAAGACCCGCTCTACCGCGATCATCACACCCCGCGCCTGTACAAATTCGAGAGCTATATCTCGGTGCCGGTGTTCCGCACTGACGGACGGTTTTTCGGCACGATCTGCGCGCTCGATCCGAACCCCGCGCAACTCAAGTCCAGCAGCATCCAGAGCACCATGGAGTCGTTCGCGCGGATGCTCGCGTTGCAGATCGAAGCCGAGGAAAACGCGCAGCGCACCGAAACCGCGTTGTTGCAGGAGCGCGAAACCGCCGAGTTGCGCGAACAATTCATCGCCGTTCTCGGCCACGACTTGCGCAACCCGTTGTTCGCCATCAGCGCTGGCGCCGAAATGCTTCTGCGCAAGCATCCGGATCCGGCCATCGAGGTGCGGATACGCAATATCCTTGGCAGTGCGCAAAGGGCGACACGGTTGGTGGATGACGTGCTCGACTTTGCTCGCGGACGGTTGGGCAAGGGTATTCCGGTGGATATCCAGCCCTGCGCGGATTTGACCGAAGCCGTGCAACAAGTGGTGACGGAGATTCGCAACGTGCATCCGCAGCGCACGATTCGTGCGTCCATCGGCGACTTGCAGGGCTTGCCCTGTGACCGCGCGAGAATTGCTCAACTGCTGTCGAACCTGTTGGCCAATGCCGTGGCCCATGGCGACCCGGAGGGCGACATTGAGGTCATCGCGCAAGTCGAGCACGGTGCGCTGATGCTGGGGGTGAAGAATCAGGGGCATATTCCCGAGGCGATCCTGCCGCACCTGTTCCAGCCTTACTCGCGCCCGACCGGCAGCGCGCCCCAGGCCGGGCTCGGTCTGGGGCTGTATATCGCCAGCCAGATCGCCCAGTCCCATGGCGGGCATTTGCATGTGGCGTCCACCGCACAGAGCGGCACGCTATTCACCTTCAGCCTGCCCACAATCTGAGACACACCACAAATCCCCTGTGGGAGCGGGCTTGCTCGCGAAGGCGTCGTGTCAGTCAATATTTTCGGTGACTGAAACACCGCATTCGCGAGCAAGCCCGCTCCCACAAAAGTATTGCGGTGATGCTTAAGCCGAAGTGCTGACCAACGACCCCGAGCTGCTCGACCCGGAATCCTGCAACGCCTGCAACAACGCCGCCGTGGCCGTCTGCAACGAAGCCGAAGTGCTGGAGATTTGCGACTCGGCGGACGCCACGTCGGCAGCCTTGGCATCCGCGTCTTCCTGCTTGGCCTGAGCCGCTTGCAGCGCTTGCTGTTGCTCCTGCAATTGCTTTTGCAGCTCGGCGATCTGCTTGCGCAATTCTTTCACCGAATCCGACTCACCGCTGCTGTCGGAACTGCTGTCGCCCGCCGGAGCCGCGCCCCCGCCAGCCGCCACTTTGCTGGTATCGGCGCTGACGCCCGCGCTGCTGGTTGCAGGGGTCGAGGTGTCGTCACTCGCGTCGCTGATCCTGGTCTTGCTGGTGGCGGTGCTGACGGTCTGATTGATCGAAACAGAGGTGATGCTGACCATGGGAGGGCTCCAATGCCGGTTATAGATAACCGGCCATCGGCGGCACTCGCACGGATTTGAGATCGACTGTGTACCGACTCGGTAACCGAACCGGTACACGTCGGCGGACGTCAGGCGCTCAGGCGCGCGGTGACTTCATTGAGTTGCCCGGACAGGCCATGCAGGTTCTGGCTGGCGCTTTCGGTGCGCTGCACGCTGTTGAGGTTGGTGCTGGCGATGGACGTGATCTCGGTCAGGTTGCGCGAGATGTCTTCGGCCACCGAGGTCTGCTCTTCGGCGGCGGTGGCGATCTGGCGGTTCATGTCGCGGATCGCTTCCACGGCGTGGGTGATGCGCTCCAGCATCGCACCGGCCTGAGTCACTTGCTCGACGCTTTCGTCGCTGCGCGCCTGACCGCTTTCGATCGCTTGCGCAGCGTCCACGGCACCGGTCTGCACGTTTTGAATGATCTGGTTGATCTCGATGATCGACTCGGCCGTACGCTGCGCCAGATTGCGCACCTCGTCAGCGACCACCGCAAAACCGCGTCCGGCTTCACCGGCCCGCGCCGCTTCAATCGCCGCGTTAAGCGCCAGCAGGTTGGTCTGCTCGGCGATGCCGCGAATCACTTCCAGCACCTTGCCGATGCGGCCGCTGTCGCTTTCCAGACGACGAATCACTTCAGCGGTGTTGGCAATTTCGCCACGCATCTTAGTGATGGTGTGGATGGTGCCCTGCATGACCTTTTCACCCTGCTGGGCAGACTGGTCGGCATCGTCGGCGGCGCGCGCCGCATCCGCCGCGTGACGGGCGACTTCCTGGGCAGTGGCAGACATTTCGTTCATCGCCGTGGCCACCTGATCGGTGCGGTTGAACTGCTCGTTGGTGCCGCCGGCCATGGTCGTGGCGATCGCATTCAGTTCGCCGCTGGCGCTGTCCAGATCACTGGCGCTGCGTTGCAGATGAGTGAAGGTTTCGGCGAGGAAATCACGCAGGGTATTGGCCGCGGCGGCGAGGTTGCCCAACTCGTCCTGACGGTCGTTGGCAACGCGTTCGGCTAGGCGCCCACGGCTCAACTGGGTGACGTAGTCGATCAGCTTGCGGATCGGCTCGATCAGGTTGCGGTTGACCAGCCACAGGCTCAGCAAGCCGATCAGCAGACCCGAGCCGAGCATCACCAGTATCCCCAGCAGCACGGTGCTGTCGGCACTGGCGCTGATTTGCGCCGACTGTTCGGTGCCCTGCTTGCGCAGCTCGGCGACCAGTTCGCTCATCTGATCGCTGGTGGCGCGGTCCACGCCTTTGACGGCGCTGTCGCCAGCCGTTGGATCGGCACCCGCAGCGACATAGGCATCGCGGCCCTTCTGGTAGGCGCTGCCGAGTTGGCGGTGCTCATCACGCAAGCGTTCGATGCGGGATTTCAGCGCCGGCTCAAGGCCTTTCTGACCGGCCAGTTCACCGAGAATGTTCTGCACATCGCGCTGACGATCTTCGAACTGGCTCCAGTACTTGGCTAGGTCCGCCGGTTGCTTGCCGCGCAGCAAGACGTTTTTCCACTCCTGCACCTGCACCTTGAATTGCAGGTTGGCCTCGTCAATCAATTGTGAGGTGTGCAAGGGGCCGGCGATCAACTGGCTGTAGTTCTGCACGCCGTTGGACAGGAAATGAAAGCAGGCCAGTGCGATCAACAGCATCGCCAGCAGGCTGCCGCCCAGCAGGGCGAGAATTTGTGCTCTCAAGGATTTTTGCAGCATCGCGAGATACTCAGGACAGGGATGAGGCACGCCCGGTAAGGCGTGGAATTTTGCCGGACATCCGTGTCGGCGAGCCTTGGCTCATGGCCAAGCGCGCGCAACGTAACCCAAGCGTGATCGGCGTACCAGAGCGCTTCTTGAAGAAAATCCGACCATTGGTAGGTGAATTAAGAGACTGTGATCGACCATGGCCCAGGGGTGGGAGCGGGCTTGCTCGCGAAAGCGGCGTGTCATCCACATCATCACTCAATGATCATCCGCATTCGGGAGCAAGCCCCCTCCCACAGGATTGCCGGTAATGATCACGATCACTGTCATTTTGCAGTCACACAAGCGTCATGTGTGATTGCGATGATGCGGCTCAGTGAACCTGCCATTCCGCGACCGACGCGCCCTCCTCGCAGCGAGCCTCCATGAACCACAGCCTCGACCTCAGTCATCGCGATCCTGATTTGTTCGGTCTGCTTTACGGCTTCCGTTTTCGTCCCGGTGAACGTGGCCGCGAAGTCGATTCGGCGACCGCCCTGCGTTGTCTGCAAGACGACAGCGACAGTGATGAATTCCTCTGGCTGCACCTGAACCTGGCGCACGCCGCGTGCGAGCGCTGGATGAAAAGTCATCTGCAATTGCCCGAAGAGTTTTTCGAGGCGCTGCACGAAGGTTCGCGCTCGACGCGCATCGAACACGTTGATTCGGCGTTGCTGGCAGTGGTCAACGACGTGGTGTTCAACCTCAGCAGCATGGTTTCCTCAGACGTGTCGACGCTGTGGGTCTGCGTGCGCAGCAAACTGATCGTCAGCGCACGCCTGCAACCGCTGCACTCGGTGGACAAATTGCGTTCGTCGGTGAAGGCCGGCGAATGCTTTCGCTCGCCGTCGGAACTGCTGGTGCACTTGCTGCGTGATCAGGGCGAAGTGCTGACGCAGATCGTGCGCAAGACCAGCATGAGCGTCGATCAGGTCGAGGACGAATTGCTCTCCTCACGGCTGTCGACCAACCGCGCCGAACTCGGCGCCAATCGCCGGGTACTGGTGCGCCTGCAACGGCTGCTGGCGCTGGAGCCGGGTTCGCTGCTGCGCCTGCTCAACCGTCCGCCGCCGTGGCTGCAGAAGGAGGACGTCAAGGAGCTGCGCAAATCCACCGAGGAGTTCGCGCTGATCATCAACGACCTCACCGCCCTCGGCGAGCGGATCAAACTGCTCCAGGAAGAAATCGCCGCCAACCTCAACGAACAGAGCAACCGCACACTATTCACCCTGACCGTGGTCACGGTGCTGGCGCTGCCGATCAACATCATTGCCGGTTTCTTCGGCATGAACGTGGGGGGAGTGCCACTGGCGACGGATCCCGAGGGGTTCTGGATATTGGTGGCGCTGGTCGCGACGTTTACCGTGATTGCCGGGCGCTGGGCGTTTCGCAAGCGTGGGGATTACTGACCCTTGCCCACCACAGATCCATTGTGGTGACAGAGGTCCTGTGGCGAGGGGATTTATCCCCGATCGGCTGCGTAGCAGTCGTATATCCGGTGGACGCGTTTTAGCTGATAAACCGAGATGAATGGTTTTTGGGGCTGCTTCGCAACCCATCGGGGATAAATCCCCTCACCACAAACAGCTCACCTTAAATCAACTTCCCCTCCTGCACTCAGGAATGGGCTCAACAGATCAGCGGTGAGCTAATCCGCCAAACACTGACCTGCCGCAGTCTCTCTGTAATATTTAGCAACGATCATGACCGACACTCCTTCCCTCGATCAGGATTGTCCGCTCATGGCTACTCCCTCCCTGACCGCCGCCCGCCCCACGTCCGCCCACGGCGGCCGGCCGGCACTTGATAAAAAACCCGGGCCGTTCACTTACGTGGTGTTCTTCGCGGTGCTCGCGATGGGGATGCTGTTCACCGCTTACAGCCTGATGCACGACATGCATGAGCTGGGCACCACCGTCACCACCTGGACCCCGTTTTTGCTGCTCGGCGTGGCGCTGCTGATTGCGCTGGGCTTTGAGTTCGTCAACGGTTTCCACGACACCGCCAACGCGGTCGCGACGGTGATCTACACCCACTCGCTGCCGCCGAATGTGGCGGTGGTCTGGTCGGGCTTCTTCAACTTCCTCGGGGTGTTGCTGTCCAGTGGCGCGGTGGCGTTCGGCATCATCGCCCTGCTGCCGGTGGAGCTGATTCTGCAGGTCGGTTCGTCCGCCGGTTTCGCGATGATCTTCGCCCTGTTGATCGCGGCGATCCTGTGGAACCTCGGCACCTGGTGGCTGGGCCTGCCGGCCTCCTCTTCCCACACGCTGATCGGTTCGATCATCGGCGTCGGCGTGGCCAATGCCTTGATGCACGGACGCGACGGCACCAGCGGCGTGGACTGGGCGCAGGCGACCAAGATCGGTTACGCCCTGCTGCTGTCGCCGCTGGTGGGCTTCGGCTGCGCGGCGCTGTTGCTGCTGGCCATGCGCGCCTTCATCAAGAATCGCGCGCTGTACAAGGCGCCGGAAGGCAACAACCCGCCACCGTGGTGGATTCGCGGTTTGCTGATCGCCACCTGCACCGGTGTGTCTTTCGCCCACGGCTCCAACGACGGGCAGAAAGGCATGGGTCTGATCATGCTGATTCTGGTTGGCACCTTGCCGATGGCTTACGCGTTGAACCGCACCATGCCCGCCGATCAGGCGCTGCAGTTCGCTGCCGTCGCCGAAGTCACCCAGCAAGCGCTGGTGAAAAACACCCCGCTGCCAGCCCCGGTGGATCCGCGTCCGGTACTGTCCGATTACGTGCGCAGCAAGCAAGCCACGCCGCAACTGATCCCCGCCCTCGCCGCTCTCACCGGGCATATTGGCGAGGAGGTGAAAGGCTATGGCTCGCTGTCGAAAGTCCCGGCCGAGGCCATGGGCAACGTGCGTAACGACATGTACCTGGCCAGCGAAAGCATTCGCCTGATGGACAAAAACAAGGTCGGCAATTTCGACGCCGACACCACTGACAAACTGCAACTGTTCAAACAGCAGATCGACAACGCCACGCGCTTTATCCCGCTGTGGGTGAAGATCGCCGTGGCCATCGCCCTGGGCCTCGGCACCATGGTTGGCTGGAAACGAATTGTGGTGACGGTCGGCGAAAAGATCGGCAAGACCCACCTGACCTACGCCCAGGGCGCCTCGGCGGAAACCGTGGCGATGCTGACCATCGGCGCGGCGGACATGTTCGGTTTGCCGGTCTCGACCACCCATGTGCTGTCATCGGGTGTGGCCGGCACCATGGTCGCCAATGGCGGTGGTTTGCAGATGAAGACCATCCGCAATCTGCTGATGGCGTGGGTGCTGACCTTGCCGGCGGCGATTCTGCTGTCGGGCAGCCTCTATTGGCTGTTCACCCAGATCTTCTGATCGACTTAGATCCCTTTGGGAGCGGGCTTGCTCGCGAAAGCGTCAGGTCAGTCAACAATGATGCTGAATGGGCCGGCCTCTTCGTGAGCAAGCCCACTCCCACCCTGGATCGCGACCAGCCCCGAATACTTCACCCACCGCCCCCCCCCTGTGGGAGCGGGCTTGCTCGCGAAGGCGTCAGATCAGTCAACAATGATGCTGAATGGGCCGGCCTCTTCATGAGCAAGCCCACTCCCACCCTGGATCGCGACCAGCCCCGAATACTTCACCCACCGCCCCCCCCTGTGGGAGCGGGCTTGCTCGCGAAGGCGTCAGATCAGTCAACATCGATGCTGAATGGGCCGGCCTCTTCGTGAGCAAGCCCACTCCCACCCTGGATCGCGACCAGCCCCGAATACTTCACCCACCGCCCACCCCTGTGGGAGCGGGCTTGCTCGCGAAGGCGTCAGATCAGTCAACAATGATGCTGAATGGGCCGGCCTCTTCGTGAGCAAGCCCACTCCCACCCTGGATCGCGACCAGCCCCGAATACTTCACCCACCGCCCACCCCTGTGGGAGCGGGCTTGCTCGCGAAGGCGTCAGATCAGTCAACATCGATGCTGAATGGGCCGGCCTCTTCGTGGGCAAGCCCACTCCCACCCTGGATCGCGACCAGCCCCGAATACTTCACCCACCGCCCCCCCCCCCTGTGGGAGCGGGCTTGCTCGCGAAGGCGTCAGATCAGTCAACATCGATGCTGAATGGGCCGGCCTCTTCGTGGGCAAGCCCACTCCCACAGTTTGATTTGTGTCAGGCATTAGAGAGTGGAACGGATGACATCGCCCAACCACTCCATGAACACTCGCACCCGCAGCGGCAAGTGCCGTTGCCGTGCATACAGGATTGAAATCGCCATCGCCGGCGCGGTGAACTGCGGCAGCACAGTCAGCAGCTCACCGGTGTCCAGATGCGGCTGCATGCCGGTGCGCGGCACCTGGATCAGGCCGAAGCCGCCCAGGCACGCCGACTCGTAAGCATCAGTGCTGTTGACCGTGACGCTGCCAGCCATCGGCAGGCGCCGCACCTGTCCGTCCTGTTCATACACAAACCCTTCCGAGCGCGAACCTAGCACGCCGACGTAGTGCACCAGCCGATGCTGCGCCAGATCCTCCAGCGTCTGCGGCACGCCGTAGCGCTCAAGGTACGCCGGGCTGGCGCAGTTGATCATCGGGAAGTCGCCCAAGTGCCGCGCCACCACCGATTGATCCGGCTGCGCGCCGATGCGCACCACGCAATCGAAACCCTCGCTGAGCAGATCGACACGGCGGTCGGTGCTGCTGATTTCCAGTTCCAGATTCGGGTGGCGCGCCATGAACTCCGGCAGCAGCGGCATGATCAGGCGCCGCGCGAGGATGTTCGGCATGTCGACGCGAATCCGCCCGCTCAGCGACGCCGGATCCTGCCGAAACAGCCCCTCGATCTCGTCCATGTGCGACAGCAGATCCTTGCTGCGTTCATACAGCACCAGGCCGTCCTGAGTCGCCTGCACCTTGCGCGTGGTGCGTTGCAGCAGGCGCGTGCCGAGCAGGGTTTCCAGGGCCTGCACATGTTCGGAAACCGTCGAGCGCGGCAACCCGAGACTCTCGCCGGCCAGGGTGAAACTCGACAGTTCGCTGACCCGGACGAAGGTGCGCAGCAGTTCCAGTTTGTTCATGAGGACACCCGTAGATTGTTCGGCTGAGTCGATCAGTGATTCCGGTTTCAGTCTGTTTATCACCCCATGGCGGATAAATAAACTTTGCTCATCACCACTCACCGCAATCGAGGATTTCACATGAGCCGCAAAATCGCATTGATCACCGGTGCCAGCCGTGGCCTGGGCAAGAACGCCGCCCTGCACCTCGCCGCCGAAGGCGTGGACATCATCGGCACCTACAACAGCCGCGCCGATGAAGCCCAGGCGCTGGTGGCTGAACTGGAACAACGCGGTGCCAAAGCCGTGATGCTGCAACTGGACGTCGGTCGCAGCGAAACCTTTGCCGATTTCGCCAAACGAGTTGAACAAGCGTTGCAGCAACTGGACCGTCCGCGTTTCGACTTCCTGATCAACAACGCCGGGATCGGTGTGCACGCGGCGTTCGCCGAGACCACCCCGGAACAGTTCGACCTGCTGATGAATATCCAGCTCAAAGGGCCGTTCTTCCTGACTCAGCAACTGCTGCCGCTGATCAATGACGGCGGGCGCATCATCAACATCTCCAGCGGCCTGACCCGCTTCAGCCTGCCGGGTTATGCCGCTTACGCGGCGATGAAAGGCGCGATGGAAGTGCTGACCCGCTATCAGGCCAAGGAGCTGGGTGCGCGGCAGATCGGCGTGAATATTCTGGCGCCGGGCGCGATCGAGACTGATTTTGGTGGCGGTGCGGTGCGCGACAACGCGGCGTTGAACGCGATGGTCGCGAGCAATACCGCACTGGGTCGCGCCGGGCAGCCGGATGATATTGGTGGCGCGCTGTCGATGCTGCTGGCGCCGGGTGCGCAGTGGATCAACGGGCAGCGGGTCGAGGCATCGGGAGGAATGTTCCTCTAACCCCCCCATTCACTAAAAACTTTCTTGGTGAGAGCCTCTGTGGCGAGGGGATTTATCCCCGATGGACTGCGCAGCAGGCCCTTCTTTTCTGGATAAAAAGAGGGGCCGCTACGCGCCCCATCGGGGATAAATCCCCTCGCCACAGGTTTTGCATTCGCCACAGGTTGTGCTTATCCCGCGCATACCCGGCGGGTCACGAGGCGCTCGCGCACCACGTCATACCCCCAGTGATACACATAGGTGTACGGCAGGAAGAACAGCAACACGCCGATGTCGAGCAAGAACGCCTGCCACAGGCTGACCGACAACCACCAGGCGATCAGCGGCACGCCCATCACGATCAATCCGCCCTCAAACAGCAGCGCATGGACCACCCGCGTCCAGGCGTTGTGCGCGACGTTCAGGCGCTTGAGCATGCGGTCGAAAAAGCCGTTGAACAGCACGTTCCACGCCAGCGCCAGCAGAGCGATCAGCACGGTCACCGCGCCCATGTCCAGCAGCGGTTTGTCCATGATCCACGCCAGTAACGGGGTACAGATCAGGATCGCCAGAAACTCGAAACCGATGGCCTGGAAAATACGTTCAGTGATGGATTTGTTGGCAGTCATGGCCTGACTCCTTGAGTGAAGAGGGTTGCCATAATCTGCCCTCATACCGATACTTCATAACCAATAACCATCGATCAAGGCGATAGTTCATGGCTTCGCAAGAAGTGCTGTTGGCGTTCGTGCAAGCGGCCACTCAGGGTTCGTTTTCGGCAGCGGCGCGCAAGCTGGGGCGCAGTCAGTCGACCATCAGTGCGGCAGTGGCGAGTCTTGAGATCGATCTGGATCTGGTGCTGTTCGACCGCAGCAGCCGCAAACCGACGCTGACCCCGGCCGGTCATGTGATGCTGCAACGGGCCGAGGCGATTCTGGCGGCCACCAGTCGTATGGAAATGAGCGCCCGGCAACTGGCACAAGGCGTGGAGCCGAAGCTGACCGTGGCGATTTCCGACACCTACCAGTCAGCGCGATTTGAAGCGGCACTGGTCGGCTTCGAGCAGCGCTACCCGGACCTGGAACTGGAATGCCTGATCGCCGAGTGTGACGACCTGATCGAACTGGTCCAGCGTGGCCGCGCGCACTTGGCGTTTGCCGAAATGCAGGACACCTATCCGCCGGATCTGGTGACCTCGACCGTCGCCGAGCGCACTGACCTGGCGCTGTTCGTCAAAGATGATCATGTGCTGACCCGGGTCGAACGGGTCGACCAGCAGGTGCTGGAGCAGCATCGCGAGTTGCGCCTGGCGACCATCGTCAATCCCTACGACAGCCGGGCAAAGGGCCGGGTGTGGTCGGCGCCGAGTTACCTGATGCTGATGGAAATGGCGGAGATGGGCTTTGGCTGGGCGGCGCTGCCGCGCTGGCTGGTGGCGCGTTTCGGTAATGGCTCGCTGGTGGAACTGACGGTGCGCGGCTGGCCGCGGCCGGTGTATGTCGATGCGTTGTGGTCGCGGCTGTATCCGCCGGGGCCGGCGGGGAGCTGGTTGCTGAGCAAGATGCTGGAATAGCGGCGCGCCCATTCGCGAGCAAGCTCGCTCCCACAGTTGGAATGCGATCGCCTGTGGGAGCGGGCTTGCTCGCGAAGGGGCCGGCACTGCCAATGAATTCCTGGGATCAATCCAGTTCGCTCAGCCGCCCCTCGATAAACCGCCGCTCCGGCTCTTGCCGGGTCAGTTCCAGTGCTCGCAAGTACGCCGCCCGCGCCTGCTCCACCCGGCCCAACTGCCGACAAAACTCCGCCCGCGCCGAATGCGCCAGGTGGTAATCCTGCAACTCGCCGCGATCCAGAATTCCCTCGATCAGCGTCAGCCCGGCCAGCGCCCCATCGCGCTTGGCCACTGCCACCGCGCGGTTCAACTCGATCACCGGCGACGGCACCGCCCGCAACAGCACGTCATACAGCCCGACGATCTGCTGCCAATCGGTTTCTGCCGCTGACGGCGCTTCGGCATGCACCGCGGCGATCGCCGCTTGCAGGCAATACGGCCCGAACCTTCGGTTGGTCAGCGCCCGCTCCACCAGCGCACAACCTTCAGCAATCAACCCGGCATCCCAGCGCGAGCGATCCTGGTCGTCCAGCAGCACCAGTTCACCACTGGGCGAAGTGCGCGCCGGCCGCCGCGACTCATGCAACAACATCAACGCCAGCAGGCCCATGACCTCCGGTTCCGGCAGCAACTCCATCAGCAACCGCCCAAGCCGAATCGCCTCGCGGGTCAGATCCTCACGGGTCAGCTCGGCGCCCATCGATGCCGAATAGCCTTCGTTGAACACCAGATAAATCACCCGCAACACGCTGTCGAGGCGCTCGGGCAGTTCGCTCAGGCTGGGGACTTGATAAGGGATTTTTGCATCGCGAATCTTCGCCTTGGCACGGACGATGCGCTGGGCAATCGCCGCCGGTGCCGAGAGAAACGCGCGGGCGATTTCCTCGGTGGTCAGGTCGCAGACTTCACGCAGGGTCAGCGGCACCTGCGCATCCGCCGCCAGCGCCGGGTGACAGCAGGTGAAGATCAGCCGCAGGCGGTCGTCTTCCACGTCTTCGCCACTCCAGTCGGCCTGTTCCAATTCTTCGAGCTGCGCCAGCAACAGCGGCTGCGAGGCCTTGAAGCGGGCGCGGCGGCGCAATACATCGATGGCCTTGAAACGCCCGGTGGACACCAGCCAGGTGCGCGGATTGTCCGGCACACCGTCGCGCTGCCAGCGCTCGACCGCGACGAAGAACGCCTCGTGCAAGGCTTCTTCGGCGAGGTCGAAATCCCCGAGCAGGCGAATCAGGGTCGCCAGAATCCGCCGCGAGTCTTCGCGATAGACCTGCTCGACCCGCGCCCGGACTTCAGACATTCAACTGCCGCACCGGACGCACTTCAACGCTGCCGACCCGGGCCGCCGGAATATTGCCGGCGACCTGAATCGCTTCGTTGAGATCCTTGGCATCGATCAGGTAGAAACCGGCCAGTTGCTCCTTGGTTTCAGCGAACGGGCCATCGGTGATCGACAGCTTGCCGTTGCGCATCCGGACGGTGGTTGCGGTCTGCACCGACTCCAGCGCTTCGGCCGCGACCATCCGCCCGCTGCCCTGAATCGACTCGGCGTAGGCCCAGCACTCGGCGTCTTCCGGGCTGTCGGGCGAGTTGTGCAGCAGGCGCTCATCGCTGTAGACCAGGCATAAATACTTCATGGTTTTCTCCTGATTCGAACGGATCAACTATGGCTGAAGATCAGGGTTGCACATCGAACAGCGTGCTGCCGCTCATCGGATCGAACGGTGCCGACCAGTGCTCGTGAGCGATCTTCCACGTCCCGCCGACCTGCCGATAGCACGCGGTGGCGCGCATCCAGCAGCTCTGGGTTTCGCCCTTGTCGTTGGTGCCGCCGCAATGCGTTACCCAATGGGCGAAGGCGAGGTTGTCGGCGGTCTCGATGGCGATCTCGTGAAACTCGAAAACGTGCGGGCCGGAACACATTTCCATGCAGGCTTCCCAATGTGCACGGTAGGCCGCTTTGCCCTTGAATTGCAGGGCCTTGATCGCATCGAAGGAGACGATGTCGTCGGTGTACAACGTCATGACCTTGTCGACGTTCTTGGTCATTACCGCGTCGCGGTAGGTGTTGATCAGGGTCTGGATTTCAGTCTGTGCGCTCATGGTGTTCTCCGTGGTTTTTGTGCTGAAGACACCCTTAGTCGTTCGGCCATCGTACGGATCGACAGACGAAACAAAAAATTTCCGCCGAACACAAAATCGCTAGAATCCGAGGCTCATCTTTGTAGGAAAAAGGAAATTCCCGTGTCAGCCCAACTCGTGCCGTACGACAGCCTGAACGCCTTGCAGCGTCAGCAGGTCGAGGCGATTGAAATCCATCCCGAGCAGATCAAATTTTCCGGCGACATTCACGGCGCGTTGCACACGCTGCTGTCCAGACCCGGCCCCGGCGTCAAAGGTTTCGCGCTGCTGGCCGATCAGGTGCCGGTGGCTTTTCTGCTGCTCAAGCGCCCACCGGTGTTGCCGGACTGGGCCGATGAACACAGCGCCACCCTGCACGCCTTGCAGGTCGATCACCGCGCCCAGGGCAAAGGTTACGGCAAGGCTTGCCTGCAAGCGTTGCCCGAGGTGGCGCGTGAAGCATGGCCGGAGATCAAGGGGCTGGAACTGTCGGTGGATGCCGATAACGATGCCGCCATCGCGCTGTACGCCAAACACGGTTTCGTCGACAGCGGCGAAGCGTACAAGGGCCGGATCGGTTACGAGCGGCGTATGGGACTGTTTTTCTAAGTCATCGAGGGATGCACGATGATCGATTCAATCGAAGCACTGGAAGCTATTTACGGCCTGCCCCACGACCGCGCGGTGCGCAAGCAGATCGGTTTTCTCAACGAGGATTATCAGGCGATGGTGCGCCTGTCGCCGCTGGTGATCGTCAGCTCGGTGGGCGCCGACGGTCTCGACAATTCGCCACGCGGTGACAAAGCCGGGTTCGTGCGGATCATTGACCAAAACACCCTGGCCCTGCCGGACCGCCCGGGCAACAACCGCATCGATACCCTGCGCAATGTGCTGCACGATCCACGGGTGTCGCTGCTGTTCATCATTCCGGGGATCGGCGAGACGTTGCGGGTCAATGGCACCGCGACCATCAGCGCCGATCCTGAGCTGCTGGAAAGCTTTGCGGTGAACGGCAAACCGGCGAAAACGGTGTTGCTGGTGACGGTAGAGGCGGCGTTTTTCCACTGCTCGAAAGCCTTTGTGCGCTCTGACGCCTGGAACCCGGAAACCCACCTGCCGCGCTCGGCCCTGCCCTCTGCGGGCGCGTTTCACAAGCGTTTGAACGACGGGCAGTTCGATGCCGAAACTTATGACCGCGAAGCACCGAAAAGAGTAAGCGACACTCTCTACTGACACCTATCAACGAGTCACCACTGCTCCCCTGTGGGAGCGGGCTTGCCCGCGAAGGCGTCGTGTCAGATAAATCATTGGCAACTGACACACCGCCTTCGCGAGCAAGCCCGCTCCCACATTGGGCTTGTAGCGATTTTCAGAGGGTCAGGATCATCTCGTGCCACGCCATCCCGCCGTGATCCGACTCCGACGGCTTGATGTAGGCAAAGCCGAACCCGGCATACAGCGCAATGTGCTTCTCCTTGCACATCAGATGAATCGTCGCCTTGTCCATCCCTCGCATGCGCTCGATGAACTCGGCCATCAGTCGCTTGGCCAGACCCTGGCCCTGATAGTCCGGGTGCACCACCACCGACATGATCACCACGTTCGGCCCTTGCGGGTCGTGACCGATCAGCTCCTTGAACGCCTCGTCGGACATTTGCACATCAAACGCCGCGCCCGAGTTGATGAACCCGGCGACTACGCCGTCTACTTCGGCGACGATGAAACCCTCAGGCCAGGTGGCGATGCGCGTGGCGATCTTCTCGCGAGTGGCGGCTTCATCGCCTTCGTAGGCAACGGTTTCGATGGCGTAGCAGCGATCCAGGTCGGCGGCGGTGACGTTGCGGATGACGGTGTTCATGGCAGCTCGAAAATCAGCGGAGAAAAGTGCGCAAAGCATAAAGGAATAAGGTGTTCATATCGATCCGCGCGGGGGGCGTAAAGCCTGCGTATAAGCGCTTTTCTTCGTGCCGCTGACGGGCTATTCCTGCGCTGTGTCTCTGATCACCCTTGGGAGAAACCGCTTATGAGCAGCGTTGAAATCGGCTTGTTGATGGTGTTGGGCATCAGTACGTTCGGCTTTATCACCCTGGGCATCGACCTGTTGCGGGCGCGACGGCTGGGCAAGGGCAAGCGCGGTTGAACAACATGAGGCGGATCAGTGATCCGCCTCATCGTCATGGACTCAGGTTTTGCTGTCGACCGGCACGCAGATTTCCAGTTTGCCGGTGTGCAGTCGCGGATTGAAATCGGCGCTGTAGCGTTCCAGTTCCGGGGCATTCAGTTCCACGTAGTGAGAGGTCGGCAGCCAGGTCTTGTAGATGTATTGCAGGGTTTGCGGCAACTGGTCGAGCGGTCCCTTGTGCTCGAACACCGCGTACTGCCGGGGCAGCACTTCGACCCACTGGTAGACCTTCTGGTCGAGGTCATCGAGCTTGCTGATTTCTACCCCGGCGATGTAATCGAAGCCACCCTTGCCGTCGAAATTGCTGCAGACGCCGTAGGTCACTTCGTTTTTTTGTCCCTGTATCTTTCCCAGGTGCGGCAAGAACTTTTCCCACAGCGCGGGGATGTCCTTGGCCGTGTCCTGGGTAAATCGACCACGAAATCCCGCGATCAGCAGGAAGTGTCCATGTTCGAAGCGAGGTTCCGCCACTTCGACGCGTTTTTGCTCATCCATGACTCGACTCCTGGAACAAAATTAGGGGTTCGGCTGCTGAGTATAGAAGCCAAACCCGATTCGCAATGTCACAAGGCGTGCAACTGGTCGGCAGCGCCGGAGCCAACGAACTCGTTATAACCGGATACGATCACGTAAACCGCGAAATAGCAGAAGATCGCCGCCGATGCCATGTAGGAGTAGCGCAACAGCTTGTCGCCGAGCAACTTGCCGCCGTGGCTTGCGGCAAAGCACAGACCGGCCGACCACAGCAGGCCGGCGCAGAGAAAACCGCCGAGAAACAGCGCCGAGCTGAGCGGGCCGCCGCCACCGGAGCGGGCGATCAGGGTGCCGCCAACCGCGGCGAACCACAGGATCGCGCTGGGCGAGGACATGGCGAGGAAGATCCCTCGGAAGAACTCCTTGCGATGCGAGTTCTGCCCGACCTCCGCGGTCGCTGCCAACTGCGCTTCGTGATGGATCGCTGAATAGATCATCTTCGCCGCGAAGTAGATCAGCAGCACCGACCCGCCGATCCACAGCACCCAGCGCACGCTTTCGTACTGCAGCAGCACGGTCATCCCGGCCAGCGCCAGCACTGCGTAGATCAGGTCGCCGACGCAAGTGCCGAGGCCCAGCGCGAAGCCCTGAAAGTAACCGCGCTGCATCGCCAGGGTGATCATTGCGATGTTGGCTACGCCGATGTCCAGGCACAGCGAAAGGCTCAGCAAGAAGCCGCTGGTGAATTCCATTAAGCATTTCCTTGGAAAAAATTATTGTCGTGCACGCTGGACAGTCTGCCACCGCTGCCCTTATCTTCCGCCACAGGTCACCGCAGTGACCAGCGTCGCTCGGACGGTTCCGGGCGCTTACGTTATCCGAGGCAACAATGGCTGAACAAGGTTCGCCGCGCCGCTTTGCGCGCATAGATCGACTCCCCCCTTACGTTTTCAACATCACCGCCGAGCTGAAGATGGCCGCGCGGCGTCGTGGTGAAGACATCATCGACTTGAGCATGGGCAACCCCGACGGGGCCACACCGCCGCACATCGTCGAAAAACTGGTGCAGGTTGCACAGCGCGAAGACACCCACGGTTACTCCACCTCCAAGGGCATTCCGCGCCTGCGTCGGGCGATTTCCAACTGGTACAAGCAACGCTACGCGGTCGACATCGACCCGGAAAGCGAAGCCATCGTCACCATCGGTTCCAAGGAAGGCCTGGCGCATTTGATGCTGGCGACCCTGGATCAGGGCGACACGGTGCTGGTGCCGAACCCGAGCTACCCGATTCACATCTACGGCGCAGTGATTGCCGGCGCCCAGGTGCGTTCGGTACCGCTGGTGCCGGGTGTGGACTTCTTCGATGAACTGGAGCGGGCGATTCGCGGTTCGATCCCCAAGCCGAAGATGATGATCCTCGGTTTCCCGTCCAACCCCACCGCGCAGTGCGTGGAGCTGGATTTCTTCGAACGGGTGATCGCCCTCGCCAAGCAGTACGACGTGCTGGTGATTCACGACCTGGCGTACGCCGATATCGTCTACGACGGCTGGAAAGCCCCGTCGATCATGCAGGTGCCGGGCGCCAAGGACATCGCGGTGGAGTTTTTCACCCTGTCCAAGAGCTACAACATGGCCGGCTGGCGCATCGGTTTCATGGTTGGCAACCCGGAACTGGTCAACGCCCTGGCGCGGATCAAGAGCTACCACGACTACGGCACCTTCACTCCGCTGCAAGTGGCGGCGATTGCCGCGCTCGAAGGCGATCAGCAATGCGTGCGCGACATCGCCGAGCAGTATCGCCAGCGCCGCAACGTGCTGGTCAAAGGCCTGCATGAGCTGGGCTGGATGGTCGAGAATCCGAAGGCGTCGATGTACGTCTGGGCGAAGATTCCCGAGGCGTATGCGCATCTGGGTTCGCTGGAGTTTGCCAAGAAGCTGCTGGCCGAGGCCAAGGTCTGCGTCTCGCCGGGGGTGGGTTTTGGTGAGTATGGCGATGATCACGTGCGCTTCGCGCTGATCGAGAACCAGGATCGGATTCGTCAGGCGGTGCGCGGGATTCGCGGGATGTTCCGGGCGGATGGCCTGGCCCCGAAAACCACTGCCTGACACCTATCCTCCTGTGGGAGCGGGCTTGCTCGCGAAGGCGTCGTGTCAGTCAACATTTTCAGCGACTGATACACCGCTTTCGCGAGCAAGCCCGCTCCCACAGGGGTAATGCATTCAGCCTGATATCGTCGGGCACAAAAAAACCGCATCGCTGCGGTTTTTTTGTGTCTGTGTGATCGCTTACACGAACAGCGACAACAGCAGGATAAAGCCCAGGCCCACCACCGACAGGATGGTTTCCATCGCGGTCCAGGTCTTGAAGGTTTCGGCCACGGTCATGTTGAAGTACTGCTTCACCAGCCAGAAACCGGCGTCGTTCACGTGGGACAGGATCAACGAACCGGCACCGGTGGCCAGCACCAGCAGCTCACGGTTGACGCCCGGGATCATCCCCACCACCGGCACCACGATGCCGGCGCCCGTGATGGTCGCCACGGTGGCCGAACCGGTGGCGATACGAATCACCGCCGCCACCAGCCACGCCAGCAGGATCGGCGAGATCTGCGCGCTGACTGCCATGTGGCCGATCACGTCGCCCACACCACTGGTCACCAGCATCTGCTTGAAGCCACCACCGGCACCGATGATCAGGATGATCGCGGCGGTCGGCGCCAGGCTCGCGTCCAGCCACTTGAGCATCTGCTGCGAACCGATGCCCTGCTTGTGACCGAAGGTGTACAGCGACAGCAGCAAGGCCAGCAGCAGTGCCGAGATCGGGTGACCGATCATGTCCATCCAGGTGCGGAAGAAGTGACCGTCCGGCAGCGCCACGTCAGCGAAGGTTTTCAGCAGCATCAGGAACACCGGCAGCAGCACGGTGATCAGGGTGATGCTGAAGCTCGGCAACTTGGTTGAGTCGTCGCTTTCACGGGCCAGTTGATCGACCAGCTCCTGATTCGGCGTGCCGGGAATGTGCTTGGCGATGAAGGTACCGAAGATCGGACCGGCGATGATTGCGGTCGGCAGCGCAACGATCAGACCGTAGAGGATGGTCTTGCCGATGTCGGCGCCGAACACCCCGATCGCCAGCAGCGGGCCCGGGTGCGGCGGCACCAGACCGTGTACGGCGGACAGGCCGGCGAGCAGCGGGATACCGATCTTGATGATCGACACACCGGTGCGGCGGGCAACGATGAACACCAGCGGAATCAGCAGCACGAAGCCGATTTCAAAGAACAGCGGAATACCGACGAGGAACGCGGCGAACATCATTGCCCACTGCACTTTGTCCTTGCCGAAGGCGCGAATCAGGGTCTGCGCGATCTGATCGGCACCACCGGATTCGGCCATCATTTTGCCGAGCATGGTGCCCAGCGCGAGGATGATGCCGACGAAACCGAGCACGCCACCGAAGCCGTCCTGGAACGCCTTGATGATGGTGCCGATCGGCATGCCGGACGTCAGGCCGAGGAACGCGGCCGCGATGGTCAGCGAGATAAAGGGGTGAATCTTGAATTTGGTGATCAGGATAATCAGGCCGATTACCGTGACCACTGCATCGAGCAGCAGGTAGGCGTCGTGGGACATGCCAAACATTGGGGGTGTCTCCTGGCTTGTTGTTGTTATTAAAGCGGGTTAAACAGAATTCGTGAGGACAGCGCTAGCTCTTTCAACACACTCATACCGCCTGTTTCAGACCATGGGCCTGCCACCAGACGTGCGCCTGGGCCGCCAGTTCTTCAACGCTGTGGATCGAAGCATTCAGTGCCAGGGTCAACGGCTCGCCGACTGGTGATTCGAGGGTGGCGAACTGGCTTTCGATCAACGTTGCCGGCATAAAGTGGCCCGGACGATGCGATACGCGGTCGGCGGCCACTTCCGGGGTCAGCTCAAGAAACACGAAGCCCAGGCCCGGCAAGGCACTGCGCAGCACTTCGCGATAACTGTGTTTAAGGGCCGAGCAGGTCAGCACCGGGCGTTTACCCGATGCATCGACCCGACGCAGTTCATCGCACAGGCTGTCGAGCCAGCCGGCACGGTCGTCGTCGTTCAGGGGGATCCCCGCGCTCATCTTTTCGATGTTGGCGGCCGGATGAAAAGTATCGCCTTCAATGGCAGTGGCGCCGCTCAATTGGCACAGGGCCTCGCTGACGCACGTCTTGCCGCAACCGGCAACGCCCATGATGACCAGGGCGGTGATGGGATGACTCATATAACACCTCAGCGCGCAGACAGCGCTACCTTTGCTAGCTATGACTCTAGTGCACAGGCAGAAGTTGCCGACGCCTTCTTGTCGTTTTTTTGGGTTGCAGCAGGTTTGCGCCCCAACGCCAAAAAGCGAGATCAGGCAGGACCTCGCTTACGCATTTGCAGCTGCATCAGGACAGCGCTACCTTAGTGCCTTGATTTTTGTTTGGCAAGCCGCCCGATGACCACCCCTAAAAACGATAAAAACACTCGCACCACCGGCCGTCCCACCCTTAATGAAGTTGCCCGCCTCGCCGGCGTGAGCCCGATTACCGCCTCCCGCGCCTTGCGCGGGGTCAGCACGGTCGCCACGGAACTGGTGGAAAAAGTGCAGAAAGCCGCCAGTGAACTCAACTACGTGGTCAACCCTGCCGCCCGCGCATTGGCCTCGGCGCAGAGCCATTCAGTGGTGGTGCTGGTGCCATCGCTGTCCAACCTGTTGTTCATCGATACGCTGGAAGCCATTCATCGGGTACTCACGCCCAAGGGCTTCGAAGTACTGATCGGCAACTTCCACTACTCACGCGATGAAGAAGAAAACCTGCTGCGCAACTACATGGCTTATCAGCCGCGTGGTTTGCTGCTGACCGGGTTTGATCGCACGGAAAGTTCGCGGCGGATGATCGAGGCCAGCAATATTCCCTGCGTGTACATGATGGAACTGGACAGCGCCGCCGGCGTGAATTGTGTGGGTTTCTCGCAGCTCAGCGCCGGCGAAACCGCGGCCGAACATTTGCTCTCGCGCGGTCGCAAGCGTCTGGCCTACATCGGTGCGCAACTCGATCAGCGCACCTTGTTGCGCGGTGAAGGTTTCCGCAAAGCCCTGCAGAAGGCCGGGCGCTACGACCCGGATCTGGAAGTGCTGACCCCGCGCTCCTCGTCCGTGGGCCTGGGCGGTGAACTGTTCCTGCAACTGCTGGCGGCGCATCCGGATGTGGATGCGATCTTCTTCGGCAACGACGACCTGGCGCAGGGTGCGCTGCTGGAGGCGCTGCGCAACGGGATCAAGATCCCCGAGCAGGTGGCGATTCTCGGCTTCAACGACTTGCCGATGTCCGAACACATGGTGCCGCGCCTGAGCAGCATCAACACCCCACGCGAGGCGATCGGCCGGCGTGCGGCGGAGCAAATGTTGACGTTGATGGCGGGCAACAGCGTGACGCGACCGGTTGAGGATATGGGTTTTGAACTAAAGATTCGCGAGAGTACCTGATCCTTCCCAAATGCTGAGTTGAAACACACCCCCTGTAGGAGTGAGCCTGCTCGCGATAGCGGTGTGTCATTCAACACATGCATCGCCTGACACAACGCTATCGCGAGCAGGCTCACTCCTACAGGGGGTTTGTGTTGGGTTCAGTGGCTGAACAGTTCGACGAGCGCTAACGCGCCCTTTTGCAGCGGCTGGCTCTTGAGCCACACCGCGTGCACCGGCAGTACCAGGCCGTTTTCGATGTTGCGAAAATTCAGTCGCTTCAAGCGCCCGCTGTCCAGCCACGGCTGCACCACCGACAACGGGAAATTGCCCCAGCCCAGCCCTGCCTCGACCATCTCCAGCGCAGTCTCCAGGGTGTCGGTGCGCCAATGCGATTCGGCCACCAGCGGTCGGGTTTCGCTGATCGGCAAGTCGCGACTGGCGACGAAGATCTGCCGCACATGCACCAGGTCTTCGAGAAACAGATCCTGCCCCTGCAACAACGGACTGTCCGCCGCGAGCGTGGCGATCATCCGTTCGCTGCCGACAAACTGAAAACGCTCCAGCACGTTCATGCTCAACCCGGCGAACGCCAGACACACGCTGACGCGGCCACTGTGCAGCATCGCCAGCACATCGTCCTGCGGCGCGGTCAGCACTTCGATGTCGAGCAGTGGATGGCGCTCGGCAATCACCTTGATCGCGGCGAGCAAGCGGCGCCGGTCAATGTCCGCGACCACGCCAATCGACAGCTTGCTCTCCAGCCCCAGGGACAACTCCACCGCGTGCACCTGCAGTTGCTTAAGCTGCTCGGCAATCAGCCGCGCGTGGGGCACCAGTGACAGCGCCATCGCTGTCGGCTGCGGTTCGCGGTGGCTGCGATCGAACAAGGCATAGCCAAGCTCCGCCTCAAGGTTGCCGATGCCCATGCTGACCGCGGAAGGTACCCGGCCCAAAGCGCGGGCGGCTGCAGAGAAGGAGCCGCGCTCAATCACGGCGAGGAACAATTCGATGCTGTCGCTGTTGAAATTCAAACCACCACCTATCACCAAAACTGAAAGCTACTGACTTTTTCTGTCACGCCTATTGAAGCTATCTTTTGCCGTCTCCGCCAGTCTCGCTGGCCAACACGTTGCAAGAAAGAGGCAAATCCCCATGCAAGGCGTCAAACGCAAACTGGTCTACGTGTCGCTTTATGAAGTGATCGGCATGACCTTCTCCGCCCTCGGCCTGGCGCTGTTGTCCGGCACGTCGCCCGGCAGCACCGGCCCGCTGGCGGTGATCATCACCACCATCGCGGTGACCTGGAATTTCATCTACACCTCGCTGTTCGAGCACTGGGAAAGCCGCCAGCAGTCGCGCACCCGCACGGTCAAACGGCGCATCGCTCATGCAGTGGGTTTTCAACTGACGCTGATCGTGTTCCTTATTCCGCTGATCGCCTGGTGGA
Source organism: Pseudomonas sp. MWU347 (assembly GCF_017947305.1). NCBI lineage: Bacteria > Pseudomonadati > Pseudomonadota > Gammaproteobacteria > Pseudomonadales > Pseudomonadaceae > Pseudomonas > Pseudomonas sp. MWU347. Next base: position 148,408 of record NZ_JAFGZB010000010.1, read on the forward strand.
TGAACATCAGTCTGGTGCAGGCGTTCCTGCTGGATCTGGCACTGATCATCTTCATCCCGTGCTACACGTTTGCCTTCAACTGGCTGTTCGATCGCCTCTTCGGCTTGCCGGCCTCGGCGCTGCCCGATTCGACTGCTGCGGCATAAATCGTTAATTGGTAAGCAGTTATTGCAAGAAATCGGCGGTTCTCCGGGGCTAACCGCCGAAATTCACAATCCGTGAACTCCGATAGCAGGCTAAGCTTTTCCATCAATAAAAAATGGATCCGCAGATGACTGCTCATGCCCCCGCCGCCGCGCAAAGCGACGGCATCGACCCGATACGCGCCGCCGAGATTTCCGCCCGCATCGACCGCCTGCCCGCCGTCGCCACCATCTGGCGACTGGTGGCGCTGTTGTCAATTGGCGGTTTCTTCGAACTCTACGATTTGTTCCAGACCGCCTACATCAGTCCGGGGCTGATCCGTGACGGGATATTCGCCACCGGCAATCAGGGCGTGTTCGGCTTCTCCGATCAGGCAGCGTTCGCGTCGGCGACCTTCCTCGGCCTGTTCCTCGGCGCGAGCCTGCTCAGCCCGTTGGCCGATCGATTCGGCCGTCGCGCGATCTTCACCTTTGCGCTGGTCTGGTACACCGTGGCCACGGTGCTGATGGGCATTCAAAGCTCGGCGCTGGGGATCATCTGCATGCGCTTTCTGGTGGGCATCGGCCTCGGTATCGAGCTGGTGACCATCGACGCCTACCTCTCGGAACTGGTGCCCAAACGCATGCGCAGTTCAGCGTTCGCCTTCGCCTTTTTTGTGCAGTTTCTCGCGGTGCCGGCGGTGGCGTTGATGTCGTGGTGGCTGGTGCCGCAGGCGCCGTTCGGCGTGTCGGGCTGGCGCTGGGTGGTGCTGGCGAGTGCGGTGTTTGCACTGTTCATCTGGTGGCTGCGCAAGCGTCTGCCGGAGTCACCGCGCTGGCTGGCGCAGCATGGGCGGTTCGATGAAGCGAACAGGATTCTCGACGACATCGAAGCCCGCTGCGAAAAGGATCACCGCCAACCGCTGGATGCTCCAGAAACGGTGCCCGTCGATGTCGAGGGCAAGGGCCGCTTCGCCGATATCTGGCAGCCGCCGTATCGGCGTCGCGCGTTGATGCTGATCGTGTTTCACGTGTTCCAGGCGATCGGCTTCTTCGGTTTCGGCAACTGGCTGCCAGCGCTGCTGTCCGGCCAGGGCGTGAGCGTCACCCACAGCCTGATGTACGCGTTCATCATTACCCTCGCCTACCCGCTCGGGCCGTTGCTGTTCGTCAAGTTCGCCAACCGTTTCGAGAACAAGTGGCAGATCGTCGGCTCGGCGCTGGGCGCGATGACCTTCGGCACTTTGTTCGCGTTGCAGACCGGCGCCTTCGGCCTGATCTTTTGCGGGGTGATGATCACCTTCTGCAACGCCTGGCTGAGCTTCAGTTATCACTCGTACCAGAGCGAACTGTTCCCAACCAACATCCGCGCCCGGGCGGTGGGTTTCTGTTATTCGTTCAGTCGCTTGTCGACGGTGTTCAGCAGCCTGTTGATCGGGCTGTTCCTCGACAACTTCGGCACGCCCGGGGTGCTCGCGTTCATCGTCAGCAGCATGCTGATCGTGATGCTGACCATCGGCTGGTTCGGCCCGCGCACGCGCAATCTGGCGCTGGAAAACATTGCCCACCGCTGAGGCTACACGGTCATCCTCTGCCGCCCGACGGCAAGGGATGACCGCTTTGTTGCACATGCAAGATCACTAGCACGTTGAAACAAAAGAACTTTCTTTAAAGGCACGCTAATTGCTCGGATATGCCCGTCAGCAATTATCCAAAGGTCTCCATCATGATGTTGGTCAGTGCCAAACAGCAGCAGCTCATCCACCTGCCCAAGCGGCTGGCGGATGACGCGACCACGACCGCCGCTGCCGGTCTGCAAAGCGGCCTGCACGGCGCCATGCTGCAATCGCTGCAGAACCAGGCCCAGTCGCAGGCGACCGACGCGACCTCCAAGGTTGAGGATTCGGCCACGCAGATCGCCACCCAGCAAGTGGCCGCCGCCACGCGCATCAGCGATAACGTCGACGAAGCCTTCGCCAAGACCCGTGTCGGCCTGCAAACCACCGACGCCACAGCGGCCGGCACCACCACCGGGACCTCGGCCACCGACGCGTTCAAGGACTACATGAGCAAGTCGCCGGAACAGCGCCTGCGCGACAGTATCCTTCAGAGCATGGGCATCACCGAAGACGACATCAAAGCCATGCCGCCGGAGAAACAACTGGCCATCGGCAAAGAGATCGCCGAGCGTCTGCAGGACAAGATGAAGCTGGCGCAAGCGGAAAAAGACAACGTCAATGACGTCAAGGACAGCGACAAACTGGCGGACAAGTTTCTCGCGGCGCTGTGATCTGAAAGTTGCTTAGGAACCAATGTAGGAGTGAGCCTGCTCGCGATAGCGATACATCAGTTACTTATCCAGTGACTGACGCACCGCAATCGCGAGCAGGCTCACTCCTACCGTTGTTGATGGGTGTCAGTTCAGCTGCAACGTCGCATTGAACTGCCCGATCGCATCCACCACATGCCGCGATCCTTGCTGAATTTCGAGAATCACCTCCCCCGCCTCATTCGCCAGTTCCACACCCAGCCCGGTGCGGCTCAGGCTCGACTGCATGCTCGACACCGCGCTCAGCGACAGGTCATGGTTTTTGCGTACCACTTCGACAATCTCCAGGGTCGCCTGACTGGTGCGTGCCGCGAGACTGCGCACCTCGTCCGCCACCACCGCAAAACCGCGTCCGTGTTCACCGGCTCGCGCCGCTTCGATGGCCGCGTTGAGCGCCAGCAGGTTGGTCTGGTCGGCGATGCCGCGGATGGTCTGGACGATGGTGCCGATGATGTCCGACTGCTTGCTGACCGCATCGATGCTCAGCGCCGCCTCATTTAGGTCGCGGGAAATGTCCTGAATGATCTGCACCGTCTGCTGCACCACCTGTGAGCCCTTTTGCGCGCAGGCGTCGTTTTGTACCGAGGTGCTGTGGGCCGATTCCGCGGCGTTCTGCAAGGTAGTCATCTGCTGGGTGATGTCGCTGGCGAACTTCACCACTTTGTACAAACGGCCCTTGGTGTCGAACAGCGGGTTGTACGAGGCTTCGAGATAAACCATCTGTCCGGACTTGTTCTTGCGCTCGAAACGGTGCGAGTGATATTCGCCGCGATTGAGCGACGCCCAGAACGCTTTGTACTGCGCCGATTCGGATTCGGAACGGTGACAGAACATGCTGTGGTGATGGCCAACGATTTCGTTGAGCGAGTACTGCATGGTTTTCAGAAAGTTGTCGTTGGCGGTAATCACGTTGCCGTCCGGGGTGAACTCGATCACCGCCATCGAACGGCTGATCGCCGCCAGCATGCTTTCTTCTTCGTTCTCTTTGTTGACCCGGGCGGTGATGTCCGAGGCCACTTTGATGACACTTTTGACTTGTTTGTCCGGGCCGTACACCGGCATGTAACTGGCTTCCAGCCAGATCTCCTTGCCGGACTTGTTCAAGCGCAGAAACGTGCCGCTGATCGGCTCACCCCGGGCCAGGTCGCGCCACAATTTAGCGTACTCCTCGCTGCGGTAAAACGCTTCTTCGCAAAAGATACGATGATGTTTGCCGCGCACTTCCTCGGCGCTATAACCCATGGTCTTGCAGAAGTTTTCGTTGGCATCCAGAACAATGCCTTCGGGGGTAAATTCGATCATCGCCATCGAGCGGCTGATCGCTTCGAGCTTGGCGTTGGCTTCGGTCAAGGCGCAGCTGAAACGCTCGATTTCCTGCAGGTCAGCCTTGTGATGTAGGTTGAACATGGTTGTATCACCTTCCGCGCGGTCTTTTGATTTGATGAAAGTCAGGTCTTTCAGCATCCACCACTACGTTCCACAGAACAGGCACACGCATTCCTCCACGGGAGGAAGTTGTCAGGTGATAAATGATGTTTTAATCCGAGGGTCCATGCAGCAACGCTCTAATCAAGACATCCTTCTCTTGATAGCCCAGCAGCGGGCCAGCCCTAACGTGCAGAAAACTTCCATGTACAACTTGCTCCTTGTTGGTTCAGTGTCCGGTGCCTTGGGTTGCGCACTCTGGCAGCGTTGAAATCACGGCTAACAGATGACGGTCGACATAGTTAGTTACAGCTAGCATAGCCATCGCCATGCCGTGCGCAAGGCCACTAGTCGGCCAGTATCTGGCACTTTTTGCACAAGAAACGGTTCAGCGAGCTGTCGCGACTGCCGTCTCCGCCACCAGATCCAGCAACGCCTGCACCGTCGCTGACGGCGTCTGCCCCGCAGGCAGCACCAGCGAAAACACCCGTTCGATACGTGGCTGCAAGGCAATCACGCGCAAGCCCTGACGCTCGGCCGGCAAGGTCATTTCCGGCACCAGCGTCACGCCGAGATTTTCCCGCACCAACGTGAAGGCGCTGCTCCATTCGCGCACCTCGACCCGCACGTCCTGCAACTGCAACCCGGCTTCAGCGGCGAGGCTGCGGGCGTTGGTCGAGCAACCGCCGGTGGCCAGCACAAAGGGCAGCGCCGTCAGTTCTTGCAGGCTGACGCCCTGCTCGATCCCCCGCAGCGCCAAAGGGTGCCCTGCCGGCACGACCGCCACCCATTCATCACGGCCCAACGGCCCGGCATTGCGCTCGGGCGCCGGGTTGAGCACCACACCAACATCCACCAGACCGGCCGCCAGCAAGGTTTCCACCTCGTCGTCGCTGACCTCCAGCGCCACCACTTCGATCCCCGGATACAGCCGATTGAACTGGCGCAACAGCGGCGGCAGAAAACTCGCCAGCACCATGGGAAAACTCGCCAGACGAATTGTCCCGCGCAGCATCGGGCGCACGCTGTCGACGGTCTGGCGAATGGTCTCCAGTGCACCGAGCATCAGCCGCGCCTGCTCGATCACCGGCAGGCCGATGGCGGTGGGCAAGGTCTGTCGGCTTTCGCGGCTGAACAGTTGCACGCCGAGGGTTTCCTCCATCAACGCCAAAGCCTGGCTCGCGCCGGACTGGGTCATGCCGACCCGCTCGGCCGCGCGGGTGATGTTGCCGTGATCGGCGACGGCGACCACCAGCCGCCAATGCATCAGGTTCATCATGGCAGTAGCTGTCCTTATGGCTGCTTTCTGAAAGATTAATTTTACCGAAGGTGCGGCGCACTATGACACTGGCGCCAAATCCCCACCAGAGAGCTGCCGATGAAGCTGTATTACGCCCCGCAAGCCTGTTCACTGGCGCCGCACATTGTGCTGCGCGAACTGAAACTGCCCTTCGTGCTGATCCGCGTCGACAATCGCAGCAAGCGCACGGCCAGCGGCGAAGACTTTCTCGCGATCAATCCCAAGGGCTACGTCGCGGCCCTGCAACTGGACGACGGCGCGGTGCTGACCGAAGGCCCGGTGATCCTGCAATATCTGGCGGATCTTCAACCACAGTCAGGGCTGGCGCCGGCGCCCGGCAGTTTCGAACGGCTGCGTTTGCAGGAGTGGCTGAATTTCATTTCGAGCGAGATCCACGGCAGCCTCGGCGCGCTGTTCGATGAGCGGTTGCCGGCCGAGGTGATCAAGGAGAAGTTGTTCAAGCGTTTTGCGGTGTTGGTCAGGGTGCTGGAGCAGCAGGAGTATCTGTTGCCGAGCGGCTTCAGCGTCGCGGATGCTTTGTTGTTTGTGGTGCTGCGCTGGGCCGGGTTGTTCGGGATCGAACTGGCGCAGTGGCCGGCACTGGCGCGGTTTCAGGCGCGCGTCGAGCAGCGGCCGACCGTGATCGCGGCGTTGGCGGCGGAAGCGGCGTAAGTCTTTAGATCATTCGCGAGCAAGCCCGCTCCCACACTGGATTTGTGGCGTGCACGATCCCCCTGTGGGAGCGGGCTTGCTCGCGAAGGCGTCCGTTCAAACAACGCAGATCAACCGGGAGAAACTCAAAGCCCCGCCGTCACCTTGCTCGCCACCTCACCCGGCACCCACGCCCTCCACACCTGCGGCTGATCGCGTAAAAATGCTTCGGCTACCTGCCGTGGTGGCTGGCGTTTTTCGCTCATCCCGGCCAGCGTCTGGTTCAGCAGATCAATCGGCAAATCGACTTTCTCGAAGAACGACACCAGCTCCGGGTATTGCGCCTTGAACGGCGCCGACACGCCAATCGCCAGGCTGGCCGGCATCGAGCGGGTGCCCTTGGGATTCGGGTTGTTGGCATCGGCCAGGGTTTTCCAGGCTTCAGCATCGAACGGTGGCTCTTCGAGCTTCACCAGTTTGAAGCGACCGAGCAGCGGCGTCGGCGACCAGTAATAGAACAGCACCGGTTTGCCGCGTTTGATCGACGACGCCACCTCGGCATCCAGCGCCGCGCCGGAGCCGGTGCGGAAGTTGACGTAGCTGTCGGTCAGCGCATAGGCCTTGAGCTTCTGGCTGTTGACGATCTCCGAAGTCCAGCCGGTCGGGCTGTTGAGGAAGCGTCCACGGCGCGGGTCTTCCGGGTCGCGGAACACGTCCTTGTAGCGCGGCAGGTCGGCCACCGATTTCAGCTCCGGTGCCAATGGTTTGATCCCGCGCTCGGGGTCGCCCTTGATCACGTATTCCGGCACCCACCAGCCCTCGGTCGCGCCCTTGACCGTGTCGCCAAGGCCGAACACCTTGCCTTCATTGGCGGCCTTGACCCACGCCGGACTGCGCCCGGCCCATTCCTCGCCGATCACCTGAATGTCGTTTTTCGCCAGCGCCGCTTCCAGGCTGACGGTGCTGCCCGGCAGCGTGTCGGTCGGGTAGCCATAACCTTTCTCGACGATCAGGCGCAGCACTTCGGTGATGAAACTACCGCTTTCCCAGGTGATGTCACCGAAGTGGATCGGTGCGGTTTTTTCCGCCGCCGAAACAGCGCCGACGCTCAGGCTCAGCGCCAGTAACGAATGGCCGAGCAGGGTTTTGATTGATCTCATGCGGACCTCTTGTCTGTCAGGATTTGGTTGGCGCTGTGGCGGTCGCACAGGGCTTGGGAGCGGCTCATGTAAACGCTGACCGAACGCTGAGAGATGCCCAGTTCGGCGGCGATTTGCGGGTAGGTCAGGCCATCGATCCGCGCCAGCAGAAAGGTCGAGCGGACTTTGCCCGGCAGGCGTTGCAGGCTTTGATCGAGGCGCTTGAGGGTCTGGCTCAGTTGCGCGAGGTCTTCAGGCGAAGTGGCAGCATCGACGTCGATCTGCTGCGCATGCCGGCGCTCCAGATCCGCCCGGCGCCAGCGCTGATAGAGCAGGCGTTGGGCAATCGTGGTGAGCATGGCGCGCGGTTCGCGAATCGCCGTGATACTGGGCGCCTGAAGCAATTGCGCGAAGGTTTCGGCAGCGATGTCTTCCGCGCCTGCGGAGTCGTGCAGATGTCGGCTCAGGTAAGTGCACAGCCAGCGGTAGTGGGCGCGGAACAGAGCGTCGAGATGATTGCGGTGAGCGGTGTCGGCGCCGGACATAAGGGCTCCTGGGTAAGGGTCGCTGAATGTCCGGTGATCCGGTGGCGCGATCGTAGCAAGGCGCCTTATGCATTAATAATATTTATATTTCATTTTTATATTCTTTTTGGAGATATGCGATCTTTCAACGCAAGCGGCCATAGCCCAACTGTTCAGCCTCACGCTGATAGTCGAGCACGACCTGATAATCGCTTTCGCTGGCCGCCAGCACCTCAGGCAATCCCAACGTCTGTGCAACATCCGGCAGCTCACGCAACGCCCGATTCATCACCCGGCGCAACTGTTCGATCTGCTCATCCGTAGCAGTCGCGGCGGTGATAAAAGGCAAGGTCGGGCTGAGCGCAGTGCGTGCCACAACTCGCAATCCAGTGACGTCTTCAGGCGCATGCCGAGCGAGGTACGCATAGGTCACGCTGTCGATCGCCGCCAGATCAGCGCGCCCCTCACGCACCCAACGCAGACTCTCGCGGTGCGCGCCACTGATGCCGAGCGCGCCGAAGAACTGCCCGTCGCGGTGCAGCGGCGCCAGACAATGGCGCAACAGGTTCATGCCGCTGTTGGAGTCGTCACTGTTGATCACCCCGCGACTGCCGCGAAAGTCCGCCAGGGTTTCGCGCGAATCGTCAGCACGGCTGAGGATCAGGCTGCAGTGATTGCCGGCAGTGGCGTCGGGCAATTCGTAGCGCGGGCGACCGACGATGCGTACTTGACCGCGCAGCAGGGTCATCAAGGGATAGCCGCAGGTCTGGGTCAGCAGCAGATCCGGCGATAACCAAAGCTCGGGGAGCGACAGGCTTGCGGCGTTCAGGCGGGAGTGGCCGAGATGTTCAAGAATGCGTGAGATCCAGCGTTCGTTGGCCAAGCGGATGGGCTCGGGGGCGGTGTACATCAGCAGTTCGAGATGGTGTTGGGTCATACACGTTATTTCCCTGCAAATACTTACCCCTGTGGGAGCGGCGGTGCGACGATTCGACTTGCTCGCGAAAGCGGTGTGTCAGACACCAGACATGTCACTGTTCTACCGCATTCGCGAGCAAGCTCGCTCCCACAGAGGTTTTGTGGTGTTTTTGAAGTCAGTGGAAAGGATGCTGCGGACTGTCGATCGGCCTGAATCCATGCTGCCGCCACAACTGCCCATAACCCTGCACCAGAAACCCGCCACTGCGCGCCACCCACTGCTCGCGGCGCATCCGGTAGGCCGCCGGCAAGTCGTACCACGCCAGCCCCGGCAGGTCGTGATGCACCAGATGGAAGTTCAGATTCAGAAACAGCCAGCGCCACGGCCAACCGGCCTCGTTGAGCACGGTGCGCTGCTCCGGTTGAGCGTGCGGGCGGTGTTCATAGTAGGAGCGGATCATCGCGATCGACAGTGCCGGCACACTGATCAGCAGCAGGTAATGCCAGACCGGCAACACGCTGAAGCGCGCGATAAACCACAGCATTAACACGCTGAACGCACCGTGGGTCAGCCACATCAACCAGGTCTGACGCTCGCGGTTTTTCAGGCGTTGCAGTTCTTCGGCAGCCAGCGCGATCAATCCCAGCGGCGCACCAATGATGAAGCGGCCGATTACGGTTTTATTCAGCCAGTGCAGGCTGCGTTCAAACAGCGAACTGCCCTGCCAGCGTGCTGCCGTAAGGTAGCGACTTTCCGGATCAATGCCGGGCACGGTCAGGTCTTCATCGCGGTGATGCAGCAGGTGGCTGTCGCGGTATAGCGTGTACGGATACCACACCGCAAAAGGTGCGTAGCCGAGGATTTTATTGAAAAGCACCGAGCGGGTCGGATGCCCATGCAGCAATTCATGCTGAACCGACAGCCACAGCACCAGCAGCGGAATCAGCAGCAATGTGCTCAAGCCGCGACCGAGCCACTGACTGTTGATGATGATCGCGAACCAGCCGCCATACACGCCGATCAGCAGCAGCCAGGTCGGCCATTCGGTGCGAGCGGTGAAGCGCTGGCGCAGGGTTTCGATCTGCTGGCGATGGTCGGCGTCGAAGTAATTCGGCATGGCGTGGCTCGGAACGGGAATCTTCCCCTTCTGTGCAACGAAGCCGAGCAATCTTGCAGATTATTTTTGCGCTGAAACGGGAGCCCGGGGGACGGGCTCCCGAAGGACGTGATCAATGACCGAAAATATCGACCTTCTTGGCTTTCTTCTCTGCACGCTTTTCAATCGCCGTCTTCACCGGTTTCTTCTTCGCGGCTTTCTTTGAATCCATACCTTTGGACATGATGCGTACTCCACTCACAGGGATGTAGGCTCAGGTATACACCTATCGCGCGGCGCGCGTTCTTTTATAATCGGCGCTTTGCCCGCCGCCAGTCCGATCCCATGCCCGATACCCGATACGTCCTGCTCGACGAGCCTTTGTGGCCGTTGATGAACAAGTTTTACCGCAGCCACCAATCGTCGATGAAGGCGGTGCGCGATGCCCAGTTATGGGTGGCCCGTCGAGAGGACATCGTTGCCGCATTGTGCTTGCGGCCGGTGGCGGGCGGGTACTGGTTGACCGGATTGTTTGTTGATCCGGGTTGCCGTGAGCAAGGGATCGCCGGAGAGTTGATCACGGCGGCGGTGAAGGATTTGCAGGAGCCGGTGTGGCTGTTCTGTCATCCGGACTTGCGCGGGTTTTACGAGCGGCGCGGTTTCAGTTTCGATCCCGCCCTGCCCTACGCACTGGCCGAGCGGTTGAGCCGGTATGCGCGGAGCAAGCCGATGATTGCGATGGAACTGGAACCATAAAAATCAATTGTGGGATAGAGGTGTTCTCAGGATCAGTCGTCAGCCGTTGGATCGAGATCCGGGAACATCACTTCGGTAAAGCCGAACTTGCTGAAATCGGTAATCCGCGACGGATACAAGCGGCCGATCAGATGATCGCACTCGTGCTGCACTACCCGCGCATGGAAGCCTGACGCCACGCGTACGATCGGCTCGCCCTTGGGATCAAAGCCTTCGTAGCGAATCTGCTGATAACGATCCACCGCACCGCGCAGGCCGGGCACCGACAGACAGCCCTCAAAGCCCTCCTCGGTCAGCGGACTCAGCGGCGTGATCAGCGGATTGATCAGGATCGTCTGCGGCACCGCTTCGGCGTCCGGATAACGTTCGCTGTGCTCGAAACCGAAGATCACCAATTGCAGGTCGACGCCGATCTGCGGCGCGGCGAGGCCGACGCCACCGACACTTTCCATGGTCTGGAACATGTCATCGATCAGTTGCCACAGCTCGGGGCTGTCGAACATTTCCGGCGGCACCGGTGGAGCAATGCGCAGCAGGCGTTCGTCGCCCATTTTGAGGATTTCACGGATCATGGTCAGGCTTCGTCAGTGTCCGGCTTGAGCGAGTGGTCGCGCCCCAGGCCAGAGACATGTTGTTTGGGATGTTCATCGAGTTCGCCGGGGACTTTCTCGCCCTCGTCCTTGCCCTCGCTGGACATGTGTTCGATCACCGCATTCATCTCGGCGCCGAGCAGCAGCACCGCCGAGGAAATGTAGAAATACAGCAACAGCACGATGATCGCCCCGATGCTGCCATACATCGCGTTGTAGTTGGCGAAGGTTTTGACGTAGAACGCAAAGCCCAGTGAGGCGATGATCCACACCACCACGGCGAGTACCGAGCCGGGGGTGATGAAACGGAATTCCTGTTTGACGTCGGGCATCACGTAATAGATCAGCGCCACGGCGACCATCATCAGGATCACGATCACCGGCCAGCGCGCAATCGTCCACACAGTGACGATGAAATCTTCCAACCCTACCTGCGCGGCAATCCAGCCCATCACTTGCGGCCCGAGCACCATCAGTGCGGCCGCCACCAGCAACATGCCGGCAATGCCGACGGTGTAGAACACCGACAGCGGAAAACGCTTCCAGATCGGCCGGCGCTCGACCACGTCGTAAGCGGCGTTCATCGCACTCATCATCAGCCGCACACCGGCAGACGCGGTGTACAGGGCGATGACGATACCGACCGAAAGCAAGCCGCCCTTGGACTGCTGCAACTGATCGATCACCGGGTTGACCTGTTCCAGCGCCTGCGGCGGCAACACCAGTTCCGACTGCAGGCGCAGCCAGGTGAAGAAGTCCGGCAGATGCAGGAAACCGATCAGCGCAATCAGGAACAGAATGAACGGGAACAGCGAGAACAGCATCTGGTAGGCCAGTGCCGAGGCGTAGGTCGACATCTCGTCGTCGACGAATTCAGTGACCGTGCGCACCATCACCCGGTGAAGTGGCAGACCTTTCATGTCTGGAAAAATCATTCGCGTCTCCTTTCGCCGCATTACAGGTTGAAGTCGTGGCGACTCAGGGGCCGTTTTCTACATCACGGTAGCCTACTTGGCGACCTTCGTGGATGGCTGTCGGGTTTTGACACAAAAACGGCCATCCTTGGATGGCCGCTCGTGTGTTTCGTTCAAGGCGGAATTACGCCTTGTCGACACCTTTCTTGATGGCGTCTTTGGCTTTGCCGACAGCTTGCTGGGCTTCACCTTTTTTCTCTTGCAGTTTGCCTTCGGCTTGCAGCTTGGTGTTGTCGGTGGCTTTGCCGACGCCTTGCTTGACGTTGCCGACTGCTTCGTTGGCCATGCCTTTTACTTTATCGCCAGTGCTACTCATGGTGTTTCTCCTTGGTGCATTGAAGGGGAAAAGTCAGTACGTAATGATTGACTGGCCGGGTTTGCCACGAGTTTCATTTATTTTTGCCCTTCATTTCGTCGTGCCATGCAGGTTGGGCTTTATGTTTGCCCCGCAAGCCCCGAGAATGCGCACCTATGGGCGCCGTGCGCCAACGATCAGATCCCGCAGGAATGTTATGAAACTCGATAAAAAGCAGGCCATTGCCCGTCGCAACCAGGAACTGGGCAGCGCTGTGCTCGGCACCAACAACTGCCACTTCGCCGAATTGAACCGCAACCGCAACATCTGGTGGTTCGACCTGCCGGTGACGCGCCTCGCCGTCGGTCAGTACGAGTGGATTCACCTGCTGATGCACACCCCGGCCACCGACGAACTGCTGCACCTGAAAGTGCCGACGGTGTTCCTGCGGGAAAAGCTCGAAGGTCTGGTGATTCGCAACGAGGGCAAGCGCAAGGCGGCGTTGAGCCTGGAATTGAGTGCAGACAAGGATTCGTATCTGCAGGACATGCGTCCGGCGGGAACCAATGTGAATTTCGCGCCGTTCCGGCAGTAACCGAAAAGCTTCGCGAGCAAGCCCGCTCCCACATTTGACTGTATTCCAACTGGAGGAACGCGGTTGAATGTGGGAGCGGGCTTGCTCGCGAAGGCGGCATCACAGTCACTACAGATCCACCACCTACTCCAACAAAAAGCCCCGCATCTGCGGGGCTTTTTGCTTCAGGCGGCGGACTTGGCCTTGATCTTCTTCAGCTCTTCGTCACGCAACTCACGACGCAGGATCTTGCCGACGTTGGTCGTCGGCAGCGCATCGCGGAATTCCACCGAACGCGGCACCTTGTAACCGGTGACGTTGGCACGCATGTGCTCCATCACGGTTTCCTTGGTCAGGGTCACGCCCGGCTTGGCCACGATGAAGATCTTGATCGCCTCGCCCGACTTCTCGTCCGGCACGCCGATGGCCGCGCACTGCAATACGCCCGGCAGGGTCGCCAGTACGTCTTCCAGTTCGTTGGGGTAAACGTTGAAACCAGATACCAGGATCATGTCTTTCTTGCGATCGACAATGCGCATGTAGCCATCGGGCTGGATCAGCGCGATGTCGCCGGTCTTCAGCCAGCCTTCGCTGTCGAGGATCTCGTCGGTGGCTTCCTGACGCTGCCAGTAGCCCTTCATTACTTGCGGGCCCTTGACGCACAGCTCGCCGATTTCGCCCATGGGCTGCTCGACACCGGCATCATCGATGACTTTGCACAGGGTCGACGGCACCGGAATGCCGATGGTGCCGATCTGGATGTTCTGGATCGGGTTGACCGTGGCCACCGGGCTGGTTTCGGTCATACCGTAACCTTCGCAGATCGAGCAACCGGTCACCGCTTTCCAGCGCTCGGCGGCCGCCAGTTGCAGGGCCATGCCGCCGGACAGGGTGACTTTCAGGTTGGAGAAATCCAGCTTGCGGAAACCTTCGTTGTTGCACAACGCGACGAACAGCGTGTTGAGGCCGACGAAGCCGCTGAACTTCCACTTCGACAGTTCCTTGACCATCGCCGGCAGGTCGCGCGGGTTGCTGATCAGGATGTTGTGGTTGCCGATCAGCATCATCGCCATGCAATGAAAGGTGAACGCATAGATGTGGTAAAGCGGCAGCGGCGTGATCAGGATCTCGCAACCTTCATTGAGGTTGGACCCCATCAGCGCCTTGCACTGCAGCATGTTGGCGACGAGGTTGCGATGGGTCAGCATCGCGCCCTTGGCCACGCCGGTGGTGCCGCCGGTGTACTGCAACACCGCGACATCGCTGCTGTGCGGATTGGCTTCGGCCACAGGCTGGCCCTGGCCCTTGCTCAGCACGTCGTTGAACTTGACGGCTTTAGGCAGGTGATAGGCCGGGACCATCTTCTTCACGTACTTGATCACGCTGTTGATCAGCAGGCGCTTGACCGGCGGCAGCAGGTCGGCAACTTCGGTGACGATAACGTGTTTGACCCCGGTTTTCGGCACCACGGCTTCCGCCAGGTGCGCCATGTTGGCCAGGCAGACAAGCGCCTTGGCGCCGGAGTCGTTGAATTGGTGTTCCATTTCCCGCGCGGTGTACAGCGGGTTGGTGTTGACCACGATCAGCCCGGCGCGGATTGCACCAAAGACGGCGACCGGGTACTGCAGAACGTTGGGCAGTTGCACGGCGATTCGATCACCGGGCTGCAAGTCGGTATGCTGTTGCAGATACGCGGCAAACGCACCGGACAATTCGTACAGTTCACCGTAGGTGATTGTCTTGCCCAGGTTGCTGAAAGCCGGCTTGTTGGCGAAGCGTTGGCAGGATTGCTTCAACACTGCCTGAATATTCGGGTACTCGTCTGGATTGATGTCGGCAGCAATTCCAGCCGGGTATTTATCCTTCCAAAAGTCTTCGATCATGGAAGCCCACTCCTCAGCAACGCGAATTCTTCACCGCATTTGATGCGATTATTATTGGTGTGTGTTTTGTATTGGTGAATCTGGCTTTTCTACAGGCCGAGAAGTCACAAAGCGCGCCGAGAGTAGCAGCTTTGCCGAGGGCCGACTAGAGCCAAAAGCGGCCTCCATGGTCACTTTAGTGACTCAAGACTTTCCAGCAGTCATTTTAGAGCAAAAATCCTATACACCCCTGAAAGCCCCGGTTTTCCGGGCCTTCCCCCCCAAAAAGCATCGCGGGCAAGCCCGCTCTCACAAGGTTGATGGAGATCCCTGTGGGAGCGTGGCTTGCCCGCGATCCGCGCAACGCGCGGCCATTCACCGATCAGGCGATATCGCGCAACTCCCGCCGCAGAATCTTGCCGACCGGCGTCATCGGCAACGACTCACGCAGTACGATGTGTTTCGGCACTTTGTAAGCGGTGAAATTCTCTTTGCAGTACGCCTTCAGCTCTTCGAGGCTGACCCCGGTTTCCCGCGCCACCACAAACAGCTTCACCGCTTCGCCCGAACGCTCGTCCGGCACGCCGATCACCGCGCAGTTGGCGACTTTCGGGTGGGCCATGACCACATCTTCGATCTCGTTGGGGTACACGTTGAAACCGGAGACGATGATCATGTCCTTCTTGCGATCGACGATGCGTACGAAGCCGTCCGGGTCGATCACCGCGATATCACCGGACTTGAACCAGCCCTCGGCATCCAGCACTTCGGCGGTGGCCTCGGGTTTGTGCCAGTAGCCTTTCATGATCTGCGGGCCTTTGATACACAACTCGCCGCGCTCACCCATCGGCTGCTCGACACCCTCGTCATCGATGACCTTCAGCAGCGTACCCGGCACCGGCAGACCGACCGTGCCCAGACGCGACTTGTCGCCATACGGGTTAGTGCAGGCCACCGGCGACGTTTCGGTGAGGCCGTAACCCTCGGTGATGCGGCAACCGGTGATCTGCTCCCAGCGCTCGGCGGTGGCCTTGACCAGCGCGGTACCGCCGGAGTTGGTCAGCTTGAGGCTGGAGAAATCCAGGGTCTTGAAGTCCGGGTGCTCCATCAGCGCGACGAACAACGTATTCAGGCCGAGCAGCGCCGAGAAGCGCCAGTTCTTCAGTTCCTTGATGAAGCCTGCGATGTCTCGCGGATTGGTAATCAGCACGTTGTGGTTGCCGGAAACCATCATGCACATGCAATTCGCGGTGAAGGCATAGATGTGGTACAGCGGCAGCGGCGCGACCATCACCTCCTGCCCTTCGCGCAGCAGCGGCTGACCGTCAGGCCCCAATTGCGCAAGACACGCGCGCACCTGCTGCATGTTCGCCACGAGGTTGCCGTGGGTCAGCATCGCGCCCTTGGCCAGCCCGGTGGTGCCACCGGTGTATTGCAACACGGCGATGTCGTCGAGGCTGACTTTCAACGGCTTGATCCCCAGACCACGGCCCAGGCGCAGCGCACTCTTGAACGAGATCGCCTGCGGCAGCGAATAGTCCGGGACCATTTTCTTCACTTTGCTGACCACGGTGTTGATCAGCCAGCCCTTGGCGGTGGGCATCATGTCGCCCATCTTCGCTTCGATCAGGTATTGGATGTCAGTGTCCGGCAGCACTTCCTGAACCTTCTGCCCGAACATGTTCAGGTACACCAACGCGCGGGCACCGGAGTCCTTGAACTGGTGGCGCATCTCGCGCGCGGTGTACAGCGGGTTGGTGTTGACCACGATCAGCCCGGCGCGCAAGGCACCGAACACGGCAATCGGATATTGCAGCACGTTGGGCATCTGCACCGCGATGCGATCCCCCGGCACCAGATCGGTGTGGGCTTGCAGGTAACCGGCGAACGCCGCGCTGTAGCGCTCGAGTTCAGCGTAGGTCAGGGTCACGCCCATATTGCTGAAGGCCGGACGGTCCGCGAATTTCTTGCAGGAACGCTCAAACACCTCGATCACCGACTTGAACTCGCCCATGTCGATGTCCAGTGGTACGCCGGCGGGGCGTTTGTCATTCCAGAAATCAGGTTGCATTGTTCTTGTCCTCTTTACCTGAATCGATCCGGGAGCCGCTTTTCTGTGGTTTCGCGCTGATCCCTGAGGGCACAAAGCAAAAAGCGGAGCTTCACGGACACTAGCAGTTATGGCCATTGAGGCAAATATGGGCGATGGCGACATTGATCGTATGAATCTTCCTGCCGTGGCGTGAGCTGATCGGACGCGCTATACAATGCTACGACTGCGGGCCGATACCGCTCGATAAAAAAGGAATTGCCATGATCCACCGAGGCTTTTGGCTGGACGCGAGTGACCGCAGCCGCCTGTTCGTCAACCAGTGGTTGCCTGCCGCGCCCTTGAAAGCGCTGATCCTGCTGGCCCACGGCATGGCCGAACACAGCGCCCGCTACGAGCGGCTGGCGAATGCGTTCTGTGCTCAAGGCTATGGTGTGTACGCCCCGGATCTGCGCGGCCATGGCAAAACCGCCGAACACGGGACGCTCGGGCATTTCGCCGATGACGACGGCTGGTGCAAGGTGATCGGCGATCTGGCCAGCCTCAATCAGCACATCGGCCAGCAGCATCCCGACGTGCCAATCATCCTGCTCGGGCACAGCATGGGCAGCTACCTCGCTCAGGGTTACCTGCTGCATCACAGCGCCAGCCTGCATGGGGCGATTCTCAGCGGTTCGAACTTCCAGCCGGTGGCGCTTTACGGCGCGGCGCGACAAATCGCCCGTTTCGAAAAACTGCGTCAGGGCGGCAAGGGCCGCAGTGCGCTGATCGAGTGGTTGTCGTTCGGCTCGTTCAACAAAAAATTCAAACCGGCGCGCACGCCGTTCGACTGGCTGAGCCGCGACCCGGTCGAGGTCGATCTGTATGCCAACGACCCGTTGTGTGGCTTCCGCTGCACCAATCAATTGTGGATCGACTTGCTCGGCGGCTTGCAGCAGATCAGCAAAGCGTCCAATCTCGCCCAGATCGACCCGGGCCTGCCGCTGCTGGTGATCGGCGGTGAATGTGATCCGGTGAGCGAAGGCAAGCGTCTGACAGATCTGGCCGAAGCGTTGCGCTCGGCCGGCAGCCAGAACCTGCAACTGAAGATCTACCCGCAGGCGCGGCACGAATTGTTCAATGAAACCAATCGCGACGAAGTGATTGCCGATGTGCTGACCTGGATCGACCAGGCGCTGAGCCATCGCCGCCCCCATCGCAGCGAATAATTTTTTGTGGATTCACTTTAATCCGTCACAGGAATCAAGACCGATGACCCAGGTTACCAACATCCCTTACGAAGCCCTCGAAGTCGGCCAGACCGCCAGCTACAGCAAGACTGTCGAAGAGCGCGACATTCAGCTGTTCGCCGCGATGTCGGGCGACCACAACCCGGTGCACCTGGATGCCGAGTTCGCCGCCGCCAGCATGTTCAAGGAACGCATCGCCCACGGCATGTTCAGCGGTGCACTGATCAGCGCCGCCGTAGCGTGCGAGCTGCCTGGGCCGGGCACTATCTACATCGGTCAGCAGATGAGCTTTCAGAAGCCGGTGAAGATTGGCGACACCCTGACCGTGCGCCTGGAAATCCTCGAGAAGCTGCCGAAGTTTCGCGTGCGCATCGCCACTCGCGTGTTCAACCAGCGCGATGAGCTGGTGGTGGATGGCGAGGCCGAAATTCTGGCGCCGCGTAAACAACAGACCGTGACCCTGCCGACTCTGCCGGCGATCAGCATCGGCTGATCATCAGGTACACAAAAAACAAAAGTGGGAGCGGGCTTGCTCGCGAAGCGGTTATGTCAGCAACATCATCGTTGCATGACACAGCGCATTCGCGAGCAAGCCCGCTCCCACAGTTTTACCAGCGTGGCTTACGAACGAGCGCGAGCCTGGTTACGCAGGGCTTTCACCTGGTCGTGATTGCGTTGTACGCCGTGGTACTGACGCTCAACCAGGTCACGAATGCCGACCAGGCCGTGCTTGTTGATTTTCTCGATGGCTTCACGGTAAGCCTTCAGGGCGTGGTCTTCACCGCGCTCGGCCTCGTTCAGCACAGCCTCTTCGTCCTTGCCGGTGAACATGGCTTTGACGTCGACCCAGCGACGGTGCAGGTCACCGCTGACGCTGGTAGAGGTTTCCGGATCACCGCCCAGTTTACGCACTTCAGCCTGCAGTTCAGCGGCGGCAGTCGCGCAATCGGCAGAACGGGTCACGAACAGGGTTTTGAGTTCTGGATGCTTGATGTCTTCAGCGCAAGTCTTGAACCCTTCCTGGCCGTCCTTGCAGGTTTCGATCAGGTCGTTGAGTACAGAGATCGCTTCTTTATTCATGTCAGTCATTTTTCAATTCCTTGCGGTTGGTTGAAGATGCAAGGGTTATTGCAGTGTGCGTGCCAGTTTTTCATTCAAAAATAAATCGTTATTTTTCAATAAGTTAAAGATATTTGAACTATCTGTATCACGGTTATTTGCATGATCTGTCATTTGGCCTGCATGCAGAATGCCTGTATTTTCCTGACTGATTGAATCCAGATGATTGCCACTGATGAATCCTGAAAAGCTTGAGCTGTTGATCACCCGTGAAATGCCCTTCGGCAAGTACAAGGGCCGGATCATTGCCGACCTGCCGGGGCCTTACCTCAACTGGTTCGCCCGCGAGGGTTTTCCTCACGGCGAACTCGGCGGACTGCTGGCGCTGATGCAGGAAATCGACCATAACGGCCTGTCGGATCTGCTCGAACCACTACGCGCCAAACACGGCAAACCTGCCCCGCGCCACTGAAGCGCCCTCCTCCCTAGAGCCTCGACCATGCCTGACAACACCCGCCGTGCCCGTGACGAAGCGTTCTGGCAAACCTTCGCCGATCGTTACGAAGCGCAAACCGGCCCGCTGAACCTGGAGAACGGTTACTTCGGGCGCATGTCGCGCACAGTGATCGAGGACTATCAGCGCAATATCGAGCTGATCAACACCAGCAACTCGGTGTATGTACGCCAGCGTTTCGAACAGCACGACAGCCTGGAGATTCGTGCGCAACTGGCCGAGACCATCGGTGTGCGCGCGCAGAGCGTGGCTTTCACGCGCAACGCCAGTGATGCGCTGCAATCGCTGATCCGCAATTACAATCGCCTGCTTCCGGGCGATCAGGTGCTGATCAGCGACCTGGAATACGACACGGTCAAAGGTGCCATGCGCTGGCTGTCACGCCATCGCGGCGTCGACGTGATCGAGATCAACCACACTCACCCGGCCAGTTTCGACAGCCTGCTGGACAGTTACCGCGAAGCCTTCATCCGCTATCCGAAACTCAAACTGATGGCCCTGACCCATGTTACCCACCGCACCGGTCTTGTGATGCCGGTGCAGGCCATCGCCGAACTGGCGAAACAGCATGGCGTGGACATCATCCTCGACGGCGCTCACGCCCTTGGCCAGATCGAGTTCAATCTGGAAGCGATGGGCATCGCCTTCGCCGGTTTTAACCTGCACAAGTGGATTGGCGCGCCATTGACCCTGGGCTTTCTGTACATCGCCCCGCAGCGCCTGGCCGACATCGATCCGGACATGGGCGAAATGCACTTTCCGGCCACCGACATCCGCGCCCGCACGCCGTACAGCACGCCGAACATTCCGGCGCTGATGTCGCTGCCGCTGGCGCTCGAGGAGCACCGCTCGCTCGGCGGCGCTGCGGCCAAAAGCGCCCGGCTCAATTACCTGCGCAATCTGTGGGTCAGCGCGGTGCGGCACCTGCCGGGGATCGAGGTGATGACCCCGGACGATCCGCGCCTGTATTGCGGGATCACCTCGATGCGTTTCACTCGCCACGCCGATCAACAGGCAATGGTCGAGCGCCTGCTCAACGAGTACAACCTGTTCACCGTGGTACGCAACGGCGCAGCGAGCGGGCCGAGCATTCGCATCACGCCGGGGCTGACCACCACGGCGGCTGACATGCAGTTGCTGACCCGTGCACTCAACGAGCTGCGTTGATCGGTTCACACGGTGTACTTGTCGAAGTCCTCGGGTTTGATCTGCGACGAGGCGGCAAAGGTGTCGATGCCGATGGTCAAATGGCCGAAAAAGCCGTCCTCGTGAGAGTCGCGGCCGATCGGCCACACGGTCAGGGTCGAATCTTCGCCGCGCATGTTGCTGTAGTAGCTGTCATCGGCATTGTTCAAGGGTGTCGAGGCTCGCCCGCGATAGTCACGGGCATTGAGCACCGCGCGTGACACCACTTCGGGGAAATACAGCTGACCGACCCAGGCCACGTTGCGCTCCTCCAGATATTCACTGCCGCTGACCATGCGCACCGCCACATGAATGTGCAGCGCCCGACCGGCATAGAACCCCGGATAGATGGTGGTGAAGCGCACCCGCCCCTGCTGATCGCAGAACTGGCTGCCACGCAGATAGGTGTCATCGTCGGTGCGCGGCACCGAGCCGATGGCATCGGAGTCGACCTCCAGATCCGGATTGATCCGGCTCCACCCCGAATAGGCGCCTCGTGCATTGCAGTGCCAGATGTCCACCAGTGCCCCGCTTACCGGCTGGCCGGTCATCGCGTCGACGATGCTCAGGCGCAGCAGCAAGGGTAGCCCTTCGGCGCCTTCGCTGATGTTGCGCCGCAGCAATTTGGGATTGCGAAAGTACGGCCCGGCGATCTGCTCGGGGGCCAACTGATAGATCGATGGTGACGGTGCGGTTGAAGTGTCTCGTTCCATGACGCGTTCTCTTTTCCATAAGATGAACGCAGATTAACGGCGCACGAGCCCCGCGGTGCGGTAACTATGTGTCGCGCCGTTTCCATGAGTATTTTTGCCGGGCAAAAAAAAACGGTGCACCGACCAAGCGCACCGTAAAGCCGTAGAACACACAACGAAGTGTCAGGTAAAACGTTTAGTCCAGCAGCGCCAGGGCCTCGGCGGTGCATTCCTGAATGCGCGCCCAGTCGCCGTTCTTGATCCATTCGGGATCGAGCATCCAGCTACCGCCCACGCACATGACGTTTTTCAGCGCCATGTAGCTCTTGATGTTGGCCGGGCCGACGCCACCGGTCGGGCAGAATTTCACTTCGCCGAACGGGCCGCCTAGCGCCTTGATCGCTGCCACGCCACCGCTGACTTCCGCCGGGAACAGCTTGAAGCGGCGATAGCCCAGGCCATAGCCTTCCATGATGCCAGAGGCGTTGCTGATGCCCGGCAGCAGCGGAATCGGGCTGTCGACGCTGGCTTCGAGCAGGTCACGGGTGATGCCCGGGGTGACGATGAATTGCGAACCCGCCGCTTCCGCTGCTGCAAGCATGTTGCGATCAAGCACGGTGCCGGCACCGGTCACCAGTTCCGGACGCTGCTCACGCAGGATCTGGATCGCCTTGAGCCCGAACTGCGAACGCAGGGTCACTTCCAGCGCGGTCAGGCCACCGGCGGCCAGAGCGTCGGCCAGTGGCAGCACGTCCTGTTCACGGGCGATGGTGATCACTGGCAGGATCCGCGCCTTGGCGCAGAGGCTGTCGATCAGGGCAACTTTGTCCGCCATGGAAACGGTCGGGGATGGATTTTTCATAGCGGCTGATCCTTGGCTCATGGGCACCAGTAAATCTCTAACGTAGGTTGCAGAAACGCGCGCACCGGCATGGCCGCGACGTCGTCGGATGCCAGTGCGGCATTCAGAGTGGTCAGTTTCGACTGACCGGAAATCGACAGAATCTTGTGCTTCGCCGAAGCCAGCAGCGCGCGGCTCATGGTCAGGCGTTGACGCGGCACACTCGGCGCCAGCATCGGCCAGCAGCGACGGCTGCCGTCAGCCTGCAAGGCTTCAGTCAGGTTCGGGCTGTCGGGGAACAGCGACGCGGTGTGACCGTCATCGCCCATGCCCAGCACCAGCACGTCGATCGGCGGCAATTCCGCGAGCAGACGGTCGGCCTGTTCCGCAGCCTGCTCGACGTTGGCCGCCGCGCTGTAGAGGCTGAGGAACTGCGCCTTGGCGGCCGGGCCTTTGAGCAGATACTGCTTGAGCAGGCCGGCGTTGCTGTCGGCGTGTTCGACCGGTACCCAGCGTTCGTCGGCGAGGGTCACGACGACCTTCGACCAATCCAGCTCCTGCTTGGCCAGGTGCTGAAAAAACGCCACCGGGCTGCGACCGCCTGAGACCACCAGCACCGCGTTGCCGCGTGCAGCGATGGCATCGCTCAACTGCTTGGCGACGTTCAGCGCCAGACCTTCGGCCAACAGCACCGGGCTCTTGAATTCGTGGGCATTCACGCCCGCGGGCAGTTTCACATCAGATATCGCCATACCACGACCTCCCGTCCCGCGTGATCAGTGCAATCGAGCTCATCGGCCCCCACGACCCGGCCGCATACGGCTTGGGCGCGTCACCGGATTTTTTCCAGCCGGCGATCAACTGGTCACACCACTTCCACGCGGCTTCGATTTCATCTTTACGGACAAACAGGTTCTGATTGCCGTTCATCACTTCCAGCAACAACCGCTCGTAGGCATCGGGGATCCGTGCGCTGCGCCAGGTGTCGGAGAAATTCAGTTGCAGCGGACCGCTGCGCAACTGCATGCCCTTGTCCAGGCCCTGCTCCTTGGTCATCACACGCAAGGAAATACCTTCGTCCGGTTGCAGACGGATGATCAGTTTGTTGCTGATCTGCAGGCGCTGTTCCGGCGCAAAGATGTAGTGCGACGGTTCCTTGAAGTGGATGACAATCTGCGACAGCTTCTGTGGCATGCGCTTGCCGGTACGCAGGTAGAACGGCACGCCGGCCCAGCGCCAGTTGCGGATGTCGGCACGCAGGGCGACGAAGGTTTCGGTGTCGCTCTGGGTGTTGGAATTCGGCTCTTCGAGGTAGCCCGGCACAGACTTGCCTTCGCTGTGCCCGGCGATGTACTGACCGCGCACCACTTGCGTGGTCAGGCCTTCCGGGCTGATCGGTGCCAGCGCCTTGAGCACTTTTACCTTTTCGTCACGGATGCTGTCGGCGGACAGGTCGGCCGGCGGGTCCATGGCGATCAGGCACAGCAGCTGCAACAGGTGATTCTGGATCATGTCGCGCAGCTGGCCGGCCTTGTCGAAGTAGCCCCAACGGCCCTCGATGCCGACCTTCTCGGCCACGGTGATTTCCACGTGGGAGATGTAATTCTGGTTCCACTGGGTTTCGAACAGGCTGTTGGCGAAACGCAGGGCGATCAGGTTCTGGACGGTCTCTTTGCCCAAGTAGTGGTCGATGCGGTAGGTGCGGTTCTCCGGGAAGAACTGGGCCACGGCGTCATTCACCTTGCGCGAGGATTCCAGATCGGAGCCGATCGGCTTTTCCAGGACCACGCGGGTGTTTTCTGCCAGACCGACTTTCGCCAGGTTCTCGCAGATCGCGCCGTACACCGCTGCTGGTGTGGCGAAGTAGGCAATCATGCGTTGCGCGCTGCCGGCCGCTTCGGCCAGCGCCACATAGTCTTCAGCCTTGAGGAAGTCGACGTGCAGGTAGCTCAGGCGCGCCAGAAAGCGCTCGGCCACGGCCTCGTCCAGCTCTTTGCCGACGTAACGGCGCAATTCGGCGGCGATGAACGCCAGGTGCTGCTGCTCGGAGCCGGGTTCACGGGCCAGCGCGATGATGCGCGTGTCCTCGTGCAACAGGTCGGCGCCATCGAGGTGATAAAGGGCAGGAAACAGCTTGCGCAGGGCCAGATCGCCCAGAGCGCCGAACAAGGCAAAGGTGCACGGTTCAACCGTAATCGAAGGCATGATGTTTGTTCTTTTATCAAGTTAAGCTACAAATACCTTTTTTCAAGGCATCACTCAAGGGAAAATGTAGTAATAACCACAACATTTTCGCAAAATACAGATTCCGAGTGGTGGTCGGTCGGAGCCACCAGTAGGATAGGCCACCGTTACGGGCCACATCAAAGGCCCAATTTGCATAGCCCGGCGCACCTTTGCGCAGGTGAATTAGGAATTCCATATGGACCGCGTGCGAAATTTACTGGAACAGATCCAGAGTCGCCTTGAAGAGCTGAACAAGGCCGAACGCAAAGTCGCCGAGGTGATCCTGCTCAACCCGCAGCAGGCCACCCGCTTCAGCATCGCCGCCCTCGCCCAGGCCGCATCGGTGAGCGAGCCGACGGTCAACCGCTTCTGCCGTTCGTTCGGTGTCAGCGGCTACCCTGAACTCAAGCTGCAACTGGCGCAAAGCCTGGCCAGTGGCGCGGCATATGTCAGCCGCGCGGTGGAGGCCGATGACAATCCCGAGGCGTACACGCAGAAGATTTTCGGCAGCGCCATCGCCTCGCTGGACAGCGCTTGCCAGGCGCTCGATCCGAACCTGATCAGCCGCGCCGTCGACCTGTTGATTCAGGCCCGGCAGATCCACTTCTTCGGCCTCGGTGCGTCAGCGCCTGTGGCTTTGGATGCGCAGCACAAATTCTTCCGTTTCAACCTCGCCGTCACCGCCCATGCGGATGTGCTGATGCAGCGAATGATTGCTTCGGTGGCGCATACCGGTGAGCTGTTCGTGATCATTTCCTACACCGGCCGCACCCGCGAACTGGTGGAAGTGGCGCGCATCGCCCGGGAGAACGGCGCTTCGGTGCTGGGCCTGACCGCCGAGAATTCACCGCTGGCCAAGGCCAGTACCCTGAGCCTGAACATTCCGCTGCCGGAAGACACCGACATCTATATGCCGATGACCTCGCGGATCATTCAGTTGACGGTGCTGGATGTGCTGGCGACCGGCATGACGCTGCGCCGCGGGGTGGATTTCCAGCCGCATCTGCGCAAGATCAAAGAGAGCTTGAATGCGAGCCGGTATCCGGTGGGTGACGAGTTCAACTGAGTCATTGAAAGCTTAAAAGCCAACCCTCACCCCAGCCCTCTCCCCGAGGGAGAGGGAGCTGACCGAGGTGTCTTGCGCTATACATCGACCTGAAATATCCAGTCGATTATGGATTCAGCACCGCTCTTTCATTTCGGCGTAATTCTTCAGCATCCCCCGATCGGTCCCCTCTCCCTCCGGGAGAGGGCTAGGGTGAGGGTAGCGGTGAACTTGACGCACTCAAGCCGCCGCCCACGCCTGCAAACTCAAATGCGCCTTCTCCCCCGGCGCCAGATGCAGGCTGTCGGTACCGCCCGCCGCCGCTTCGACACAGACAAACTCCGTCACTTCATCCCAGCTCACGCCCAGCAACGGGCGCGAGCCCGGATGCCAGACCACCGTGTCGCCGCTGTCGCCGGTATCGATGCACAACTCGCGCTGCCAGGCGTGATCCTTGAGCTGTAATTCGCCGTCGTGCTGGAACACCCGCTGACAGCCGCCATCGACGCGCAACTCGCCTTCCTGCTGACACGACCGGCGGCTCAGTTGGTCATAACCCTGCGCACCTTCGAGCCCAGACAGCGCTATCTCACCGACATCACCAATACGCCAGTAAGCGTGCAAAGCCTGGCTCAATTGGCACGGCATGTCGTCCTGATGCTCGGTGCTCAGGCGTAATTCCATGCGCTCACCGAGGTGCGCGTGCAGGTCGACCTGCCAGTCGCACAACTGCAATTGCCAGTGCAGTCGCACGCCATCCTCGGCGCTGCTGCTGTCGAGCAACTTCCAGTCGAGCAGTCGTGCCCAGCCATGAGATGGCCAGGCATTT
This sequence comes from Pseudomonas sp. MWU347, assembly GCF_017947305.1. NCBI lineage: Bacteria > Pseudomonadati > Pseudomonadota > Gammaproteobacteria > Pseudomonadales > Pseudomonadaceae > Pseudomonas > Pseudomonas sp. MWU347. The sequence goes on from NZ_JAFGZB010000010.1 coordinate 174,634, forward strand.
TCGCTCGGATGGCGGCCATACCACGGCCAGCACACCGGCACGCCACCGCGAATGGCGCCAACGTGGGGCCACTTCGCCGCACACCACAACCACGGTTTCTGCCCGCGCGGCTGAAAGTGCAGCAACTGCGCGCCCTGCCGACTGAACACCGCCTGACACAGCGGATGGTCGATCACCAGCACATCGCGCATCTGATAGCGCTCCCAGGCAAACACCGGTCGTTCGCGCAGGGATTTGAAGAAGCGTTGCAGCGGATGCTCATGCATTGGCCACGGTCCTGAAAATCATGGGGGTACTCAATTACCTTTGTGCCCAGTGAGAGTGAACACTGTGGCGAGGGGATTTATCCCCGATGGGTTGCGAAGCAAACCCAAACCTGCAACCGTTTTCCCACTGACATATCGTATGCAATGGGTTCAGGGCCGCTTCGCGCCCCATCGGGGATAAATCCCCTCGCCACAGGTGTAACATCGGACGTCTATCGCAAAAAAAAGCGGACAGCCTTGGCTGTCCGCAAATATGCGCACATAGAGAGGAGCTTATCGCAACAGCGTTAGAACGTAGACTGAATTTTCAGGCCAGCGACTAAAGCGTTGTCCACTTCATCCACACCACCCGGGTGAGTGATGTATTGCAGGTTAGGGCGTACGGTCAGCCAGTTGGTGACGTGGAAGCCGTAGTTGATCTCGTAGTTGTATTCGGTTTCACGAATTGGCGAGAACACCGGGTTGTCGTAGTCCGAAACACCGTTGGACGCATTCAGGAACTCGGCGTTTTTCTTCACGTCATCGTTGACATGAATACGCGCCGCGCCGATACCCACGTCATCTTTAGGACGCGCGTCGAACGGGCCCTTGTAGACAAACATCACCGATTGGTAGTTGTCGATGAAGTTGGTGTCCTTGTCGTGGAAGGTCGCGTTGGCGGCGATGTTCAGACCGCGCGAAGCATCACCGTTGTGGCTGGTGAGTTGCTGCTGCGCGACGAACCAGTAGCCGTGTTTGCTGCTGTGGGTCTTGTACGCGTCGCCAGTGGTTGCAGCGTCGAAGCCGTTGACGTCTTCACGGACGTCATTGGCGTCAGCCGTGCTCTTGTAGTAACCGACGCGGTATTCGCCCGGCAGGCTGTTGACCTTCGGCGACCAGACCAGTTCGACTGGCAGAACAGTCCCTTTGGTGCCGCTGCCGCTGAGTTTGAAGCCGTTGCCGTGTTCCAGTTGCGACGGGTTCTGGTTGTAAGCACCGATCTGCGCGTAGAGCTCGTCGTTGATGTTGTACTTCACGCGAATCGCGGCCTGGCTGACCGGCCAGTTGTACCAGATGTTGGTCGCCCAGTTACCCACTTGCGAACCGCAGAACGCCAGGTTCTGGAAGTCGCACGGGAAGGTGTTGAAGTCTTCGCCTTCACCGAAGTAACCGGCCTTGACGTCCAGCTTGTTGTCGAAGAACTGGTGCTGAATCCACAACTGGGTCAGACGTACCATGTGGCCACGACCGTAGACTTCCTGCGAAGACGACAGAGTGCCAGCACGCGGATCGCCAACGCGGTCGTTGGAGATGTTTTGCCCGTTACGGTTGGTCAACTGGATCTTGGCCTGAGTGTTGTCCCAGCCCCAGAGTTTTTGCAGGTCCAGCGCCACGCCCAGACCGAACTGATCGCTGTAGCGACCGGTCTTGTCGTCGTTGTAGCCGCCATGCAGGTTGGCGCCCATTTCCCCAACGTAGTCAGCCTTGATGTCGATACCTTGCTCGATCAGCTTGGTCCGCTCGCCACCCCAGTCACCGGTCATCCATTTCGAGTCGGAGCTGAAGGCATCCGCCGCCATGGCGTTACCGGCCAGCACCAATGCCGCCGCAGCTGACACTTGGCAGATCAACCGGGCATTGACGTGTTTCTTTTTCATCCCTACATCCTCGTCTTTATTGTTATTAACTGTTTTTTTCCAACGCGGTTTACATAAATTGCGATGCTCGACAGGCCGAACACCACTTTTCCCCTGTGGGAGCGGGCTTGCTCGCGAAGGCGTCATGTCAGTCGCCATGTGTGCTGCCTGACACTCCGTTTTCGCGAGCAAGCCCGCTCCCACATTTTTGATCTTCAGCGCCCCTTGAACTGGGCGACGTTGGCGCCGTGCGCTTCGGTCTTCGGTTGCCCCGCAGTCCCCAGACGCTCGCCAGTCTTGGCATCGAACAACAACACTTTCGACGGATCGAATTGCAGGGTCAGGGTCTCGCCCACCTGCGGTGCCACGTCCGGCGCCAGGCGGCAGCAGACTTTGGTTTCATTCAGGTTGACGAACACCAGGGTGTCCGGACCGGTCGGCTCGGTGACCTGCACTTCCGCCTTGATGCTCGGCAGACCATTGCCCTCGCCGTTCGCCAGAACGATCTGTTCCGGGCGCAGGCCGAGGATCACTTCGCGATCTTCCAGCCCTGCATCCTGCATGCTCATCGGCAACTCGCAACGCGCCTGGCCGCTGTCAAGCAGTGCCAGCAGACGACCGTCCTTGCGTTGCAGGCGCAGCGGAATGAAGTTCATCGGCGGCGAACCGATGAAGCTTGCGACAAACAGGTTGGCCGGGTCGTTGTAGATCTCTTTCGGCGTGCCGAACTGCTGAATGATCCCGTCCTTCATCACCGCCACTTTGTCGCCCAGGGTCATCGCTTCGATCTGGTCGTGGGTCACGTAGACCGTGGTGGTTTTCAGGCGCTGGTGCATCAGTTTCATTTCGGTACGCATCTCGACGCGCAGCTTGGCGTCGAGGTTCGACAGCGGTTCGTCGAACAGATAGATCTTCGGCCGACGCGCCAACGCACGGCCCATCGCCACGCGCTGTTGCTGACCACCGGAGAGCTGGCCCGGCTTGCGGTTGAGCAAGTGTTCGATCTGCAGCAGCTTGGCCACGCGCGCGACTTCTTCGTCGATCGCCGACTGGCTCATCTTGCGAATTTTCAGACCGAACTCGATGTTCTCGCGCACGCTCATGGTCGGGTACAGCGCGTAGGACTGGAACACCATGGCGATGTCGCGATCCTTCGGGCTCATGCCGCTGACGTCCTGATCGCCGATCATGATCGCGCCACCGGTGATGGTCTCGAGGCCGGCGATGCAGTTCATCAGGGTCGATTTGCCGCAGCCCGACGGGCCGACCAGGATCAGGAACTCACCATCCTTGATCGACAGTTCGATGTTCTTCAGGGTGTCCGGCAGGCCGGCACCGTAGGTCTTGTTGACGTTGCGAAGTTCGAGCGTTGCCATGATTACCCCTTGACTGCGCCGGCCGTCAGCCCGCGCACGAAATACTTGCCTGCGACCACATAGACCAGCAGGGTCGGCAGGCCGGCGATCATCGCCGCTGCCATATCAACGTTGTATTCCTTGGCGCCGGTGCTGGTGTTGACCAGGTTGTTCAGCGCCACCGTGATCGGTTGCGAATCACCGCTGGAGAACACCACACCGAACAGGAAGTCGTTCCAGATCTGGGTGAACTGCCAGATCAGGCAAACCATGATGATCGGGGTCGACATCGGCAGAATGATCTGCCGGAAAATCGTGAAGAAACCCGCGCCATCCAGCCGTGCAGCCTTGATCAGCGCATCGGGAATGCTCACGTAGTAGTTACGGAAAAACAGCGTGGTAAACGCCAGACCATAGACCACGTGAACGAAGACCAGGCCGGTGGTGGTGCTCGCCAGGCCCATCTTGCCGAGGGTGAACGAGGCCGGCAGCAGTACGGTCTGGAACGGCAGGAAGCAGCCGAACAGCAGCAGGCCGAAGAACAGCTGCGAACCACGGAAACGCCAGAACGACAGCACGTAACCGTTCAGCGCGCCGATGGCGGTGGAAATGACCACGGCCGGCACGGTGATCTTGATCGAGTTCCAGAAGTAACCGTCAACCGTGGCCCAGGCCTTGACCCAGCCGATGCCGCTGACCACGGTCGGCCAACTGAGCAGGTTGCCGGTGCTGATGTCTTCCGGGGTCTTGAAACTGGTCAGCAGCATCACCACCAGCGGAATCAGGTACAGCAGGACCGCGAGGATCAGCACCGCGTAGATCGCGACGCGACTCAGGCTGAAAGCGGGTTTGGCAGCGAGACTAGTCATTACGCTTGGTCCTCAGCTCGGAGTACAGGTAAGGCACGATGATCGCGAGAATCGCACCGAGCATCAGAATCGCACTGGCCGAGCCCATGCCCATCTGGCCGCGACTGAAGGTGAAGGAGTACATGAACATCGCCGGCAGGTCGGAGGAATAACCCGGGCCACCCGCCGTCATCGCCGCGACCAGGTCGAAGCTCTTGATCGCGATGTGCGCCAGAATCATCACCGCACTGAAGAACACCGGACGCAGGCTTGGCAGCACGACTTTCCAGTAGATGGTCGGCATGCTCGCGCCATCGATCTGCGCGGCACGAATGATCGACTGATCGACCCCACGCAGGCCGGCAAGGAACATTGCCATGATGAAGCCCGAGGCTTGCCACACAGCAGCGATCACCAGGCAGTACACCACGCGATCCGGGTCGATCAGCCAGTCCAGACGGAAGCCTTCCCAGCCCCAGTCACGCAATAATTTGTCCAAGCCCATGCCCGGGTTGAGCAGCCATTTCCACGCGGTACCGGTGACGATCATCGAGAGTGCCATCGGGTACAGGTAAATGGTGCGGATAAAGCCTTCGCGACGGATGCGCTGGTCGAGGAACACTGCCAGCAGCACACCGATCACCAGGGTGATGCCGATGAACATGCCACCGAACACTGCAAGGTTCTTGCTCGCCACCCACCAGCGATCGTTGTCGAACAGCCGCGCGTATTGCGCCAGGCCGGCCCACTTGTAGTTGGGCAGGAACGTCGAGGTGGTGAACGACAGCACGAACGTCCACAGGATGTAGCCATAGAAGCCCACCAGCACGATGAACATGCTCGGCGCCAGCACCAGTTTCGGTAGCCAGCGCTGCAGTGCATCGAACGGCGAGGCTTTGCTGAACACAGCAACAGAACTCATGGGGAAATCCAGTACGAGGGTAGAAAATTCACACGCTTTCCCCTTGTGGGAGCGAGCTCTGTGGCGAGGGGATTTATCCCCGATCGGCTGCGAAGCAGTCGCAAAACCTTTGCACGCGGTCTTTCTGGTACTCCACCGCTGCAACTTTCTGGGGCCGCTGCGCGACCCATCGGGGCGGTGCGACGTTTCGCTAAATCCCCTCACCACAAAGCCCGCTCCCACAAAGAGGGGCCTACGCTACTGAGGGTTATTTGGCCGACTGAACCGCCGCGCCCAGTTTCTTGGCCGCATCGGCCGGGTCGGCTTTCGGGTCGTTGATGTAGTTGGTCACGACATCAAAGAACGCGCCCTGCACCGCCAGCGTGGTCGCCATGTTGTGCGCCATGCTCGGCTGCAGGCCACCGGACTTGGCGTCTGCCAGGAAGTCCTTGGCAGCGGTCTGCGCGCAAGAGTCGAAACCGAGTTTGTCCATGTTGTTCAACATGTCGTTACGTACCGGGATCGAGCCTTTGTTGATGCTGAAGACTTTCTGGAAGTTTTCACCCAGCACGACTTTGGCGATGTCCTGCTGACCGGCCGCAGTGCCTTTGTCTTTCTGCTTGAACACCGCCAGGGAGTCGATGTTGTAGGTGAACGCCTTGTCGGTGCCCGGGAAGGCTACGCACTCGTAATCCTTGCCGGCGACTTTCTTGGCGGCCGTCCATTCGGACTTGGCCCAGTCACCCATGATCTGCATGCCGGCCTTGCCGTTGATGACCTTGGCCGCTTCCAGGTTCCAGTCCTGACCCTTGCCGTCCTGGTCCATGTAGGTCGCGACTTTCTTCAGCTCGGTCAGCGCCTTGACCATTTCCGGACCGGTCAGCGCTTTGTTGTCCAGATCGACCAGGGCTTTTTTGTAGCCATCAACGCCCATGACCGAGAGCACCACGGCTTCGAACACGGTGCTGTCCTGCCAAGGCTGACCGCCGTGGGCCAGCGGGATGAAGCCCGCAGCCTTGAGCTTGTCGCCGGCGGCGTAGAATTCTTCGAGGGTGGTCGGGTTCTTGGTGATGCCGGCCTTTTTGAAGACTTCCGGGTTGATCCACAGCCAGTTCACCCGGTGAATGTTCACCGGTACGGCCACGTAATCACCGTCGTACTTCACGGTATCGGAGACTTTCTTGTCGAGCAGGCTGTCCCACTTCTCTTCTTTGGCCACGTCCTTCAGGACGTCGGTGTCGAGCAGACCGGTGGAAGCCCACTCCTGGATGTCCGGGCCCTTGATCTGGGCGACACCCGGCGGGTTACCGGCAACGGCGCGGCTTTTCAGCACGGTCATGGCCGTGGCACCGCCACCGCCGGCGACAGCGCCGTCTTTCCAGGTGAAACCGTCTTTTTCAACTTGCGCCTTGAGCACATCGACAGCGGCTTTTTCGCCACCGGACGTCCACCAGTGCACGACTTCGACCGAACCTTTGGATTCGGCAGCGGAAACACTGAGAGGCAGAATTGCGAGCGGGAACAGGGAGGCGACAGAAATGACAGTAGCGAGGCGAGAAATCGCATTCATCTGAGATGTACCTTTCTTGTTGTTATGCATGCAAGTCTGGTGCTTGCGCTGCACAGGAGTTTAAACAGGGCGATTCCCTTCGCAGGTAACGAAGGGACGCGCAAATGTCACCACATGGTTACACAGGAACAGGCCGGGATATTTGCGCCAGAGCTGTCGCCATACTCGGTGACAAGGGTAGACGAGGGATCAATACCGCCTGCCAGGCATGATACAGATCGGGCTTGCCCGGCCAGATATCGGCGCTCGGACGGTTTTGCGGATCGAGTTCGTGATGCCAGCTGCCGTCGCAGCGATCGATGAAATGGCCTTCACAGAATTCCCAGAACAGCCGGTACCAGGTTTCGTATTGCGCATCACCGGTGCGTTTGAGCAAGGCGCTGGCCGCCGCGCTGGCTTCAGCATGGGTCCAATGCAAGCGATGACGCACCACGGCTTTGTTGCCCCAGTCGAGGGTGTAGACGATCCCCGGGGCGCCATCGACGTCCCAGCCGTGTCGGCAGTTCTGCTCGAAGAGTTTTTGCGCGTCGGTCGCCAGCCAGCCCGGCGTGAGCATCCCGGCCTGGACCCGCGCCGCTTCCAGATGCAACAGCAGCCGCGCCCACTCGAAACCGTGGCCCGGGGTGGTGCCGTAAGGGCGGAAGCCGTCAGCGGGATTGTCGTGGTTGTACTCGCGCAGCGGTTGCCAGTCGCGGTCGAAATGCTCGATGACCATGTAGCCGTTGGCGGCGGCGTGACCGTGGATCACCCGCTCGACGATGCGCTGCGCACGTACCAGCCAGCGCGGGTCTTCAGTGACATCGGCCAGCGCGAGGAATGCTTCGGTGGCGTGCATGTTGCTGTTGGCGCCGCGATAGGCCTCTTCTTCGCGCCAGTCGCGATTGAAGAATTCGCGCATGGCGCCCTCTTCTTCGCTCCAGAAATAGGTGTCGATGATGTCGATCGCATCATCCAGCAACGCCTGGGCGCCGGGACGCTGCGCGACCACCGCCGAGCTGGCCGCGAGCGCGACAAAGGCATGCAGATAGGCGTTCTTGCCGGTGTTGCCATCGCGGTGTTCAGCGACCGCAAACCAGCCACCGTGCAGCGCATCCCGCAGCGGCCCGCGCAGCGCCGCAATGCCGTGATCGACCAGCTCCGCGAACCCCGGCAGACCCTGAATGTGAGCCATGGCGAAACTGTGGGTCATGCGTGCAGTGTTCATGGTTTCGGCTTGCGCGTGCGCCGGCAAACGGCCGCGCTCGTCGAGATTGCCGAAACCCTCGGGCAGTCTGGAAGCCTTGGCGAATGCCAGCAGGCGCAGACCTTCGTCGGCGAGCCATTGCTGGTGCGCAGGGGCGTTCAGCCAACTGCTGAAGTCTGGGTGAAAGGTGTCCATGAGTGGCCCTTTTTTGTTGTTATGACTGCGGGCAGTCTAAACAACGGGTCGGGGTGGGCTTGTAACGAAAGGGGCGGGGTTTGTCACCAGGCTGTGACAAAGAGCAACCCCTCACCCCAGCCCTCTCCCAGAGGTAGAGGGGGCCGACCGAGGGGTATTGAAGAGTTACGCCGACCTGAAAGTTTTTCAGCGAATCCATAATCGACACGGTGTTTCAGGTCGATGTATGACGCAAGACAACTCGGTCAGTCCCCTCTCCCTCCGGGAGAGGGCTAGGGGGAGGGGCTCTTTTGATCTAATCCGCCGAACGCGGCAACTGCAGGGTCACGCGCAACCCGCCCTCACGCAAATTCTGCAACGTCACCTCACCGCCATGGCTGTGAGCAATGTTGCGCGCAATGCCCAAACCGAGACCATAACCCTGCTGCTGCCCGGCCAAGCGAAAGTGCGGCTCGAACACCTGCTCCAGCCGCTGCTCCGGAACCCCCGGGCCTTCATCGTCGACGTGCAGGACAAACGCGCGCTCATCGTCGTCGATGTGCAGATGCGCGTTCTGCCCGTACTTCAGCGCATTGTCGATCAGGTTGCCGATGCAGCGTTTCAACGCCAGAGGCTTGCCCGGATACGCCGCCAGCGCCTTGCCTTGCTGGGTCACGCGGCCATTGCCGTTGGGCGCCAGATACGGCTCCACCAGGCAGTCGAGTACGTGGTTCAAGTCCACCGGCTCGATGTTCTCGTGGATGTCGGTGTCTTTCACGCACTGCAGCGCGCCTTTGACCAGCAGCTCCAGTTCATCCAGATCGCGGCCGAACTTGGCTTGCAGTTTCTCGTCTTCCAGCAGTTCGACGCGCAAGCGCAGACGGGTGATCGGCGTGCGCAGGTCATGGGAAATCGCGCTGAACAACTGGCTGCGTTCGGTCAGGTAGCGGCTGATACGCTCGCGCATGGTATTGAACGCACGGCCCACTTCCACCACTTCGCTGCCGCCGCCCTCGGCCACCGGCTCGACATCGGCACCCAGCGACAGATCCCGCGCCGCCCGCGCCAGACGCTTGAGCGGCCGGCTCTGCCAGTGCACCAGCAGGCCGATGAACAGCAGCAAAAAGCCGCTGGTAAGGACGATGAACCACACCTGCTGTGCCGGCAGGCCTTGCTCTTCGAGACTGGTGTAGGGTTCGGGCAGCAACGAGGCGATGTACAGCCATTCGCCCGGCGCCATTTGAATCTGCGTGACCAGCACCGGCGGATTCACCGGTTCCAGCGTCAGTGCGTAATGCGCCCACGAGCGCGGCAGCTCATCGAGTTTCAGCCCGGCATTGAAGATCCGCAGATCCTCGGGGCTGACGAAGGTTACCGAGATATCGGTATCGTGGCCCAGCGACTGGCGCAACACTTCGTCCACCGCTTGAATCACCGCAGCCTTGCGCGGGGTGATCGGCAGCACGTCCATACCCAGCGGCTTGTCGTTGAGCGTCACCACAAAACGGGTGCCGCCCATGCTGCGCAACTGGTCGAGTACCAGCGGCCGGTACGCCACCGGCAACGAGCGGAAATAGCTGACGCTGGCGGTCATCGAATGGGCCAGGCTGCGGGCGCTGGTGACCAGGCCTTCGAGCTGGGTGGCGCGCAGTTGCGAGACCCAGATCACGCTCGACAACGTCTGCGCAAACAACACCGCCAACAAGGTCAGCAGCAGCATCCGCCCAAGCAGCGAACGCGGCACCGGCACCTTGCTGGCGAGCCGGCGCAGCGACTCAGTGAGCATTGCCGGCAACCACATTGGCTGCCAGTTGGTAGCCGCTGCCGCGCACGGTGCGGATCAGTCGTGGCGGTTTTTCTGTATCGCGCAGACGTTGGCGCAAGCGGCTGACGGCCATGTCGACAATCCGGTCGAGCGGCATCAGGTCACGGCCACGGGTGGCGTTGCCGATGGTGTCGCGGTCGAGAATTTCCTGCGGATGATCGAGAAACAACTTCAGCAGCGCAAAGTCGGCACCGGAGAGAATCACCTCTTCGCCGTCGGTGTGGAACAGTCGATGACTGACCATGTCCAGCCGCCACTCGTCGAAGGCCAGTACGTCGCTACCGCTGCGTTCCTGACCGAACTGCGCGCGACGCAGCAGCGCCTTGATTCGGGCTTGCAGTTCGCGGGGGCTGAAAGGTTTGCCGAGGTAGTCGTCAGCGCCGAGCTCCAGCCCGATTACCCGGTCGGCTTCGTCGGAACTGGCGGTGAGCATGATGATCGGCACCTGCGCCTGGCGCGGATGCTGGCGCACCCACCGGCACAGGCTGAAACCGTCTTCATCGGGCAGCATCACATCGAGGATCACCAGATCGCTCGGCGCCTCGTTGAGTGCCTGGCGGAAACTGGCGCCATCGGCGGTGGCCCGCACCTGAAACCCGGCGCGGGTCAGGTAGGTTTCCAGCAACTCGCGTATTTCCTGGTCGTCATCGACCAACAATATCGACTTGTTGACTGAGCTCACTTCGAAGGCATCCTTGTTGTTGGAATTGGGGCGGATTATGCCTTAAGCATCGAACTTGCAAACACCACAGAACCACTGTGGGAACAAACCTGTGGTGAGGGGATTTATCCCCGATGGGTTGCGCAGCGACCCTGGAAAAACCGGGCCTGCTTCGCAGGCCATCGGGGATGAATCCCCTCGCCACAAAGGCTCGCTCCCACAATTGGATTGCATTTCAGGTCGGGATTGCTTGTTCCAGTGCGACACCGGCACCCACCAACCCGGAATACGGCGCCGTCACCAGCCACACCGGAATGCCCTTGAAGTAATCGCTCATGCAGCCCTTGTCGGCGAAGCTGCGGGCGAAACCGCTGTTGACGAAGAAGTCGGCAAAGCGCGGAATCACCCCGCCTACGATGTACACGCCGCCACGACCACCGGTGGTCAGCACGTTGTTGCCCGCCACACGACCGAGCCAGCAGCAGAATTGTTCCAGCACTTCCAGCGCGATCGGATCGCCAGCCAGGCCGGCTGCGGTGATCGCTTCCGGCGTATCGAGTGTCGGCTCATACCCATCCACCGCGCAGATCGCCCGATACACCCGAGGCAAGCCGCCGCCGCTCAACGCAGTCTCGGCGCTGACGTGGCCGATCTCGTTGTGGATGTGCTGCCAGAGCTGGGTTTCACGCGGACTGCTCAGCGGCAGATCGACGTGTCCACCCTCCCCCGGCAACGCGGCAAACCGGCCTTCGCCGAGATCGAGCAAGGTGCCGACGCCCAAGCCGGTGCCCGGGCCGATCACCACCGCCGGGCGCAAAGGCTCCGGCGTGCCTTCGCAGACCACACGGAATTCGCCGGGCTGCAAGCGGGTCATGCCCAGCGCCATCGCCGAGAAGTCGTTGATCAGCAGCAACTGCTCGACCTGCAAGGTTTTGCAGAACGCCGTGCGGCTCAGGCGCCAGTGGTTGTTGGTGAATTTGAATTCATCACCACTCACCGGCCCCGCCACCGACAGGCACACCGAACCGATCGAACCCGGCGCCAGACCGAGGCCGCTCAGGTACAGGCTGATCGCCTGTTCCGGGCTGGCATGGTCGGCTGTCGCCAGCACCTGAACCGATTGCAGTTGCTGGTTTTTCCACAACGCGAACCGCGCGTTGGTGCCTCCGATATCACCGACCAAAGCCAGTTTCAATTAAGCGTCTCCAGGGCAGAAGTGAAGGCGCTGGCGCCCTGCTCCGCCGAGCTGAAGGCCAAACGCATGAAGCCAAACAGTTCGCGACCGCTGCCGATGTTGTTGCCCAACAGGCCTTTGGCAGGTTCACGCGCTGCAAATTCGGCGGCGTCGACCTTGAGTTCCAAAGTGCCTTTGACGCCATCGACGCGGATGATATCGCCCTCTTGCACCCGCGCCAAAGCACCACCGACATAAGCTTCGGGGCTGACGTGAATCGCCGCCGGGATTTTCCCCGACGCGCCGGACATGCGCCCGTCGGTGACCAGCGCGACTTTGAAGCCACGATCCTGCAGCACGCCGAGGAACGGCGTCATCTTGTGCAGTTCCGGCATGCCATTGGAGCGCGGGCCCTGGAAGCGCATCACCGCGACAAAATCTTTCTCCAGCAAACCGGCCTTGAACGCATCGGCCAGATCCTGCTGATCCTGGAACACCATGGCCGGTGCTTCGACAATCTGATTTTCCAGCGCCACGGCGGAAACCTTCATCACCCCGCGACCGAGGTTGCCTTCCATCACCCGCAAGCCACCCTCGGCGGAGAATGCACGGGCAACCGGGCGCAGGATGTTTTCGTCGAGGCTTTCGATCGGGCCTTCGCGCCACACCAGCTCACCGTTATCGAGGAACGGCTCTTTGGTGTAGCGGCTCAAGCCATGGCCGAGCACGGTGTTGACGTCTTCGTGCAGCAGGCCCGCTTCAAGCAGCTCACGGATCAGGAACGACATACCGCCAGCGGCCTGGAAGTGGTTGATGTCGGCTTTACCGTTCGGGTAGACGTGGCTCAGGGTCGGCACGACTTCGGAGAGGTCGGCCATGTCCTGCCAGGTCAATTGAATGCCCGCAGCCATGGCGATCGCCGGCATGTGCAGGGTGTGGTTGGTCGAGCCGCCGGTGGCGTGCAGCGCGACGATCGAGTTGACCAGCGCCTTCTCGTCGACGATTTCGCCGATCGGCATGAAGTTGCCGTTCTGCTTGGTCAGGCGCGTCACCTGATGCGCGGCTTCGCGGGTCAGGGCATCACGCAGCGGGGTGTTCGGGTTGACGAAAGACGCGCCCGGCAAGTGCAGGCCCATGACTTCCATCAACAACTGGTTGGTGTTGGCGGTGCCATAGAAGGTGCAGGTGCCCGGGCTGTGGTAGGACTTCATCTCCGACTCCAGCAGCTCTTCGCGGGTCGCCTTGCCTTCGGCGTATTTCTGCCGCACGTCGGCTTTTTCCTTGTTGGAAATCCCCGAGACCATCGGCCCGCCCGGGACGAAGATCGTCGGCAGATGGCCGAAGCGCAGCGAACCCATCATCAGCCCCGGCACGATCTTGTCGCAGATGCCGAGCATCAGCGCGCCGTCGAACATGTTGTGCGACAGCGCCACCGCCGTGGACATGGCGATCACTTCGCGGCTCGGCAGGCTCAGCTCCATGCCCGGCTCGCCCTGGGTCACGCCATCACACATCGCCGGCGTACCGCCGGCGAACTGGCCGACCGAGCCGATTTCGCGTAGGGCGTTTTTGATCTGCTGGGGAAAGACTTCGTACGGCTGGTGCGCCGAGAGCATGTCGTTATACGAAGAAACAATGGCGATGTTCGCCGAGTTCATCATCCGCAAGCTGTGCTTGTCTTCGCTGCCGCACCCGGCCACGCCGTGGGCGAAGTTGGCGCATTGCAGCTTGCCGCGCATCGGCCCGTCGGTAGCGGCACCGCGAATCAGTGCAAGGTAAGCCTGACGCGTGGCGCGGCTGCGGGCGATAAGCCGTTCGGTGACCTCAAGGACGCGGGGATGCATGTGTAGAACTCCAGGCTAACGGATGTGGCGACCTGATTGTCTATGCTGATCAAACGCCGTTGTTGTTGGAATGACAGACGGCTTTTTTGACCATTCGGACCAGTTGATTCAGGTCACTCGTTGTAGATAAAACAAAATATTGCCACTAAAAAGGCTTGTTTTCTATTTTTATGCGAATAATCTTGTAATTCCAACAACAAAACGACGGCGGCGCTGTTCAATGACTCTTCGAATCGCAATCAATGGTTTTGGCCGCATCGGCCGTAATGTCCTGCGCGCACTGTATACCCAAGGCTATCGACAGGATTTGCAGATCGTCGCCATCAACGATCTGGGCGACAGCGCCATCAATGCCCATCTGCTCAAATACGACACCGTTCACGGCACATTCGACGCCGAAGTGGCCCATGACAATGAGAGCCTGACGGTCAATGGCGACCGCATTGCGGTCAGCGCCATTCGCAACCCGGCCGAGCTGCCATGGGCGGCGGAAAAGATTGATGTGGTGTTCGAATGCACCGGTCTGTTCACCGACCGCGCCAAAGCGGCTGCGCATCTTACTGCCGGCGCGCGCAAAGTCATCATCTCGGCCCCGGCCAAAGGCGCCGACGCTACGGTGGTTTATGGTGTGAACCACGACATTCTGCGCCAGTCGCACCAGATCATCTCCAACGCTTCGTGCACCACCAACTGCCTGGCGCCAGTGGCGCAGGTGCTGCACCGCGAGCTGGGGATCGAAAGCGGCCTGATGACCACGATTCATGCCTACACCAACGACCAGAACCTGACCGACGTTTACCACACCGACCCGTACCGCGCGCGTTCGGCCACGCAGAACATGATCCCGAGCAAGACCGGCGCCGCTGAAGCGGTAGGCCTGGTGCTGCCGGAACTGGCGGGCAAACTGACCGGCATGGCGGTGCGCGTGCCGGTGATCAATGTGTCGCTGGTGGACCTGACCGTGCAGTTGAAGAAGGAAGCCACGGCCGACGAGGTCAACGCGCTGATGAAAGCCGCCAGCCAGCATTCGAAAATTTTGGGTTACAACACGTTGCCGCTGGTTTCCAGCGACTTCAACCACAACCCGCTGTCGTCGATCTTCGACGCCAATCACACCAAAGCCAGCGGCAAACTGCTGAAGGTGCTGGCCTGGTACGACAACGAATGGGGCTTCTCGAATCGCATGCTGGATAACTGCCTGGCGCTCTGCAACGCGGAATAATCCCTTCCTCCCATGTGGGAGCGGGCTTGCTCGCGAAGGCGTCGTGTCAGGCAATTGATGTATCGACTGACTCACCGCATTCGCGAGCAAGCCCGCTCCCACAGGTTTCTGATTTCAATCTGAAATCAACACTTGACCACTCGACTAGATGATAAGCATTATCATTCGCTCGAAATGGATCAGGTTCCCCCGTGAGTCAATCGCGCTTCAATCATGTCTTCCTCTCTCAGCGCACGTCCCTGCTGCGCACGATCGAGCGGATGGTCAACAACCACAGCACCGCCGAAGACCTGTTGCAGGAGACCTACCTGCGCGTCACGCGGGCGCTGAGCGAACGCGCCATCGATCACCTTGAACCCTTCGTGTTCCAGACCGCGCGCAACCTGGCGCTGGATCACCTGCGTGCGCGCAAGATCCATTCGCGGACCATGGTCGATGACGTGCCACAGGACGTGGTGCACAGCATCGCCGCCCCCGCCAGCAGCGCCGAAGACGCCGCCCACGCCGAACAATTGCTGGAGCGCCTGAACGTGAGCCTCAGTCAACTCAGCCCGCGTCAGCAGCAGATTTTCATCCTCAGCCGCCTGCACGGGCACAGCTACCAGGAAATCGCCGACGAATTGAATGTGTCCCTCAGCACCGTGCAGAAGGAACTCAAGCTGATCATGTCGATCTGCATCGGTGTCGCCGAGCGCTTGAATGGCGATTGAGGCCAAAGGCGTTTGCTGTCATCCACAGGATCGACTGCACTGATCATCGGGCTTTGTTACCCTTGCCCGACTTTTACGCTTCACTAAAAAAACAGCCGTGCACAGACACTGCCGAGGACACACCGTGACGGACACCCACCGCCCGCCTTCGCCCGCAACGGCGCAGGACGCCGCCCGTGCAATGGACCAGGCTCTGGACTGGCTCATCGTGCTCGGCAGTGCGGACGAAGAGCAGACCCGGCAATTTCACGCGTGGCTGGCGGCCGATCCGTTGAATGCCGAGGCGTTCGCCAAGGCTCAGGCGATCTGGGACGGGCCGCAAGTGGTGCAGTGTGCACAGAGTCTCGCGGCGAAGCCTGCGAAAGTCACGTTGCTCAAACGTCTGCGTCCGCACTGGAAACCGTTGGCGACTGCTGCGGTGCTGGTGCTCGGTCTGTTCAGTTTCAGCAATCTGCCGATGCGCCTGCAGGCCGATCACCTGACCGTGGTCGGCGAGCGCCAGCGCCTGCAACTGGAGGATGGCTCCAAGGTGCTGCTCAACACCAACTCGGCATTCTCCAGCACCATCAATGACCGGCAGCGCGTGGCGCGGCTGTATCAGGGCGAAGCGTTTTTCGAAGTGGCTGCCAACCGTGGCCAGCCGCTGCAAATCGATGCCGGCCCGGTGCAGGCCAGCGTGCGCGACACCGCATTCGCCGTGCGTTATCTGGACGGTGTGGCACAAGTCAATGTGCAGCGCGGCGATGTCGATCTGCGCGCCACGCACAACGACGCACGAGTGCGTTTGAGCGCCGGCGAAAGCATTCGCATCGGCCCCAACGGTTTCGATCGTCCGGCCAAGCTCGATGCCGCCACCGATTTGGCCTGGGTTCAGGGCCGACTGGTGTTCGAGAACTGCCCGTTGAATCAGGTACTGGCCGAATTGCGCCGCTACTACCCGGGCTGGATCATCAACACCAACGAGCAGTTGGCCGACGTCAACGTCACCGGCAACTACCGCCTCGACCAACCGCTGGACGTGGTGCGCTCCCTCGCCCACATCACCTCGGCGCGCCTGCAGGAATTCCCCGCGCTGGTGATCCTGAACTAAATGAGAATTATTTTTACTCGATAGCCAAAGCCCGTTCGTCTCGTTATAGCCAATGCAATTGATTCGCATCTTCGGAGACGGATCAGCACCTATAAAGATTCGTGCGACACGGAGCGCTATCGATGTCCTCTCGCCTTACCCGCCAGACCGCTTCCCCTTCCCGCGTATTGTCGCTGCTGACGGCCGCCATCCTCATGGCCGGCACCGCACCGCTGATGGCTGCCACCGAACAACCGGCGCGCAACATGGGTGATTATTCGTTCTCGATCGGCCAGCAACCGCTGGTGTCGGCGCTCAATGCCTTTACCAGCGTCACTGGTTGGCAGGTCGGCTTGCCGGCGGAACTGGGTCAGGGTGTTTCGTCGCCGGGCGTGCGCGGTTCGCTGCCGCCGGAAAAAGCCCTGGAGCGCCTGTTGGTGGGGACCAACCTGAGCTTCCGCAAGCTGAGCAACAATAACGTGGTGCTGGAGAAGCGCAGCTCCAGCGGTGCACTCAATCTGGATCAGGTGACCATCAGCGCCACTCGCCAGGAACAGTCGGTCAGCAGCGTTCCGGCCACAGTCACTGTGCAGACCCGCCAGGACCTCGACCGCAACAACGTCAACACCATCAAGGATCTGGTGCGCTACGAGCCGGGCGTGTCCGTCGGCGGCGCCGGCCAGCGTGGCGGTATCAGCGGCTATAACATCCGCGGCATCGACGGCGACCGCATCCTGACGCAGGTCGACGGCGTCGAAGTGCCGGACGGTTTCTTCAACGGCCCGTACGCCAAGACCCAGCGCAATTACGTCGACCCGGAAATCGTCAAACGCGTGGAAATCCTCCGGGGTCCGGCCTCGGTGCTGTACGGCAGCAACGCCATTGGCGGCGCCGTCAGCTACTACACCCTCGAGCCGGACGACATCATCAAGCCCGGCAAAGACGTCGGCGCTCGCTTCAAAACCGGTTACAGCTCCGCCGATGAGAGCTGGCTGAAATCCGCCACCGTCGCCGGGCGTGCCGAGCAGTTCGACGGCTTGCTGCACTTCAGCCAGCGCGACGGTCACGAAACCGATTCCTACGGCAGCAACAACGGCACGGGCCTGGCGCGCACCGCTGCCAACCCGGAAGACGTCAAGGCCACCAACGTCCTGGCGAAGATCGGCTGGAACTACAACGAAGATTCCCGTCTGGGCCTGACCTACGAGAAGTACAAGGACGATCGCGACACCGATCAGAAAAGTGCCTACGGCGGCCCGTACTTCAACGGCGCGCCGACCATCCCCAACAGCATGCTGCCCGGCGGCATGTACCAGTGGCGCACCGGCAATGACACCATCACCCGCGAGCGTTTCGGCCTCGAGCACAGCTTTGCCCTCGACAGCCTGCTGGCCGATAACGTGAAGTGGAGCCTCAATCACCAGATCGCCAAAACCGATCAGAGCACCGAAGAGTTCTACTATCCGATGACCCGTAAAGTGCTGCGCACCCGCGACACGGTCTACGAGGAAAAACAGTGGGTATTCGATGCGCAACTGGACAAGGCCTTCGCCATCGGTGACACCGATCACGTGCTGACCTACGGCACCACGATCAAGCAACAGAAGGTCACCGGCTCGCGCAGCGGCGACGGCAAGTGCCTCGCGGTCGGCCGTGGCTGCACCGCCATCGGCGCCACCAGCGCGGCGGATGTGCTGAAAAAATCCAGCGACTTCCCGGACCCGACCATCAACACCTACAGCTTGTTCGCTCAGGATCAGATCAGCTGGAACCAGTGGACCTTACTGCCGGGCCTGCGCTACGACCACACCCAGCTAAAGCCGCACATCACCCAGGAATTCCTCAACACCGTGGCCGCCGACGGCAACGGCACGGTCAGCGACGCGAACAAGAGCTGGCACAAAGTCTCGCCCAAATTCGGCCTGACCTACGCCCTGACCGAAAATTACACCTGGTACGGCCAGTACGCCGAAGGTTTCCGCACGCCGACCGCTAAAGCGCTGTACGGACGCTTTGAAAACAGCACCACCGGCTACAACGTGGCGCCCAACCCGAACCTGGAACCGGAGAAAAGCAAAAGCTATGAAACCGGTCTGCGCGGCAACTTCGAACAAGGCTCGTTCGACGTGGCGGTGTTCTATAACAAGTACCGCGATTTCATCAACGAAGACGCGGTCACTCCCGGTTACGACGAGCTGACCTTCCAGTCGAGCAACATCAAGCACGCGACCATCAAGGGCGCCGAAGTCAAAGGTCGCCTGAACCTCGATGCGTTCGGCGCGCCGCAGGGCCTCTACACCCAGGGCTCGATCGCTTACGCCTACGGTCGCAACAACGACAACGGCGAACCGCTCAACAGCGTCAATCCGCTGACCGGCGTGTTCGGCCTGGGTTACGACCAGGACAACTACGGCGGCCTGCTGAGCTGGACCGTGGTGAAGAAAAAGGATCGCGTCGACGACAGCAACTTCAAGTCGCCGGATGGCGTCAGCAGCCAGTTCAAGACCCCGGGCTTCGGCATTCTCGATCTGGCCGGCTACTACAAAGTCACCGACGACGTCACCGTCAGCGGCGGCATCTACAACCTGACCGACAAGAAATACTGGCTGTGGGATGACGTGCGCGGTTACGACAGCGTCGGCGAAGCCTCGGTGACGCAACCGGCCAACCTCGATCGTCTGACCCAACCGGGCCGCAACTTCACGATCAATCTGGTCTGGGACATCTGATCCGGACGGCCCTGCGACGCGCATTGTTCAGCGCGTCGCAGGGCTTTTTTTTACGGTTTGGCACCTGCCCGTTCGTCTCGTTATCAAGCGCCTCTTTTATCAAGGACACCCCATGACCACATCGGAAAAAGCCCTGCGTTCACAACGCCTGAACCAGATCACCCACGAGCCGCACAGCAAGCTCGACGCCCTGGTCAAGGCCCACGCGCCGTTCGAGACCCGCGCCAACTTCGCGCGTTTCGTGGTCGCGCAGTACCTGTTCCAGTCGGAACTGGTCGATCTCTATAACAATGCCGAACTGACTGCCATCGTCCCGGATCTGCCGGCCCGTTGCCGCGCGGATGCGGCCAAGGCTGACCTGGCGGATCTCGACACCGACATCCCGGCACCGGTGGCCGGTGCGCTGAAAAACCCGAGCAAGGCCCGTGCATTGGGCTGGATTTTCGTCTCCGAAGGTTCGAAGCTCGGCGCTGCGTTCCTGATCAAACGTGCGGTGGCGCTGGAGCTGAGCGAAACCTTTGGTGCCCGTCACCTGGGTGAACCGGAAGGCGGCCGTGCCGAAGGCTGGAAAAGCTTCGTGCGCACCCTCGATTCCCTGCCGTTCACCGCCGAAGAGGAAGCCGAAGTCGAGCAAGGCGCAATCGACGCGTTCAACCGCTTCACCGTGCTGCTGGAACAGGCTTACGCCACAGAAGCCGAACCGGCCTGACCCAACACAAATCCCTACTGTGGGAGCGGGCTTGCTCGCGAAAGCGCTGTGTCAGCCACCTCATATGTCACTGACACACCGCTTTCGCGAGCAAGCCCGCTCCCACATGGGAACAGCGCGAGCCTGTAGAATCCCCGATTCGCCTCACTGCAACCCCGAGCCCATGCCGCAACCCGCCACCTCAAAACTCGCCCGTCTGCTGTTCGGCCTGCTGGCCTACGTCAGCCTCGGCATTGGCCTGATCGCCATCGTCGTGCCCGGCCTGCCGACCACCGAGTTCATCCTGCTCGCCGCCTGGGCCGCGACTCGCAGCTCGCCGCGCCTGAGCGCCTGGCTGGAAAACCATCGGCTGTTCGGGCCGATCCTGAGCAACTGGCGCAACGGCAAGATCATCGCGCGCAAAGCCAAGGTCAGCGCCACGATCAGCATGCTGCTGTGCGCGACGTTGATGCTGGTAATGCTCGATCACGGCTGGCCGGTGTATCTGGCGATTGCCGGGATGAGTCTGGGCAATCTGTGGATCTGGTCGCGCCCGGAAGCGCTCCCCTCCTCTTCCTGACCTCCCACTATGCTTTGTGGATGTGACTTTTGTGGTGAGGGGATTTATCCCCGATTGGCTGCGCAGCAGCCACTAAATCAGGCATCCGCAGAGTTTCAGTTAAAACTGGTTGTCAGGTTTTGGGCCTGCTGCGCAGTCCATCGGGGCGGTGCGACGTTTCGCTAAATCCCCTCACCACAAAGCCTCATCACCAGCAGTGCCTCGGGGTTCATGGGACTGAAACTTCCCTGTAATTAATCGCCTTTTCAGCACAATCCCCTGCGCAAACGTTTAGCGCTGACCGTTCGTCGGCAAGCGCCTCATGCACCTTCGCCGCGCGCCGATGAGCAATGCATGGCGCTGAATGGATTTGGCGAACCGGGTAGTTCATCCCGTGGCCACCTGCTCATTCATTCACGAGATCGCCCCATGTTCGACTCTCTCTCCATTCGCCT
The DNA here is from genome assembly GCF_017947305.1 of Pseudomonas sp. MWU347. Lineage (NCBI taxonomy): Bacteria > Pseudomonadati > Pseudomonadota > Gammaproteobacteria > Pseudomonadales > Pseudomonadaceae > Pseudomonas > Pseudomonas sp. MWU347. The sequence goes on from NZ_JAFGZB010000010.1 coordinate 195,483, forward strand.
GAAAATTGTCCTGCTCTCCGGTCTGTGCCTGCTGGGTGTGGTTGCGCTGATCGTCGGCATGAACATTTACCAGACCAACCAGAACGACGATCTGGTCAGTGACTCCAGCAGCAAGATGCTCACCGCCAGTGTGCAGAACCTGTTGCAGGCCAAGGCGGCCGAACAAGCAGTGCGGGTGCAGAAGACCTTTGGCGAAAGCCTGACGGTGATCACCGCGCTGGCCGATCAGATCAAGGACATGCGCGCACTGGCCGCCAAGCGTTCGCTGGACGCCGGGGCCCTGCGTGAAGAGTTGAATCAGAGCCTGAAAACCGCGTTCGAGCGCAACGACAAGGTGCTCGGCATCTGGCTCGCCTTCGAACCCAACGGCCTCGACGGCAAGGACAGCGAGTTCGTCAACGATGCCGCGCGTCAGTCCAATGAAGCCGGGCGTTTTGCAACTTACTGGAGCCGCGCTGCCGGCTCGGCGCTGAACACGATCATGGTCGAAGAAGACATGACCAAGACCACCCTCAGCGTCAGCGGCACGCCGTACAACAGCTGGTACACCTGCCCTCGTGACAACAAGCGTACTTGCCTGCTCGACCCGTATGCCGACACCGTGGGCGGCAAGGAAATGTTGATGACCACCATTTCCGTGCCGTTGATCGTCGACGGCAAGGCCATCGGCGTGGTCGGTGTCGACATCGCCCTCGATGCCCTGCAAGCGGCGGCGGTGGAGTCCCAACGCAACCTGTTCAACAACGCCGGACACATGCTGATCGTTTCGGGCAGCGGCGTGCTCGCTGCCGACAGTTCCGATGCGACCAAGGTCGGTAAAAAGATCAGCGATACCCTCGGTGCCGATGGCAAGGATCTGCTGCAACTGGTCAGCAGCGGCACGCCGAAGATTCTCGAACAGGGCGAGCTGATTCGCGCGGTGTACCCGGTAGATCCGATTGGCAACTCGCGGGCTTGGGGTGTGGTCATCGACCTGCCGAAGCAGGTTCTGCTGGCCGATTCGGTCAAGCTGCAGGCAGTGCTCGACGATGCGCAGAAAACCGGGGTGATCACCGCGTTGCTGGTGGCGGTAGTCGCCGGTCTGATTGGCCTGCTGCTGATCTGGCTCACCGCGTCGGGCGTGACCCGGCCGATCAACAGCGTCGCCGAGATGCTGAAGAACATCGCCAGCGGTGAAGGCGATCTGACCCAGCGCCTGAACTACAGCAAGAAGGATGAACTGGGCGAACTGGTGAACTGGTTCAACCGCTTCCTCGACAAGCTGCAACCGACCATCGCCCAGATCAAGCAGAGCATCACCGAAGCGCGTGGCACTGCTGATCAGTCTTCGGAAATCGCCCGCCAGACCAGCGAAGGCATGCAGGTGCAGTTCCGCGAAATCGATCAGGTCGCCACCGCGTCCAACGAAATGAGCGCCACCGCCCACGACGTCGCCAACAGCGCGTCGAACGCGGCCAACGCCGCCAAGGGCGCCGATCAGTCGGCCAGGGACGGCATGTCGATCATCGAGCGCAGCACCCGCGACATCAATCAACTGGCCGATGAAGTCAGCAAAGCGGTGACCGAAGTCGAAGCGCTGGCGGTCAACAGCGAGCAGATCGGTTCGGTGCTGGAAGTGATCCGCAGCATCGCCGAACAGACCAACCTGCTGGCGCTCAACGCCGCCATCGAAGCGGCCCGCGCCGGGGAAAGCGGTCGTGGTTTCGCGGTGGTGGCCGACGAGGTGCGCAACCTCGCCAAGCGCACTCAGGATTCGGTGGAAGAAATCCGCATCGTCATCGAACGCATCCAGACCGGCACCCGTGGCGTGGTCGCGACCATGCATTCGAGCCAGACCCAGGCGCACAACAACGCCGGGCAGATCCGGCAGGCGGTGGATGCGCTGGGCAAGATCAGCGATGCGGTCACGGTGATCAGCGACATGAACCTGCAGATCGCCAGCGCCGCCGAACAGCAGAGCGCCGTGGCCGAAGAGGTCAACCGCAACGTCTCGGCGATCCGCACCGTGACTGAAACCCTGACTGAACAGGCCACTGAATCGGCGGCGATCAGCAGCCAGCTCAATGCCCTGGCCAGTCAGCAGATGAAGCTGATGGATCAGTTCCGCGTCTGAAATCCACCACAGTCCCCTTGTGGGAGCGGGCTTGCTCGCGAATACGGTGTGTCAGTCACTTTATATGGCGCTGATACACCGCATTCGCGAGCAAGCCCGCTCCCACAGGGATTTGTGTTGACTCAGGAGATGAGGGTTTTCATCTAAGCCGAGATTTTTTTGCACTATCATCGCCCTCTCTCCCGGAGGGCCTTCGATGACTGATTTACTCACGTCCATTCAAGCCGCACTCGGCTTGCCCCACACGTCGATTCCGTTGACCGCCAGTGGCGCCCTGCCCTCGGCGTTTGCCGTCAGCGACCTGGCCTGCGCGAGCATCGGCGCTGCCGGTCAGGCCGTCAGCGAACTGCTCCGGCAACAGACCGGGCACTTGCCCGCCGTGGAAGTCGATCGGCGTCTGGCGTCGTTCTGGTTTGCCACCTCGTTGCGGCCGATCGGCTGGGAGATCCCGCCGCTGTGGGATCCGATTGCTGGCGACTACGCAACCGAAGACGGCTGGATCCGCCTGCACACCAACGCCCCACATCACCGTGCTGCGGCTGAAAGCGTGCTCGGTGCCTGCGCCGATCGCGCTGCCATGGCGGCGAAAGTCGCGCAGTGGAACAGCGCCGATCTGGAACAAGCGGTGGTCGAGGCCAACGGCTGCGCCGCCGAAATGCGCAGTTGGGCGCAATGGCAGCAGCATCCGCAAGGGATGGCAGTGAATGCCGAGCCGCTGGTGCATTTCATCGATTCGCAGGATGAAAAGGCCAACGCGTGGCAAGGCTCGGTGGCGCAACCGCTGGCCGGGCTCAAGGTGCTCGACCTGACCCGCGTGCTCGCCGGCCCCACCGCCAGCCGTTTTCTCGCGGGCCTCGGCGCCAACGTGCTGCGCATCGATCCGCCGAGCTGGAACGAGCCGGGTGTCATTCCCGACATGACTCTTGGCAAACGCTGTGCGCGGCTGGACCTGCAGCAACCGAGCGATCGCGCGGTGTTCGAAATCCTGTTGAAGGACGCCGACATTCTCCTGCACGGCTACCGTGCCGATGCCCTGGAACACCTCGGTTTCGGCGCCGAACGCCGTCGACAACTGGCGCCGGGGCTGATCGACGTCAGTCTCAATGCCTACGGCTGGAGCGGCCCATGGCAGAACCGCCGTGGCTTCGACAGCCTGGTGCAGATGAGCAGCGGCATCGCCGAGGCCGGACAGCGCTGGAAACAGGCTGACAAACCGACGCCGCTGCCGGTGCAGGCGCTGGATCACGCGACCGGGTATCTGATGGCGGCGAGTGCGATCACATTGCTCACTGAACGTTTGCGCAGCGGTCGCGGCGGTTCTGCACGCTTGTCACTGGCGCGCACCGCCAAACTGTTGATCGAACATGGGCCTGGGACGAGCGAAGCGTTGCGCGCCGAGGCTAAACAGGATCAAGACTCACGGGTGGAGCAGACCCCGTGGGGGCCGGCGCACCGCTTGCTGGCACCGGTGACGATCAGCGGGACGCCGCTGCAGTGGGCGTTGCCGGCTACTGAATTGGGTTCGCATCGCGCGCAGTGGTGATGACCATTCGGGCCTCTTCGCGAGCAAGCCCGCTCCCACAGGGGAATGCATTTCAAATGTGGGAGCGGGCTTGCTCGCGAAGAGGCCCGCACTGACACCACCGATGCACAATCAATCCACCTACAGCGACAACACCCCGCTGTACAAACCATACGCCGCCAGCCCCGCGCCGATCAGCACGCAGGCGAAAATGCCTTTCTCGACAGGGGTGAACAGCGGCTCGCCCTGCTCATGCTTGGCCTTGGCAAACAGCACCACCCCCGGCGCATACAGCAACGCCGACAGCAGCAGGTATTTCACTCCGCCGGCATACAACAACCACACCGCGTAGCACAGGGCGATGCCGCCAATCAGCAGATCCTTGGTACGTTCGGCCGAGGCATGTTCGTAGGTTTCGCCACGTCCGCTGAGCAGCACCGCGTACGCCGCCGACCACAGGTACGGCACCAGAATCATCGACGAAGCGAGGTAGATCAGGCTGGTGTAGGTGCCGGCGGAAAACAGTGTGATCAGCAGGAATATCTGAATCATCACGTTGGTCAGCCACAGCGCATTGACCGGCACATGGTTGGCGTTTTCCTTTTTCAGGAACGCCGGCATGGTTTTGTCCCTGGCCGTGGCAAACAGGATTTCCGCGCACAGCAGCGCCCATGACAGCAATGCGCCAAGCAGCGACACCGCCAGACCGAGGCTGATCAACAATGCGCCCCACGGCCCGACGATGTGCTCCAGCACCGCCGCCAGCGACGGGTTCTGCAAAGTCGCGAGTTCGGGCTGGCTCATGATCCCCAGCGACAGCACGTTGACCAGCACCAGCAGCGCCAGCACACCGAGGAAGCCGATCACCGTGGCGCGCCCGACGTCGCTGCGTTTCTCCGCCCGCGCCGAATACACGCTGGCGCCCTCGATGCCGATAAACACGAACACCGTCACCAGCATCATGTTGCGCACCTGATCCATCACCCCGCCGAAGCTCGGGTTGCTGCGGCCCCAGATGTCGCGGGTGAAAATGTCGGCCTTGAACGCCACGGCGGCAATCACGATGAACATGATCAGCGGCACGATCTTGGCGACCGTGGTCACCTGATTGATGAACGCCGCCTCCTTGATCCCGCGCATCACCAGAAAATGCACCGCCCACAACAGCACCGACGCGCAGCCGATGGCGATCGGCGTATTGCCCTGACCGAATACCGGAAAGAAGTAACCGAGGGTGCTGAACAGCAACACGAAATAACCGACGTTGCCCAGCCACGCGCTGATCCAGTAGCCCCAGGCGGACGAGAAACCCATGTAGTCGCCAAACCCGGCCTTGGCGTAGGCATAGACCCCCGAGTCCAGCTCGGGCTTGCGGTTGGCCAGGGTCTGGAACACGAAGGCCAAGGTTAGCATGCCGATGGCGGTGATCCCCCAGCCGATCAGGATTGCCCCGGCATCGGCGCGGGCGGCCATGTTCTGTGGCAGCGAGAAAATCCCCCCGCCAATCATCGAACCCACCACCAGGGCGATCAACGCACCCAGTCGCAGCTTTTGCGTCGGTTGCGACATTCCAGTCTCCCTTTTCCTGACAACGGTTCTCGAAACCTGTTTATACCTGTGGCGAGGGGATTTATCCCCGATGGGCGGCATAGCCGCCCCAAAACCTGAGAACTCGTTCTGCCTGACACCGCGCCGAATGGATCTGGGGCGGCTACGCCACCCATCGGGGATAAATCCCCTCGCCACAAGTGTGTCTATTTCTGGGTATTAACTAAACGGATAAAGCGTAAGTACGTTTTTTGAATAACGCCAATACCCCTCTTATATATAGCCAACAACGCTAACGCCTAGCACGACTAATCGCTTTTGTGCGCGAATCCTGATTATTCGATTCTGTACTGAAAACAGATGTGAAAAATTTGCCAAAAGCTGAAAACCAACTAGCGTGATAACTCTAAAGTAATAAGACCAATTCCCAACCACATCAGTAAAAAGCCTCTAGGACGGGCTTTCCAGGCGATAGCTTTATGCCTCCAGTTGTTTCATAAGTCATTCATTAACAATGGAATGTGGCCATGCACTGATCTATGTCAGCTGATTGAACAGACAACAGATCTACGCTGTGAACTCTTCTCTCCTGCAATGGAGTCATGCAATGTCTGAAGCTCCCGGAAAACTACGACTCGGTGCATTGGTTGCCTTGGTAGTCGGCTCAATGATTGGTGGCGGGATATTCTCTTTGCCACAAAACATGGCCGCGAGCGCCGACGTCGGCGCGGTACTGATTGGCTGGGCCATCACCGCTGTCGGCATGCTCACCCTCGCTTTTGTCTTTCAAACCCTCGCCAATCGCAAGCCTGACCTGGACGGCGGTGTCTACGCCTACGCCAAGGCCGGATTCGGCGATTACATGGGTTTCTCGTCCGCCTGGGGTTACTGGATCAGTGCCTGGCTGGGCAACGTTGGCTACTTTGTTCTGTTGTTCAGCACCCTCGGGTATTTCTTTCCGATTTTCGGCGAAGGCAACACGGTAGCGGCGGTGATCGGCGCCTCGGTGCTGCTGTGGGCCGTGCACTTTCTGGTACTGCGCGGGATCAAGGAAGCGGCGTTCATCAACCTGGTGACCACCGTCGCCAAGGTCGTGCCGCTGCTGCTGTTCGTGCTGATCGCGGTATTCGCCTTCAAACTGGACATCTTCACCGCCGACATCTGGGGTGTGAAAAACCCGGATCTGGGCAGCGTAATGAACCAGGTGCGCAACATGATGCTGGTCACCGTGTGGGTGTTCATCGGCATCGAGGGCGCGAGCATCTTCTCGGCGCGGGCGGAAAAACGCTCGGACGTCGGCAAGGCCACCGTCATCGGTTTCATCACCGTGCTGCTGTTCCTGGTGCTGGTCAACGTGCTGTCGCTGGGCATCATGACCCAGCCGGAACTGGCCAAACTGCAGAACCCGTCGATGGCCGCCGTGCTTGAGCACGTGGTCGGTCATTGGGGCGCGGTGCTGATCAGCGTCGGCCTGATCATCTCGCTGCTGGGCGCGCTGCTGTCGTGGGTGCTGCTGTGTGCGGAGATCATGTTCGCCGCCGCCAAAGACCACACCATGCCCGAGTTTCTGCGCAAGGAAAACGCCAATCACGTACCGGTCAACGCCCTGTGGCTGACCAACGCGATGGTCCAGCTGCTCCTGATCATCACCCTGTTTTCGGCCAGCACTTACCTGTCGCTGATCTACCTCGCCACTTCGATGATTCTGGTGCCGTACCTGTGGTCGGCGGCCTATGCCCTGTTGCTGGCGGTGCGCGGCGAAAGCTACGAAGGCTTCGCGGCCGAACGACGCAAGGATCTGATTATCGGCGGCATCGCGCTGATCTACGCGGTGTGGCTGCTGTATGCCGGCGGGGTCAAGTATCTGCTGCTCTCGGCCCTGCTCTACGCACCCGGCGCGATCCTGTTCGCCAAGGCCAAGCTGGAACTCAAACAACCGATTTTCACTAACGTCGAGAAGCTGATTTTCGCCGCAGTGGTCGTGGGTGCCCTGGTGGCTGCCTACGGTCTCTACGACGGCTTCCTGACCTTGTAACCCTTGATTTGTAATCTGGAGGATCACTGCAATGACCACGGAAAAAGTTAAGTACGGCGTCCATTCCGAAGCCGGCAAACTGCGCAAAGTCATGGTTTGCTCCCCAGGTCTGGCCCACCAGCGCCTGACCCCGAACAACTGCGATGAACTGCTGTTCGATGACGTGCTGTGGGTGGCCCAGGCCAAGCGCGACCACTTCGACTTCGTGACCAAGATGCGTGAACGCGGGATCGACGTGCTGGAAATGCACAACCTGCTGACTGATATCGTCGCCAACCCCGAAGCGCTGGACTGGATCCTCGATCGCAAGGTCACCGCCGACTCGGTAGGCCTGGGCCTGATCAGCGAAGTGAAGTCCTGGCTGAAAAGCCTTGAGCCGCGACACATCGCCGAATACCTGATTGGCGGCGTATCCGCGGATGATCTGCCGGACAGCTTCGGTGGCAAGACCATCCAGATGTTCCGCGACTTCCTCGGCCACTCCAGCTTCATCCTGCCGCCGCTGCCGAACACCCAGTTCACCCGCGACACAACCTGCTGGATCTACGGTGGCGTGACGCTGAACCCGATGTACTGGCCGGCGCGTCGCCAGGAAACCCTGCTGGCCACTGCCATCTACAAATTTCACCCGCAGTTCACCAACGCCGATTTCGAAATCTGGTACGGCGACCCGGACAAGGATCACGGCAGCTCGACCCTCGAGGGCGGCGATGTGATGCCGATCGGCAACGGCGTGGTGTTGATCGGCATGGGCGAACGCTCATCGCGTCAGGCGATCGGCCAACTGGCGCTGAATCTGTTCAAGAACAAAGCGGTGGAAAAAGTCATCGTCGCCGGCCTGCCGAAGTCCCGCGCCGCGATGCACCTGGACACCGTGTTCAGCTTTTGCGACCGCGACCTGGTGACGATCTTCCCGGAAGTGGTGAACCAGATCGTCGCGTTCACCCTGCGGCCTGACGAAAGCAAACAGGGCGGCATCGACATTCGCCGCGAAGAAGGCAGCTTCCTCGACACCGTGGCCAAAGCCCTCAACCTGCCGAAGCTGCGCGTGGTGGAAACCGGCGGCAACAGCTTCGCCGCCGAACGCGAGCAATGGGACGACGGCAACAACGTGGTGGCCGTGGAACCGGGCGTGGTCATCGGCTACGACCGCAACACCTACACCAACACCCTGCTGCGCAAGGCGGGCGTGGAGGTCATCACCATCAGCGCCGGCGAACTCGGTCGTGGCCGTGGCGGCGGCCACTGCATGACCTGCCCGATCATCCGCGACCCAATCGATTACTAAACCTCTGAGCCTTGGCCGCGACTTACAAAGCGCGGCCAGGGGGATAACCGACACCGAAGGAGATCCATCATGGCTTTTAACATCCACAACCGTAACCTGCTCAGCCTGGAACACCACACCCCACGCGAGCTGCGTTACCTGCTCGACCTGTCCCGCGATCTGAAACGCGCGAAATACACCGGCACCGAACAGCAACACCTCAAGGGCAACAACATCGCCCTGATCTTCGAAAAAACCTCGACCCGCACCCGTTGCGCGTTCGAAGTGGCGGCCTATGACCAAGGCGCCAATGTCACCTACATCGACCCGAACTCGTCGCAGATCGGCCACAAGGAAAGCATGAAAGACACGGCCCGCGTGCTGGGTCGCATGTACGACGCCATCGAATACCGTGGTTTCAAACAGGAAATCGTCGAAGAGCTGGCGAAGTTCGCCGGGGTGCCGGTGTTCAACGGCCTGACCGACGAATATCACCCAACGCAAATGATCGCCGACGTGCTGACCATGCGTGAACACGCCGACAAGCCGATCCACGAAATCAGCTACGCCTACCTCGGCGATGCGCGCAACAACATGGGCAACTCGCTGCTGCTGGTCGGCGCCAAGCTCGGCATGGACGTGCGCATCTGCGCGCCGAAAGCCCTGTGGCCGCATGACGATCTGGTCGATCGCTGCAAGAAATACGCGGAAGAATCCGGCGCACGCATCACCCTGACCGAAGACCCGAAAGCCGCAGTCAAAGGCGTCGATTTCATCCACACCGACGTCTGGGTGTCGATGGGCGAGCCGGTTGAAGCCTGGGCCGAACGTATCCAGCAACTGCTGCCGTACCAGGTCAACAAAGAGCTGATGAAAGCCACCGGCAACCCGCGCACCAAGTTCATGCACTGCCTGCCGGCGTTCCACAACAGCGATACCAAGGTCGGCAAACAGATCGCCGAACAGTACCCGCACCTGGCCAACGGCATCGAAGTGACCGACGACGTGTTCGAGTCACCCGCCTGCATCGCCTTCGAGCAAGCGGAAAACCGCATGCACACGATCAAGGCGATCCTGGTTTCGACCCTGGCTGATCTGTAACTGAAATAGCTCCCACTGAAGGAACCGAATCCCAATGTGGGAGCGGGCTTGCTCGCGAAAGCGGTGTGTCATTCAACAGAGATGTCGACTGATCCGCCGCCTTCGGGAGCAAGCCCCCTCCCACCAAGGCCCGCGGTTCCGGCAGTGCGACCGAGTCGTTTGCCATTCCTCTGTTTTAGAAGGACATGCACCATGCGTATCGTCGTAGCTCTGGGCGGTAACGCCCTGCTCCGTCGTGGCGAGCCGATGACCGCTGACAACCAGCGCGCCAACATCCGCATCGCCACCGAGCAAATCGCCAAGATCCATCCCGGCAACCAACTGGTCATCGCCCACGGCAATGGCCCGCAAGTCGGCCTGCTGTCGCTGCAGGCGGCGGCCTACACCTCCGTCACCCCTTACCCGCTGGACGTGCTCGGTGCCGAAACCGAAGGCATGATCGGCTACATCATCGAACAGGAACTGGGCAACCTGCTGGACTTCGAAGTGCCGTTCGCCACCCTGCTGACCCAGGTTGAAGTCGACGCCAAGGACCCGGCCTTTCAGAATCCAACCAAACCGATCGGCCCGGTCTACGACAAGGCCGAAGCGGAAAAACTCGCTGCTGAAAGAGGTTGGGCCATCGCTCCGGACGGCGACAAGTTCCGTCGTGTGGTGGCCAGTCCACGGCCGAAACGCATCTTCGAGATCCGCCCGATCAAGTGGCTGCTGGACAAGGGCAGCATCGTGATTTGTGCGGGTGGCGGCGGGATTCCGACCATGTACGACGAGCACCGCAACCTCAAGGGCATCGAGGCGGTGATCGACAAGGATCTGTGCTCGTCGCTGCTCGCCGAGCAACTGGAAGCTGACTTGCTGGTGATCGCCACCGACGTCAACGCGGCGTTCGTCGACTATGGCAAGCCGTCGCAGAAAGCCATCGCCGAAGCCCACCCGGATGAACTCGAACGCCTCGGTTTCGCCGCTGGCTCCATGGGACCGAAGGTGCAGGCAGCCTGCGAATTCGCGCGCCATACTGGCAAGGTCGCGGTGATCGGCTCGCTCGCGGACATCGAAGCGATCGTCCAGGGCACTGCCGGCACACGCGTCAGCACGGCGAAGCCGGGCATCAGCTATCGATAATTAGAAACTCAAGGGCAGGCCCAGGGTCTGCCCTTCTCCCATGCCTTGATCAGGAGAAACCCATGGCCATATTCAACCCCGGTCATTTGCACATCGAGCGACATGCGTTGACGCCAGATGACGTCAGTTACGACCTGTGTCTCGACTATGAAGTGTTCACCGATCCGCAAAAAGGCAAAGGGATACAGTTCACCCTGCACGGCAATATGCAGGGCAAGGACATGAAGGAAGCGTTTTTCCTGCCCAAGGAAGAGGCTTACAACTTCGCCCGCGACGTGACCCGGATTGCCGAGAAATATGGGATTCCAAAGGCTCACAGCCAGATCGGTTCGGTGCACAAACATTACGATCTGATGTTTGAGGACATCCGGCAGAAGTTGAATATGCAATCCGGGGATCCGGTTAATCCCGAGCATTTCGAGTAACCCCAAAAGCCCCCTCACCCTAACCCTCTCCCGGAGGGAGAGGGGACTGACCGAGTTGCTCGCTCAAGGTACACCGACCTGAAATAGCGAGCCGAACTCAAGTTTTGAAAAGCCCCCAATCTGCTCCCTTTCCCCCTCGCCCCTCTGGGGAGAGGGCTGGGGTGAGGGGGTAGATCTCCAGCACGACAACAATCTCAAGATTTCACCCCAGTCCCCCATCAAGGCATACTTGCCCCCCTCCGCATTCCAGAACACTGAACCGCCCCCATGCGTATCCACGTCAGCTTCATCGACCGCGTCGGCATCACCCAGGAAGTCCTGGCTATCCTCGGTGGGCGCAATCTCAATCTGGATGCGGTGGAGATGATTCCGCCCAACGTCTACATCGATGCACCGACCTTGAGCCCGCAAGTGCTCGAAGAGCTCAAAGATGCGTTGTTCCGGGTGCGCGGCGTGGAGGCCGTGGTGGTGGTCGACATCCTCCCTGGTCAGCGTCGGCACTTGCAGCTCGATGCGTTGCTCGCGGCGATGACCGATCCGGTACTTGCCCTTGATAGCGCCGGCAAAGTCCTGCTGGCCAACCCGGCACTGATTGCGCTGTACGGGCGTGAACCGGCAGGTGAAAGTGTCTCTGAGCTGTTCAACGACCCCGGTCTGCTGGAAACCCTGCTCGAACAAGGCTTCCGCCTGCCGCTGCGTGAGATCACCGTCAATGGCCAGACCCTGCTGCTGGACGCCACGCCGATCACCGACGCCGGTGCGCTGCTGACCCTGTATCAGCCAAACCGTATCGGCGAACAGCTCTCGGCGTTGCACCATGACCATGCCGAAGGTTTCGATGCATTGCTCGGCGAGTCTCCGGCGATCCGCACGCTGAAGGCCCGCGCGCAACGAGTCGCAGCCCTCGACGCACCGCTGCTGATTCAAGGCGAAACCGGCACCGGTAAAGAACTGGTGGCCCGCGCTTGCCACGCGATCAGTGCGCGGCACAGTGCGCCGTTTCTCGCGCTGAACTGCGCGGCGCTGCCGGAAAACCTCGCCGAGAGCGAACTGTTCGGCTACGCCCCCGGTGCCTTTACCGGCGCGCAACGTGGCGGCAAACCGGGGCTGATGGAACTGGCCAACCAGGGCACGGTGTTTCTCGACGAGATCGGCGAGATGTCGCCGTACTTGCAAGCCAAACTGCTGCGCTTTTTGAACGACGGTAGCTTCCGTCGAGTGGGCGGCGATCGTGAAGTGAAGGTCAACGTGCGGATCCTCAGCGCGACCCACCGCGACTTGGAAAAAATGGTCAGCGAAGGCCTGTTCCGCGAAGACCTGTTCTACCGTCTCAACGTGCTCAACGTCGAAGTGCCGCCGCTGCGTGAGCGAGGTCAGGACATTCTGCTGCTGGCGCGCTATTTCATGCAGCAGGCGTGTGCGCAGATCCAGCGCCCGGTGTGTCGCCTGGCACCGGGGACTTATCCAGCGCTGCTCGGCAACCGCTGGCCGGGCAACGTGCGCCAGTTGCAGAACGTGATCTTCCGCGCCGCCGCGATCTGCGAGAGCAGTCTGGTCGACATCGGCGACCTCGACATCGCCGGCACCTCGGTGGCGCGGCAGACCGACAGCGACGTCGACAGCCTTGAACAAGCCGTCGAATCCTTCGAAAAATCGCTGCTGGAAAAACTCTACGTCAGCTACCCCTCGACCCGCCAACTGGCCAGCCGCCTGCAGACCTCGCACACGGCAATCGCCCATCGCCTGCGCAAGTACGGCATCCCCAATAAACCGTAAGCCGCACGCGGTCAAAAATGTGGGAGCGGGCTTGCTCGCGAATGCGGTGGGCCATTCAACAGTGATGTCGACTGACCTGACGCTTTCGCGAGCAAGCCCGCTCCCACAGGGGGTTGATGTGACGGATTCGAAATCCGTTCAAAAGCGACCTCCATCTGTACTGAAAGCGCTACAGCGGAACGATATCGCTACACCCTCCTCCGATCGCCGCTGTGCAAGGCTTTGATCCGCTTCAGCTTTTCTCCCCGCCCCAAGCTGTAGCGATTTCGCTACAGAAGCCCCACACCCATCACAACCAGAAACATATAACTATTTGATTTATATAGATAAATACAATCTGGCCGCGTTCTTGCTAAGTAACCGCTCATAAAATCAGGGCTTTCATGCCCAAGCCTTCCACCGCGTCCACCAGACGAGTCTGGCCCCCTTAGGAGTTTCCATGAGCGAGTTGCGTTTTACTGAAGATCACGAATGGCTGCGCACCGAAGCTGACGGCAGCGTTACTGTCGGCATCACCGCTTTCGCGCAGAACGCTTTGGGCGACGTGGTGTTCGTGCAACTGCCTGAGCTGCAGGCTTACGAAAAAGGCGCTGAAGCCGCCACCGTGGAATCGGTGAAAGCCGCCAGCGGCGTGTACATGCCGCTCGACGGTGAAGTTGTGGAAGTGAACCCGGCACTGGACGGCAGCCCGGAACTGGTCAACGAAGATCCGCTGGGCGAAGGCTGGTTCTTCCGCTTCCAGCCAAGCGACGCCGCCGCTGTCGGCAAACTGCTCGATCAAGACGCCTACGACCGCCTGATCAAAGCCCAAGCCGAAGCCTGAGGAGTAACGACATGACCCAAGTAAACCTCGGCACTGCCAACGAATTCATCGCCCGTCACATCGGCCCACGCGCCGGTGACGAGCAAGCCATGCTCAACAGCCTCGGCTTCGACTCGCTCAAAGCGCTGAGCGCCAGCGTCATCCCGGAAAGCATCAAGGGCACCAGCGTGCTCGGCCTGGACGACGGCCTGAGCGAAGCCGATGCATTGGCGATGATCAAATCGATCGCCGGCAAAAACCAACTGTTCAAGACCTACATCGGCCAGGGCTACTACAACTGCCACACGCCGTCACCGATCCTGCGCAACCTGTTGGAAAACCCGGCCTGGTACACCGCTTACACCCCGTACCAGCCGGAAATTTCCCAGGGCCGTCTCGAAGCGCTGCTGAACTTCCAGACCCTGATCAGCGATCTCACCGGCCTGCCGATCGCCAACGCTTCCCTGCTCGACGAAGCCACCGCCGCTGCCGAAGCCATGACCTTCTGCAAACGCCTGAGCAAGAACAAGGGCAGCCATCAGTTCTTCGCCTCGATCCACAGCCACCCGCAAACCCTCGACGTGCTGCGCACCCGTGCCGAGCCGCTGGGCATCGAAGTGGTGGTTGGCGATGAGCGTGAACTGAGCGACGTCACGCCGTTCTTCGGCGCGCTGCTGCAATACCCGGCGAGCAATGGTGATGTGTTCGACTACCGCGAACTGACCGAGCGCTTCCACGCCGCCAACGCGCTGGTGGCGGTCGCTGCCGACCTGCTGGCCCTGACTTTGCTGACCGCTCCGGGCGAGTTCGGCGCCGACGTCGCTATCGGTTCCGCGCAACGCTTCGGCGTGCCGCTGGGCTTCGGTGGCCCGCACGCGGCCTATTTCTCTACCAAGGATGCGTTCAAGCGCGACATGCCGGGCCGTCTGGTCGGCGTTTCGGTTGACCGCTTCGGCAAACCGGCCCTGCGTCTGGCGATGCAGACCCGCGAGCAACACATCCGCCGCGAGAAGGCCACCTCGAACATCTGCACCGCACAAGTGCTGCTGGCCAACATCGCCAGCATGTACGCCGTGTACCACGGCCCGAAAGGCCTGACCCAGATCGCCAACCGCGTGCATCACCTGACCGCGATTCTGGCCAAGGGCCTGAGCGCACTGGGCCAGACCGTCGAGCAGACAAGCTTCTTCGACACCCTGACCGTAGCCACCGGCGCACACACCGCCACGCTGCACGACAAGGCACACGCCGCGCAGATCAACCTGCGGGTCATCGATGCCGAGCGTCTGGGCCTGTCGGTGGACGAAACCACCACTCAGGCTGACATCGAAACCCTGTGGGGCCTGTTCGCCGACGGCAAGGCCCTGCCGGACTTCGCTGCGCTGGCCGCGTCGGTGCAAAGCACCATCCCGGCGGCGCTGGTACGTCAGTCGCCGATCCTCAGCCACCCGGTGTTCAACCGTTATCACTCGGAAACCGAGCTGATGCGCTACCTGCGCAAACTGGCGGACAAGGACCTGGCACTGGATCGCACGATGATCCCGTTGGGCTCGTGCACCATGAAACTCAACGCCGCGAGCGAAATGATCCCGGTGACCTGGGCCGAATTCGGCGCCCTGCACCCGTTCGCTCCGGCTGCGCAGAGCGCCGGTTATCAGCAACTGACCGATGAACTGGAAGCGATGCTCTGCGCCGCCACCGGTTACGACGCGATCTCGCTGCAACCGAACGCCGGTTCGCAAGGTGAGTACGCAGGCCTGCTGGCGATTCGCGCGTACCACCAGAGCCGTGGCGACGAGCGCCGCGACATCTGCCTGATCCCGTCGTCGGCCCACGGCACCAACCCGGCCACCGCCAACATGGCCGGCATGCGCGTGGTGGTGACCGCGTGCGATGCGCGCGGCAACGTCGATATCGAAGACCTGCGCGCCAAAGCCGTCGAGCACCGCGAACACCTCGCGGCGCTGATGATCACCTACCCGTCGACCCACGGCGTGTTCGAAGAAGGCATCCGCGAAATCTGCGGGATCATTCATGACAACGGCGGTCAGGTGTACATCGACGGCGCCAACATGAACGCGATGGTCGGCCTCTGCGCGCCGGGCAAGTTCGGCGGCGATGTCTCGCACCTGAACCTGCACAAGACTTTCTGCATCCCGCACGGCGGTGGCGGCCCGGGCGTCGGCCCGATCGGCGTCAAGTCGCACCTGACCCCGTTCCTGCCGGGTCACGGCCAGATGCAACGCAAGGAAGGTGCGGTCTGCGCAGCACCGTTCGGCAGCGCAAGCATTCTGCCGATCACCTGGATGTACATTCGCATGATGGGTGGCGCCGGTCTGAAGCGTGCTTCGCAGCTGGCGATCCTCAATGCCAACTACATTTCCCGTCGCCTCGAAGAGCACTATCCAGTGCTGTACACCGGCAGCAACGGGCTGGTGGCGCACGAATGCATCCTCGACCTGCGTCCACTGAAAGACAGCAGCGGCATCAGCGTCGATGACGTTGCCAAGCGCTTGATCGATTTCGGCTTCCACGCCCCGACCATGTCGTTCCCGGTCGCCGGTACGCTGATGATCGAGCCGACCGAAAGTGAATCCAAGGAAGAACTGGACCGCTTCTGCGACGCCATGATCCGCATCCGCGAAGAAATCCGCGCGGTGGAAAACGGCACGCTGGACAAGGACGACAACCCGCTGAAGAACGCCCCGCACACTGCTGCGGAACTGGTCGGCGAGTGGACCCACCCGTACAGCCGCGAGCAGGCCGTTTATCCGGTGGCGTCGTTGGTCGAAGGCAAATACTGGCCGCCGGTCGGTCGTGTCGACAACGTGTTCGGCGACCGCAACCTGGTCTGCGCCTGCCCGTCGATCGAAAGCTACGCTTAAACGGATGAGGGGCAGGTCACCTGCCCCGATTTTCAGCAACACCATAGATCCCAATGTGGGAGCGGGCTTGCTCGCGAATGCGGTGTATCAATCGCCATCAATGTTGCCTGACACACCGCATTCGCGAGCAAGCCCGCTCCCACAGGGGATTTGTGTCCAGCCTCGAGCTTGCGCCAATTCCTATAACAAGAAACCGGAGAACCACTCATGTCGTTAAGCGTGTTCGACCTGTTCAAGATTGGCATCGGCCCTTCCAGCTCCCACACCGTCGGCCCGATGCGTGCCGCTGCGCGCTTCGCCGAAGGCCTGCGCCGCGATGACCTGCTGTCGGCCACCAGCACCGTCAAAGTCGAGCTGTACGGCTCGCTCGGTGCTACCGGCAAGGGACACGGCAGCGACAAAGCCGTGCTGCTTGGCCTTGAAGGTGAACACCCGGACACCGTCGATACCGAAACCGTCGCCGCACGCCTGCAGGATATTCGCGGCAATGGCCGGCTGAATCTGCTCGGAGAACACAGCATTGCGTTCAACGAGAAAGAACACCTGGCGATGATCCGCAAACCCTTGGCCTATCACCCCAACGGCATGACCTTTCGCGCCTTCGATGCTGCCGGTATTCAGATTCGCAGCCGCGAGTACTACTCGGTCGGTGGCGGGTTTGTGGTCGATGAAGATGCGGCCGGTGCCGACCGAATCGTCGAAGACGCGACACCGCTGACCTTCCCGTTCAAAAGTGCCAAGGATTTGCTCGGCCATTGCGCTACCTACGGGTTGTCGATCAGCCAGGTGATGCTGACTAATGAAAGCGCCTGGCGCCCGGAGGCGGAGACGCGCGCCGGTCTGCTGAAAATCTGGCAAGTGATGCAGGACTGCGTCGCCGCTGGCTGTCGCAACGAAGGCATTTTGCCGGGCGGGCTGAAGGTCAAACGCCGGGCGGCGGCATTGCATCGGCAACTGTGCAAGAACCCGGAATCAGCGCTGCGTGATCCGCTGTCCGTGCTGGACTGGGTCAACCTTTATGCACTGGCGGTCAACGAAGAAAACGCCAACGGTGGTCGTGTAGTCACCGCGCCGACCAACGGCGCGGCGGGCATCATCCCGGCGGTGCTGCATTACTACATGCGCTTTATCCCGGGTGCGAACGATGACGGCGTGGTGCGCTTTCTGCTGACCGCCGCCGCCATCGGCATTCTGTACAAGGAAAACGCTTCGATCTCCGGTGCCGAAGTCGGCTGTCAGGGTGAGGTCGGCGTGGCTTGCTCGATGGCCGCCGGCGCGTTGTGTGAAGTGCTCGGCGGCAGCGTGCAGCAAGTCGAGAACGCGGCGGAAATCGGCATGGAACACAACCTCGGCCTGACCTGCGACCCGATTGGCGGGCTGGTGCAGGTGCCGTGTATCGAGCGCAACGCCATGGGCTCGGTGAAAGCGATCAACGCGGTGCGCATGGCCATGCGCGGCGACGGGCAACACTTCGTCTCCCTCGACAAGGTCATCCGCACCATGCGCCAGACCGGCGCCGACATGAAAAGCAAATACAAAGAGACCGCCCGTGGCGGTCTGGCAGTCAACATCATCGAATGCTGATTTATGTCCTCTCCCTTTGGGAGAGGACCGCACTTAGCCCCCTCTCCCTCCGGGAGAGGGCTGGGGTGAGGGGCTTTTGATCTTAATCTAAATCTAGCCCCATGCCCCCAAACTCAAACTTTCAAGGAGCCACGCATGTCCACCGAACAACTGTCGAAAACCCCGCTGCACGCTCTGCATATCGAACTCGGCGCCCGCATGGTGCCGTTCGCCGGCTACGACATGCCGGTGCAATACCCGCTGGGCGTGATGAAGGAACACCAACACACCCGTGAACAGGCCGGGCTGTTCGATGTCTCGCACATGGGCCAGATCCGCCTGACCGGCGCCAATGCCGCCAAGGCTCTGGAAACCCTGGTGCCGGTGGATATCATCGACCTGCCGGTGGGCATGCAGCGCTACGCAATGTTCACCAACGACAACGGCGGCATCCTCGACGACCTGATGGTCGCCAATCTCGGTAACGACGAGCTGTTCCTGGTGGTCAACGCCGCGTGCAAGGATCAGGATCTGGCGCATCTGCAAAAGCACATCGGCGATCAGTGCACCATTACGGAGCTGTTCGAAGCGCGCGCGCTACTGGCGTTGCAAGGCCCGGCTGCGGTCACCGTGCTGGCGCGCCTGGCCCCTGAAGTCGCAAAAATGACTTTCATGCAGTTCAACCGCGTGCAACTGCTGGGCGTGGATTGCTTCGTCAGCCGTTCGGGCTACACCGGTGAAGACGGTTTCGAAATCTCAGTGCCGGCCGCCGATGCAGAAAAACTCGCCCGCGCCCTGCTGGCCGAACCGGAAGTTCAGGCCATCGGCCTCGGCGCCCGCGACTCGCTGCGCCTGGAAGCCGGCCTGTGCCTGTACGGGCACGACATGAACACCGAGACCACGCCGATCGAAGCCAGCCTGTTGTGGGCAATCTCCAAGCCACGTCGTGCCGACGGCGCACGGGCCGGTGGTTTCCCGGGGGCAGAGACAGTTTTTGCTCAGCAGCAGAATGGCGTCGCGCGCAAACGCGTCGGTCTGCTGCCACAGGAACGTACGCCGGTGCGTGAAGGCGCAGAAATCGTCAACGACGCGGGCGAAATCATCGGCAGCGTGTGCAGCGGCGGCTTCGGTCCGACCCTGGGCGGGCCGTTGGCGATGGGTTACCTCGACGGCGCTTATGTCACCCTGGATACGCCAGTCTGGGCCATCGTTCGTGGGAAAAAGGTGCAAATGCTTGTAAGCAAAATGCCATTTGTTCCACAACGCTACTATCGTGGTTGATTGACTGTTTCTATAAGTAACGCGATTGCGTTATGCGTGCACTAATGTGTAACGCAATCGCCACAAAAAAGTGCATTTTCTAACATTTGATTCGATTATGAACTTTACTTATAACGTTCGAAAACTTTTGAACAAGCTAATCGTCTAAGCCGCACTAGCAGACTGACTAACTGCCAGCAGGGACAGTAAAACCGGGGCCTTCGCGGGGCTTGTTTTTTCTCCCGTAGTTGGCGTAGAGTTTGTCCACTGTGTTTGCATGGGTCAGCTTGGAATCGTGACCTGGGCAGTAGCCTACAAGTTAGCTACATCCCGCTCGACGTCTTCTTACTCTCCTGCAACCAGCCCCAGTACTCTTTCATGAGAAAGAGGCTGTCATCAATTTATGCGTCAAAGGAAATAAGAAATGTCCCAACGTCAGAGCGGTACCGTCAAGTGGTTTAACGACGAGAAAGGTTTTGGTTTTATCACTCCAGAAAGCGGTCCGGATCTGTTCGTGCATTTCCGCGCTATTCAGGGCAACGGCTTCAAGAGCCTGAAAGAAGGCCAGAAAGTGACCTTCGTTGCTGTGCAAGGCCAGAAAGGCATGCAGGCTGATGAAGTACAAGCAGAAGGTTAATCTTCTGTAACGAAAAAGCCCCTGATATTGATATCAGGGGCTTTTTTGTGCGCGCGAATCCGTAAAATGGCGCTTCATTTTGCGTCCAGAGGCTGCCATGTCGAAGAACCTGCTCACTCCCCAGGGCGACTTTCCTGCTGTTGGCCTCGGCCGGCGCCTGGCCGCGATGTTCTATGACTTCCTGTTGTGCACTGCCCTGCTGATCGTCACCGGATTCGTCTACAAGTTGATCCAGGCAGCGATCATCGGTGAAGAACGCCTGCGCGTGCTGACCGACGCCGGAAAAATGGATGGCGATCCGCTGTATTCCACAGTGTTGCTGTTGGTGCTGTTTGCGTTCTTCGCCAAGTTCTGGACCCACGGCGGGCAGACACTGGGCATGCAGGTATGGGGCATACGCGTACAGAACGCCGATGGCAGCGCGATCAGCCTGTGGCAGGCGCTGCTGCGGTTTATGGTGTCGATCGCTTCGTGGCTGTGCGCAGGGCTTGGATTCTTCTGGTCGCTGTACGACAAGCAGAAGCGCACCTGGCACGACATCTATTCCGATACCCGCGTGGTGCGGATTCCGAAGAAGACCAAATAGTTTCCAGACACCAGATACCAATGTGGGAGCGGGCTTGCTCGCGAAGGCGGTGTATCAGTCACCTTTTGCATCGACTGATACACCGCCTTCGCGAGCAAGCCCGCTCCCACAGGTTTTGCGTGTTGCCTCAACGAGCTTAAGCGTTACCCGCCAGCTTCATCCGCGCCGCCTGGGTGAAATCCAGCATGCGCTTCAACGGGCGGATCGCCTGCGGAATCAGCGCCGGATCGACAAAGATCTCGTTCGTCCCTTCCTTCAGGCTCTTGAGCGTGCGCTCAAGGGTGTTCATGGCCATCCACGGGCAATGTGCGCAACTGCGGCACGCCGCGCCGTTACCGGCGGTTGGCGCCTCGATGAAGACCTTGTCCGGGCACAGCTGCTGCATCTTGTAGAAGATGCCACGGTCGGTGGCGACGATCAGGGTCTTGTTCGGCAGGCTTTGCGCGGCTGCGATCAACTGACTGGTGGAACCTACTGCGTCCGCCAGTTCGATCACCGAGGTCGGCGACTCCGGGTGCACCAGAATCGCGGCGTCCGGATACAGCGCCTTCATGTCTTCGAGCTGCTTGGACTTGAACTCTTCGTGGACGATGCAGGCACCGTCCCACAGCAGCATGTCAGCGCCGGTCTTGCGCTGGATGTAGGTGCCCAGGTGCTTGTCCGGGCCCCAGATGATGGTCTCGCCGTTGTCCATCAGGCTTTCGACGATCTCCAGTGCGCAGCTCGACGTTACCACCCAGTCAGCACGGGCTTTGACCGCGGCCGAGGTGTTGGCGTACACCACCACCGTGCGCTCCGGGTGCTGATCGCAGAACGCCGAGAACTCGTCCACCGGGCAACCGAGGTCCAGCGAGCAGGTCGCGTCCAGGGTCGGCATCAGCACGCGTTTTTCCGGGTTGAGGATCTTCGCGGTCTCGCCCATGAACTTCACGCCGGCGACCACCACGGTCTTGGCCGGGTGAGCGTTGCCGAAGCGCGCCATTTCGAGGGAGTCAGACACACAGCCGCCGGTTTCTTCGGCCAGGGCCTGAATCACCGGATCGCAATAGAAGTGGGCCACCAGCACCGCGTCCTGAGCCTTGAGCTCGGCGGCGATGGCGGAACGGTAGTGGGCCTCTTCCTCGGCAGTCAGCGGTTTGGGCTGTTTGGCATCGAGGTGGGCTTGAACCAGAAGGCGTTCGGAAATCTGCGTCATGTTCGCAAGACCTGCAGGCGCTTTCGCGCGAAAGTCGAGTATACACCCGGCTCCGGACCACTTGAGGGTACCGCCGGGAGAGTGAGTATTATCAGGCACGGACAGCGTTGAAGCTGCGCAAGGCTACAGAATATCCCGTTGATACAAAAGATGATTCTGACCTGTGTCAGCGCAGGCAACGATCAAGGGAGAGGTGCCTGAATCGCAGGCAAAAAAAAACCCGGAAATCCTCACTTTCGTGGGCCTTCCGGATTTTCTAAACCGCCAAATATGGTGGGTCGTGTGGGATTCGAACCTACGACCAATTGGTTAAAAGCCAACTGCTCTACCAACTGAGCTAACGACCCGCTGTGTGGTGGCGCGTATAATACTGATTTTTAAGGACTATTCAACACCTTTTTGAAAAAAATCAAAAATAAGGTGTTGGATCGCTTACACCGGCCGCTGCGAAGCCTTCTGCACGCAGGCGGCAGCTGTCGCATTTGCCGCACGCACGGCCGTCATCGTCCGCCTGATAGCAGGAAACTGTCAGGCCGTAATTCACGCCCAGCTTCACGCCCGCCTGGACGATCTGCGCCTTGCTCAGGTTCTGCAGCGGTGCCTGGATGCGGAAACCGTTGCCTTCCACACCCGCCTTGGTCGCCAGGTTGGCCATGCGCTCGAACGACTCGATGAACTCCGGACGGCAATCCGGGTAACCGGAATAGTCCACCGCGTTGACCCCGATAAAGATGTCACGCGCGCCGAGCACTTCAGCCCAGCCCAGTGCCAGCGACAGGAACACCGTGTTGCGCGCCGGTACGTAGGTCACCGGGATGCCCTCGCCCAGTTCTTCCGGGATGTCGATGCTGGTGTCGGTCAGTGCCGAGCCGCCTATGCCATTCAGGTTCAGGCCGATCACTTTGTGCTCGACCACACCCAGATCGCGAGCGACGCGCGCGGCGGCATGCAGCTCTGCATGGGAGCGCTGGCCGTAATCGAAACTCATGGTGTAACAGGCGAAACCTTCGGCTCGGGCCATTGCCACGACCGTGGCCGAATCCAGACCGCCCGACAGTAAAATCACTGCACGCTGTTCGGTGGTGTTCAGTTGTTCAGTCATCTCAGCGCCCCGGCTCGTCATTCCAAAGATACTTGTGCAGCTGTAATTGCAGACGCACCGGCAGGTTGTCTGCCACCACCCAGTCCGCCAGATCCCTGGCATTGAGGTCATGATGACTTGGGGAAAACAGCACTTCACCCGCACGTTGATCGAGACCGTACTGGATCAGTTTGGAAACCGCCCAGTCATAGTCGTCCCGCGAACAGATGACAAACTTCACCTGATCGTTGGGCGTCAACAGTTCGATGTTTTCGTAGCGGTTGCGGTGCGCCTCTTTGGAGTCCGGCGTCTTCAAGTCGACCACGCGACTGACGCGCGAATCTACCGCCGAGATATCGAGTGCACCACTGGTTTCCAGTGACACTTCGTAACCGGCATCACACAATTGCTTGAGCAACGGGATGGCATTGGGCTGCGCCAGCGGTTCACCGCCGGTCACGCAGACGTAGCGCGGGCGAAACCCGGCCACTTGTTCGAGGATATCGTCGAGGGTGCGGATCGTACCGCCGCTGAACGCATAGGCGCTGTCGCAGTATTGGCAACGCAATGGGCAACCGGTCAGGCGCACAAAAACCGTGGGCAGCCCGGCAGTCCGCGTTTCCCCCTGCAACGAGTAGAAAACTTCGGTAATTCTCAATGTGTCTTGCATAGTCGCCACGGGCGTAACAGCTAAACAGGCTGTCCGCCTCCGTCAGGCACTTCAGACAACCCCGCCAACGCGTAGATCACCAGAAGCGTGTTTCAGAAAAAGGGCGTGAATTCTAACGAAAAAACCCGCGACAAGCGCGGGTTTCTTCCAAACGGGTCAAACACACTTACATGCGTTGCAGATCGCGTTGGGCCAACTGAGCAGCGGAGGTCCCCGGGTATTGGGAAACCACCTGTTGCAGAATGCCTTTGACCTTGTCGGTGTGACCGAGGCGGCGCTCTACATCAGCCAGCTTGTACAGCGAATCCGGCACTTTGGCGTGCTTGGGATAGAGCTGCGACACCTTGGCGAAAGCCTGACCTGCACCTTGCAGATCGCCCTTGGCCAGGTTCACTTCGCCCAACCAGTACTGGGCATTGCCCGCGTATTGGCTGTTCGGGTATTTGCGCAGGAATGCCGAGAAAGCCTGGCTGGCCTTGTCGAAATCCTTGGCTTTGATCAGGTCGAAAGCGGCATCGTAATACAGCTTTTCCTTGGCCGGATCACCCGGTTCGCTACTTGCAGCAGGTGCCTGGGCAGCAGCCCCGGCGCCAGCGGCAGCACCGGCAGCAGCACTTGCATCGCCACCGGCAGAAGAATTCTCAGGAGTCGCGGCAGGTGCAACACCGGATCCTATGCGCCGATCAAGATCCTGGTATCGCTCCAGGGATTCCTGTTTCATGCGCGCAACCTGATTCTGCAGTTCTTCGATCACACCTTGCTGGCGCGATATCTGATCCTGCATCTGTTGCAGTTGGTTGAACAGCATGCCCTGTGCCGAGGCAGGGGCCGAAGCCGCTCCCCCGGCATAGGCGCCGTTCGTACCGTAACCCGCAGGCGGATAACTGCTCCCGCTATTGTTATAACCGGAGTTGTCATCGACCACAGGAACCGCAGCCCACGCCGCAAGCGGCGCGAGGCTGAGAGCCAGAACAGTTACAGCACGACGGCACGTTCGCATATCGAATTACTTACGCAGTTCGACGCGACGGTTTTGAGCCCAGGACTGCTCGTCGTTGCCGGTAGCAACTGGACGCTCTTCGCCGTAGGAAACCAGTTCCAGCTGAGCTGGGGAAACACCTTGCAGTACCAGGTAGCGCTGAACGGCTTTCGCACGACGCTCGCCCAGTGCCATGTTGTACTCACGAGTACCACGTTCGTCGGTGTTGCCTTCCAGAACAACGCGAGCGCCGTTTGCTTTCAGGTCTTTGGCGTGAACGTCCAGAGCGCGCATGGCTTCTGGCTTCAGGTCCGAGCTGTCGTATTCGAAGTAGAAGGTGGTGATTGCGCGCAGAGCAGCTTCTTCGCTCAGGGAACCGTCAACGGCACCAGTGTTTGCGCCGTAACCAGCGTTTGGATCAACAGCGCCTTCACCGGCGTTGTCGCCGCCTTTGGACGAGCAACCTACAGCTACAGCCATGGCCAGAGCCAGCGCAGCAAATTTACCAAACTTCAGCATTTCCATCGTGAAACTCCTAATGAACCCCAGTGTGTTAAGTAAAACGTAAAGCGCCGCGTCAGTTCAGGTAAGGGGACCAGGACGGTTCTCTGACTTCGCCTTGTGCGGTAGGAAGCGGGAGCCTCACGCGTCCATTAATGGACACGAGCATCAAGACTCCCCGGCCCTGCTGGCGGGTGGCGTAGATTACCATGGTGCCGTTGGGCGCAACAGTAGGTGACTCGTCCAGAGTGCTATCAGTGAGGATCTTTACACTACCTCGCTGCAAATCCTGGGCCGCCACCTTGAAATTGGTGAAACCATCCTGGCGATGAATCATCACCAGCGTCTTTTCATCAGCCGACAGCTTCGGGTTGGCGTTGTAGTTGCCAATGAAGGTCACACGCTCGGCACCACCGCCGCTGGCGCTGGTTTTGTAGATCTGCGGCTTGCCGCCACGGTCCGAGGTGAAGTAGATGGTCGAACCATCCTTGCCCCAGTACGGTTCGGTGTTGATGCCAGGGCCTGCCGTCACGCGAGTGATCTGACGCGAACCCAGGTTCATCACATAGATATCCGGGTTGCCGTCTTTCGACAGTACGAAAGCCAGGCGATTGCCATCTGGCGACCAGGCTGGTGCGCCGTTCAGGCCTTCGAAGTTGGTGATCTGCTCACGGCGACCGGTGTCGATGTTCTGCATGAAGATCCGTGGACGCTTCTGCTCGAACGACACGTAGGCGATGCGCTTGCCATCCGGTGCGAAACGCGGCGACAGGATCGGCTCGCGCGATTGCAGCAGAGTCACGGCACGGGCACCGTCGTAGTCCGAACGCTGCAGGGTGTAGCGAGTGTTCTTCTCGGAGAAACGCTCGGCTGTCACGTACAGCAGACGGGTCGAAAACGCACCTTTGATGCCGGTGAGTTTTTCGAACGACTGGTCAGAGATGAAGTGCGCCATGTCACGCAGTTGCTCGGTGGTACCGGAAACACTGCCGTCAGCCACTTTCTGCTCGGTGGCCACGTTGAACAGTGCCCATTGCACCTGCAGACGACCGCCCGCAGGAGCAATGCTGCCGACCATCATGTATTGAGCACCCACCGCCTTCCAGTCACGGAAGATGATTTCGCTCGGCTGGCTTGGCTGGCTGATCATGTTTTGCTTTGGAATCGGCGAGTAGTAGCCCGAGTTCCGCAAATCGTTACCAATGATTTCGGCCATGTCGTCCGGCAGCACGGCACCGCCCTGCATACCGAACGGTACGACGGCGATCGGGGTGGCCCGATCGCTGCCGCTGGTGACCAGAATGTTCTTTTCATCAGCCATCGCGATCCCTGCCATGCAGCAGATCACGACCAGCATTCCTCGAAGAAGGTTTCTCACAAGGCTAGATCCTCAGGTGTGAATGTCATCTTGAATGAACGATACGGAGCGAAATCGCTCGGCTTCATTCCCTGCATTTCTGTCAAACGTCCAATATTCTTCACTGCCGCAACTGCCGACGCATCGAACGGACCATCGCCACTGGACTTGGCGACGCTGACCGAAGTCACCGTACCGTCCGGCAACATGCCGATTTGCAGCACGACCGTCATGCCTTTGCGTGCCGAAGGCGGACGCGCCCAACCTTCCGCTGCCCGCGCACGAATCAGGTCATCGAAACTGCCCGCGACTTCGTCACCCTGTTCATCGGCCATGGCCTGCTCACGCTGCGGCGTATCGGAAAGCAAATCTGCCAGGGCCTGAGCCTTTTTCTCTTCGGCGGATTTACGTGCCGCTTCCTGCGATTTTTTCTTCGCAGCATCGGCAGCAGCTTTCTTCTTCGCTTCGTCGGCGACTTTCTTCTTCGCCTCTTCAGCCTCAGCTTTTTTCTTGGCGTCTTCGGCGGCTTTCTTCTTCGCGTCTTCGACGATCTTCTTCTTGGCTTCTTCAGCGGCCGCTTTCTTGGCCTCTTCTTCAGCCGCCTTCTTGGCTTCTTCTTCGGCTTTCTTCTTGGCTATATCAGCCAATTGTTTCTCTTCTGCCTTCTTGGCCTCGGCTTTCTTCGCATCGTCGGCTTTCTTGGCTTCATCAGCCTTTTTCGCCTCGTCCGCTTTCTTCGCCTGATCGGCCTTCTTGGCTTCCTCGGCCTTTTGAGCCGCTTCTTCTTTCTTTTGTTCCGCAGCCTTCACCGCTTCCTGCTCGACCTTTTTCTGCTCCATCTGCTCGACTTCGGTCTGGCGCGCGGCGGATTTCTTCGCCTCACCCGCAATCTTCTGATTGGTCTGGGTGGTTGCCTGACTTTTCGATTTCAGTTGGTACAGGGTCGCCTGGACAATCGGCTTGGCCGGCGGCAACTCGGGTGTGAAGGCGAAACTGACGAACAGCATGCCGAACACCAGCACGTGCAGGACAATCGCCAGAACACTTGGCCAGAAGTAGCTTTCCGAGGCGGACGGCTCTCGCTGTTGCTGCATCAGGGGGCCTCGGTAATCAAACCAACATTACCGACCCCGGCTTTCTGCAACCCGCCCATGGCACCCATCACGGCGCCGTAGTCGACCGACTTGTCGCCTCGGATAAAGACCTGGGTACGCTTGCCGCCTTCGGTGCCGGCGCGAATGATCTTGGTCACCGCGTCAGTCATCTGCGGCAGGGTCATTGCCCTGTCCTGCTGCTTTTCGGTATCGACTTCGCTGCCAAGGTTCCAGTAGTAGGTCTTGTCAGCCTTGATCGAAATGGTCAGCACCTGAGTGTTGTTGTCCTGCGGCAAGGCTTCGCTGGAAACCTTGGGCAGATCCACTTTCACGCCCTGATTGAGCATCGGCGCGGTCACCATGAAGATAACCAGCAGCACCAGCATCACGTCGATGTATGGCACCACGTTCATCTCGGCGACCGGCTTGCGCTTGTTTCGGGCTCGAGCGATTAAAGCCATCGGGAAATACCTGCTTATTCTTCGCTGGTGTGCACTTTGCGGTGCAGGATCGCCTGGAACTCATCGGCGAAGGTGTAGTAGCGGCTCAGCAAGGTTTCGCTGCGGGCAGAGAAACGGTTGTAAGCGATAACGGCCGGGATCGCGGCGAACAGGCCGATCGCGGTGGCGATCAGGGCTTCGGCGATACCCGGGGCCACGGTGGCCAGGGTCGCCTGCTGGGCGCTGGCCAGACCGCGGAAGGAGTTCATGATGCCCCACACGGTACCGAACAGACCGATGTACGGGCTGACCGAACCAACGGTGGCGAGAAACGGCAGGCTCTGCTCCAGCTTCTCTTCCTCACGGGAGATGGCAACGCGCATGGCACGGGCCACACCTTCCATCACCGCTTCCGGATCGACGCCTGGCTGCTGACGCAGACGGGAGAACTCCTTGAAACCGGCACGGAAGATCTGCTCCACACCCGAATCCGGATCCGGGTTGCTGCCGGCCTGACGGTACAGCTTGGACAGATCGATACCCGACCAGAAGCGCTCTTCGAAGCTCTCCAGGGCGCGTCGACCGGCGCGCAACAGATTGCTGCGCTGAAAGATCATGATCCATGAGGTCACCGATGCGGCCACCAGGGTCAACATTACCAACTGCACCACGATGCTGGCATTGCTGACCAGGCTCCACATGGAGGAATGGTCGACGACGTTAGCTTCCACGCTTTATCTCCTGCTTTGAGTGTGTACCCGTGCCGCCCGCGTCGGCAAAGGCCGCACGCAAGGATTCGGGCATGGCCCGGGGTTTCAAACTGTCGGTGCGCACGCAGGCCACCAGAAACTGCCCTTCACAGAGCAGCACATTATCCGTGGCCCGCCTGACCTGCTGTTTAAAGCGCAGGCTGGCACGGTTCAATTCGATTACATCAGCGCTTACCAGCAGTTCGTCGTCCAGTCGCGCCGGCGCGTGGTAGCGCGCTTCGCTGGAATGCACGACAAACAACAGGTCCTCCCCGGCCAGTTCCGACTGGGCAAAGCCCAGCGTCCGGAGCCGCTCGGTTCGAGCCCGTTCCATAAACTTGAGGTAATTAACGTAATACACGATGCCGCCCGCATCGGTGTCCTCGTAATAAACGCGACAACGATGTGCGAACGGCTCAAGCCCGTTTTGCGCGCGCATACTCTAGTGCTTACTCCTCGGGTTGCCAATCCGGCCAGGCAACTGTTTTTTCAGTGTTTAAGGCTTTACCGCAAAAGTACCGTCCTGTGACAGTACAAACGCTGAATAAATCGCCAATAAATGTGTATCAATCGTCCAAGGCATCGAGAAACTCGTCTGCCACGGGCATTTCACCCATTCGTGACGGAATGTTTAAACCGAAATGCAGGTACGCATGCCGTGTCACCACCCTGCCCCGTGGCGTACGCATGATGTAACCCTGTTGAATCAGGTACGGCTCCAGCACATCTTCGATGGTATGGCGCTCTTCACTGATCGCCGCCGCCAGACTGTCGATACCCACCGGGCCGCCATCGAACTTCTCGATCATGGTCAGCAGCAGGCGCCGGTCCTGATGGTCGAAACCGTGTTCATCGACGTCCAGCAGGTTCAACGCCAGATCGGCCACCGACTTGGTGATATGGCCCTTGGCGCGCACTTCGGCAAAATCGCGCACCCGACGCAGTAG
The DNA here is from genome assembly GCF_017947305.1 of Pseudomonas sp. MWU347. NCBI lineage: Bacteria > Pseudomonadati > Pseudomonadota > Gammaproteobacteria > Pseudomonadales > Pseudomonadaceae > Pseudomonas > Pseudomonas sp. MWU347. The sequence goes on from NZ_JAFGZB010000010.1 coordinate 225,138, forward strand.
ACGATTGGCGATTCGCGGCGTACCACGGGCACGACGAGCGATTTCGAAAGAACCCTCCGGATCCAGTGGCAGACCGAGAATAGCCGCAGACCGACTGACAATCGTCGCCAGATCCGCTGTGCTGTAGAACTCAAGACGCTGGACGATACCGAAGCGGTCACGCAATGGGTTGGTCAGCATGCCGGCACGGGTGGTGGCGCCCACCAGGGTGAACGGTGGCAGATCAAGCTTGATCGAGCGCGCCGCCGGCCCTTCGCCGATCATGATGTCGAGCTGGAAATCTTCCATCGCCGGGTACAGCACTTCTTCAACGATGGGCGACAGACGATGGATTTCGTCGATGAACAACACGTCGTGCGGTTCCAGATTGGTCAGCAGTGCCGCCAAATCTCCCGGACGCTCAAGCACCGGACCGGACGTGCTCTTGATCGACACGCCCATTTCCTGGGCAATGATGTTGGCCAGCGTGGTTTTACCCAGACCCGGCGGGCCGAAGATCAGCGTGTGATCCAGTGACTCACTGCGACCACGCGCCGCCTGGATGAACAGTTCCATCTGCTCGCGCACGGTCGGCTGGCCAATATAGTCGGCCAGACTGACCGGGCGAATGGCCCGATCCTGGACTTCTTCGCGCTCGCGCGGGCTGTGCGCGGCGGCGATCAGACGATCAGCTTCAATCACTTAAATCATTCCCTTCAGGGCGCGGCGGATCAGGTCTTCACTGCTCAAATTCTTGTCCTTGATGGCGGTAATCGCCTTGCTCGCTTCCTGCGGCTTGTAGCCCAGGGAAATCAGCGCACTGACCGCATCGTTTTCAGCGGTGTTGACCGGCGCCGGGCCGTCCGGCTGATTCGGCACCAGGGCGAACATGGCCGGCGAGGTTTCCCAGGCCTTGAAGCGATCCTTCAGTTCAACCAGCAGGCGCTCAGCGGTTTTCTTGCCGACCCCCGGGACCTTGGTCAGCGCCGAGGTATCCTGGGATTGCACGCAGCGAATCAGTTCATCGACTTCCAGGCTCGACATCAAGGCCAAGGCCAGTTTCGGCCCGACACCATTGAGACGGATCAACTCGCGAAAAAAGTCTCGCTCACGCTTGCCGGCGAAACCATAGAGTAACTGCGCGTCTTCGCGTACGACCAAATGGGTGTGCAGCGTCAGCGGTTCACCGACCGACGGCAGACGATAAAGGGTGGTCATGGGCACTTCCAGCTCATACCCGAGGCCGTTTACATCCAGAATCAGGTGCGGCGGCTGTTTCTCAGCCAGGGTGCCGCGCAAGCGTCCAATCACGTTTCAGATCCTTGAGCGTTGGCCAGCCGTGGGCTGGCGACAGATGGAAGGCGGGAATCGGGCCGACGACCCAGGCGCGAAATCCGCATTCCGCAAAAATGATTGCTGATGCTATCAGAGACGCAGGCGCCCGCCACGACTGCGTGCGGTTCCCAGGCCATGCGGCAGCAGGCTGGAACGGGTGTGCGCGTGACAAATCGCGATGGCCAGGGCATCCGAGGCATCGATCTGCGGTTTGCTGGTCAGCTTGAGCATGTGCATGACCATCATCTGCACCTGTTCTTTATTGGCGGCGCCGGTGCCGACCACAGCTTGCTTGACCTGGGTGGCGGTGTACTCGGCAATCTCCAGGCACTCTTCAGCGCCAGCCACAATCGCCGCGCCACGAGCCTGCCCAAGTTTGAGCGCCGAGTCGGCGTTTTTCGCCATGAACACTTTTTCGATGCCCATGGTCACCGGGCCATAGGTCTGAATGATTTCACGCACGCCGCGATAAACGATTTGCAGCCGCTCATGCAGCTCGCCGGCGCCGGTACGGATGCAGCCCGACGCCACGTAGATGCAGCCGCCGCGGCCTGTATCGCGAACAACCCCGTAACCGGTGATGCGCGAGCCGGGGTCGATACCCAGAATTAAAGTCATAACGCCTGCGGAGTCGGTAAAAACAAGAAATTCAAAACAGCGAATAACCAATGTGGGAGCGGGCTTGCTCGCGAAGGCGGTGTGTCATTCAGCATTGATGCTTGCTGATACGCCGCCTTCGCGAGCAAGCCCGCTCCCACATTGAAGCCTAGTCGCTCTTAACCGAGCTGAGCGGCCACATCTTCCGGAATGTCCGCGTTGGAGTAGACGTTCTGCACGTCATCCAGATCCTCGAGCATGTCGATCAGCTTGAGCACCTTCTCCGCGCCCTCCAGATCCAGTTCGGCACTGGTGGTCGGCTGCATGACGATTTCTGCGTCGTCACCCTTGAACCCGGCCGCTTCCAGCGCGTTACGCACCGCGTAGAAGCTGGTGAACGAGGTGAACACGTCGATCGAGCCGTCTTCATGGCTGACCACGTCGTCGGCATCCGCTTCCAGCGCCGCTTCGGTCAGCGCGTCTTCATCGACGCCCGGGGCAAAGCTGATCTGCCCCTTGCGCTCGAACAGATACGCAACCGAACCGTCGGTACCAAGGTTGCCGCCACATTTGCTGAACGCATGGCGCACGGCAGCTGCGGTACGGTTGCGGTTGTCGGTCATGCACTCGACCATCACCGCCACGCCGCCCGGGCCGTAACCTTCATAGGTCAGCTCTTCAACGTTGTCCGCTTCGGTCGCACCGGCGCCACGCGCAACGGCGCGGTCGATGATGTCGCGGCTCATGTTCGCACTGAGGGCCTTGTCCAGGGCCAGGCGCAGACGCGGGTTGGAACCCGGGTCGCCGCCGCCCTGACGCGCCGCAACGGTCAGCTCACGGATCCACTTGGTGAAGATCTTGCCTCTCTTGGCATCCTGACGTTCTTTGCGGTGCTTGATGTTCGCCCACTTGGAATGACCTGCCATAACTCGCTCCGAATTCTCTTGAAACGTTGCCCGCCCTGCTCACGCAGCGGCCAGCCAACAAAAAATCTCGACCTGCTCTCTATAGAAAGAAAAAAGGCGCATCCGAAGATGCGCCTTCAGGCCCGTCTTACTCAGCCTTTGGCGTTTCGCGCAAACGAATGTGCAGCTCGCGCAGTGCCTTGGCATCTACCACACCCGGGGCTTGCGTCATGACGTCCGCAGCGCTCTGGGTTTTCGGGAAGGCGATCACTTCACGGATCGACTGGGCGCCGGTCATCAGCATCACCAGACGGTCCAGACCGAAAGCCAGACCACCGTGCGGCGGTGCACCGTACTTCAGCGCGTCAAGCAGGAAGCCGAATTTCTCTTCCTGTTCCGCCTCATTGATACCCAGCAGACGGAACACCGCTTGTTGCATTTCCTTGCGATGGATACGGATCGAACCGCCACCCAGCTCGGTGCCGTTGAGCACCATGTCGTAGGCGCGGGACAGAGCGCCGGCCGGATTGGCTTCCAGCTCTTCTGGGGAGCACTTCGGCGCGGTGAACGGGTGGTGCAGCGCCGAGAAGCTGCCGTCGTCGTTTTCTTCGAACATCGGGAAGTCGACGACCCACATTGGCGCCCACTTGCAGGTCAGCAGGTCGAGGTCGTGACCGAGCTTGATACGCAGCGCGCCCAGGGCTTCGCTGACGATCTTGGCCTTGTCGGCACCGAAGAACACGATGTCGCCGTCAACCGCACCGACGCGATCGAGGATCACGTTCAGGTTGGCTTCAGGGATGTTTTTCACGATCGGCGATTGCAGACCTTCAACACCGGCAGCGCGCTCGTTGACCTTGATGTACGCCAGGCCCTTGGCACCGTAGATGCCGACGAACTTGGTGTAGTCGTCGATCTGCTTGCGCGGCATGCTCGCCCCGCCTGGAACGCGCAGTGCAGCGATACGGCATTTCGGATCGTTGGCCGGGCCGCTGAACACCTTGAATTCGACTTCTTTGAGTTGATCGGCAACGTCGACCAGTTCCAGCGGGTTACGCAGGTCCGGCTTGTCGGAACCGTAACGGCGCATGGCTTCTTCAAAGGTCATGTGCGGGAATTCGCCGAATTCCAGATCCAGCACTTCCTTGAACAGGTTGCGGATCATGCCTTCGGTCAGGCCCATGATGTCTTTTTCGTCGAGGAAGCTGGTCTCGATGTCGATCTGAGTGAACTCAGGCTGACGGTCGGCACGCAGGTCTTCGTCGCGGAAGCACTTGGCAATCTGGTAGTAACGGTCGAAACCGGCAACCATCAGCAGTTGCTTGAACAGCTGAGGCGATTGCGGCAGCGCGAAGAACGAACCGGCGTGAGTACGGCTCGGCACCAGGTAGTCGCGGGCGCCTTCCGGGGTCGCGCGGGTGAGGATCGGCGTTTCCACGTCGAGGAAGCCGTTCTCGTCGAGGAAGCGACGGATGCTGGTGGTCATGCGCGAACGCAGACGCAGCTTCTCGGCCATTTCCGGACGACGCAGGTCCAGGAAGCGGTAGCGCAGGCGGGTTTCTTCGCCGACGTCGGAGTATTCGTTGAGCGGGAACGGCGGGGTTTCCGACTCGTTCAGCACTTCCAGCTCGTAGCCCAGCACTTCGATCATGCCCGACGCCATGTTGGCGTTGGTCGCACCGGCCGGACGCAGACGCACCTTGCCGGTGATCTTCACGACGTATTCGCTGCGCACGCGATCGGCGGCGGCGAAGCTCTCGGCGCGATCCGGATCGAACACCACCTGAGCCAGACCATCACGATCACGGATATCGAGGAAAATCACCCCGCCGTGGTCGCGACGACGGTGAACCCATCCGCAAAGGGTAATTTCCTGGCCTTCCAGGCTTTCGTTCAGTTGGCCGCAATAATGGCTGCGCATCATGGTAGTGGTTTCGCTTCTCGTAATTCGAAATTCGGTGGAGATCCCGTCGCACTCAAGCACTGCGAAATCTCACGCGTGTCGTTCGACCTGGGCCTGAACCCTAGTCAGATTTGTCGCCACCGGCCAGATTCTTCTTGGCTCCGGTCTTGAAATCGGTTTCGTACCAACCGCTGCCGCTGAGGCGAAAACCCGGCATGGACAGCTGTTTCTTGAGCTCTGGCGCCTGACAGGCAGGGCAGTCGACCAGCGGTGCCTCGCTGATCTTTTGAATGGCTTCCAACTGATGACCACAGGAAGCACATTGATAATCGTACATCGGCATGGGGGTGTCTCGGCGATCAGATTGCCACCGCGCGCAGGGCTTTGCGGCGAAAGAGCGGGATTATATCCATTAAATGCGGGCTGTGCAGCCGTAAGACTGCACAGCCCGCCACGTCATTTCAAGTATTGCCCGTTCAGGGCATGACGGCCGCCGGGGTATCGCGCAGGCCATTCATCACGCACACCACCCGTACCAGACCACTGAAGTTTTTCACCCCGCCGTGGCGCAGGTGCACTTCGCGGTCCACATGGGACAGCAGCGTGCTGACCGAACAGCCGTTGTGCCCGGCCATGTCACCAAGAATGTTCCAGTAAACCTGCTCGAGCCTCAAGCAAGTGGCAAAGCCGTTCAAACGCACTGATCTGGCCAGCGGCCGGATCAGCTCAAAATCGAAATCGCTGACAAACGGATCGACCTTCATTTCCCGTTGCGAACCGACGTGCTCGCATCGCCTGTCTCCACCTACCATATCGCTGACACTCCTTTGTCATCGCTGCTTTTATAAAGACAACATCCTGTGCCTTCATAAAAACGCAGACGCAAAGTCAGCGCCAGATGACTAGTTGCCCAGCAGCGTAGGATAAGCCGACATGTTCAGTAAGATTTGAAACAGTATGCGGACATCCACACCTGCGGACGTCCGCGCACCGGACTATCAGGCCTCGAGCAACGCGCGCAACATCCACGCGGTCTTCTCATGCACCTGCATGCGCTGGGTCAGCAAGTCGGCCGTCGGCTCGTCACTGACCTTGTCCAACAGCGGGAAGATGCCGCGAGCGGTGCGAGTGACCGCTTCCTGGCCGTCGACCAACTGCTTGATCATGTCCTCGGCACTTGGCACCCCGACTTCTTCTTTAATAGAGGAGAGACGCGCGTAAGTCGCGTAGGCACCCGGCGCAGGAAAACCCAGAGCGCGGATACGCTCGGCGATCAGATCCACCGCCAGCGCCAGCTCGTTGTATTGCTCTTCGAACATCAGATGCAGGGTCCTGAACATCGGACCTGTGACGTTCCAGTGGAAGTTATGGGTTTTCAGATACAGCACGTAGGTGTCCGACAGCAGCCGCGACAGCCCCTCGACGATGGACTTGCGATCTTCTTCACTGATACCGATATCGATTGCCATGTTTACCCCCTAAGGCGATTGAATTCATCCAACAGGTGCAGACCCACTCTAGCAAGGCAGCCGCCACCTCGCAGCCGGCAATCTTCACTCGCCATGCGACAAATCGACCGGGCACGTGCCGCTGGCCGGGGTAATTTGAGTAGCCGCAGGCTTTGCTGTTAAATAGGCAGTGTGTCGCTACGCCCCATTTTTCGGGGGTGTCGCGCATAGGCTGATGCCGGGCACGTGTCCAACGCCTCTTTATTGTTTCGAAGCGAACCGTGCGCCTTCAGCTCTTCCTTGTGAGCCGTCATAACGTGAGCCAATCAAAATGTTGAAAATCGTCCACCTGCTAATGGGCGCAGCGGCCTTGCTGCTGTCGTTCATACCTAGCTTGAAATCCGAAGCCGTTCCTTACCTGCAACAACCCGATGCACTTTACCTGGCCTTTTTCGGCCTGCTGAATCTGGTCATCGCTCCAGTGATTCCTTACTGGAACAAAGGCCCGCGCCAGCATCTGCAAAATCTGGTCAGCGCTCTTCTCGTGCTGACTGTCGTCCTGCAAACCCTGACCCTGATCGCACCGATGCCAGTCATCGCCGGTCAACCGGCGGTGTTGTTCAGCCTGGTGATCGCTCTGGTTGCCGTGGTCCTGCATCTGGCCATCAGCTTCTACAAGTCTTCACCGGCCGCCGCACCGACTACCTATGACATGAGCAACCGCGATACCGGTACCGTCAAGTGGTTCAACACCTCCAAAGGCTTCGGCTTTATCTCCCGGGATTCCGGCGATGATATTTTCGTGCACTTTCGTGCAATCCGTGGCGAAGGCCACCGCGTACTGGTCGAAGGCCAGCGCGTGGAGTTCTCGGTGATGAATCGGGACAAAGGCCTGCAAGCCGAGGACGTGATCGCCGCCCTGCCGCGTCGCTGATCCAAGGCAATAAAAAACCGCGAACAGCCAGGCTGCTCGCGGTTTTTTTTACGCCTGCATAAAGGTGTCGGCATCAGTAATGCGGTGGTGGCGCCTCTTCCTCGAAAGAATCGAACTGCCCGACCATCTCCTCCTGACGCTTGAGCAACGCCGCCATTTGCAACTGCAGGCGCTCGATCATCCGCTGCTGCGCCACCAGTTCGTCGTTCAACGCCTGAATGGTGTCATCCTGAAAAGCCAGACGGCTTTCCAGATCGGTGACGCGTTCTTCAAGGTTCATGGTTCACCCCTCCAGAAACGTGAAGTGTTCGGTCAGCACCAGACGCAGCCGCTCACGAATGCTCGCGACCTGCTCGGCGCTGTAGGGTTTGGCCGGGTGTTTGCCCCAGACCGGCGCCGGCCATGCCGCATCGTCACGCTTGCGCACGATCACATGCATATGCAACTGGCTGACAACGTTGCCCAGCGTCGCGACGTTCAGCTTGTCGGCATCGAACAAGTCCTTGAGCAACTCGGCCAGCGCCGTGGTTTCCTGCCACAACTGCTGCTGGTCGGCGACATCCAACTGAAACAACTCGCTGATATCGTCGCGACGAGGCACCAGGATGAACCACGGGTAATTGGCATCGTTGGACAGCAGCAGCCGGCAGAGCGGGAAATCGCCGATGGTCAGGGTGTCCTGTTGAAGTCGTGAATCTAAAGCAAACACTGCGTGCACTCCCGGCTGATCTACACAATTCAGCTTAGCGGCCATCCAGACAGGCATGACGCCAAGCGACAGGCAGGCAGCATACCTGCGAATGCGCCGGGCTTCACGATGAGCGTGCCAGGATAGACATTGCTCAACGCTCCTGCATGCGACATTTTCGGGCGGCACGCACCATGACGGAACCGACTGCGCGGTGCAGCACAATGAAATGACCAGAAAAGCCCAAAGCGTTCATCCCCTGCTCCCGCTCAAACTGTATGAATCCGGAACAACTGGAAAATTTTTTGCACCAAAACCGCACAGCGCGTCTACGCTCAGTGCGTCGGGCATCCGCCGAATACTCACTGGCGGGGTGAACCGGTAACGTTTTTCGTTGTCGCGCGCACGAACCTGCTCGACAACACCAAGCGAGGGATGGCGTCAAGCCCTGATAAAGAAGGGCTTGAGGCCCAGTATTTATGAGGTTTTTACAGCGAGTGACGAGTGTTCAGAAAAATAACCGCGTAGAGAACGCGGTTTGTGCACGCTTGTTGCATTCGTACCCATATGGACTATAAGCGCACCACGGGAAGTGGGAGCCTTAGGCCCAACAAAAACAGTGGCAGGGTTGCCCGATGGAGATTCAAGTGTTTTGCCAGGGACTCTTTTTTAGCGATGCGAAAGGCTAGAAAAACAGCGAGAAAGTTGTCGATCCGATTGCATCGGTACTGTGAATTTGCGACATCTACAAAGCCATCTGCGACAGCGTCGTAAAGAAGGTGAAAGGTTGGATTAGCAAGTATCGCCAACATTGTCGGCGTGATATAAGTTTGCGCCGACACAAAAAGAAAGAGCCGCCCAGATAATAAAACAGGTGGGACGGCAGTACTCTTCTAAAAACCAAAGGAGCAAATCACGATGCGCGTGATGAAGTGGAGCATGATCGCCCTGGCTGTTGCAGCAGGCACCTCGCAGTTCGCAATGGCATCTTCGCAGGATGACGCCAAAGGGTTCCTGGAAGACCAGAGTCTGAAACTGAAGACTCGTATGGAATACATGAACCGCGATTACAAAAATGGTGCCGGTAACGTTGCAAAGAAAGACGGCACCCCGGGTTTTGAAAGCGGCTATCGCCAGGACACCGGTGTCAGCCAACTGCTGACCTACGAATCGGGCTTCACTCAAGGCACCGTAGGTTTCGGTCTCGACGCCATGGCCATGGGTTCGGTCAAGCTGGACGGTGGCTCGGGTCGTCGTGGTAACGGCCTGTTCGCGATTGATAGCGACGGCAACGAAGAGAAATCCCAAGGCAAGATCGGCGGCGCTGTCAAATTCCGCGTTTCCGACACTGTGCTGAAATACGGTCAGCAATTCGTTGCCAGCCCGGTCTTCGCCACTGACGACAGTCGTCTGTTGCCAGAAGTGGCTACCGGTACCTTGATCACTTCCAAAGAGATCAAAGGCCTGGAACTGAGCGCAGGTCGCTTCACCGCCCTGAGCAAGCAAACCGGCATGGGCCGCGACAGCATCGGCGGCCTGCCTGATGAGAACGGCAACGGTGGCAAGGGCCTGACCAGCATCAACATCTTCGGCGCCAGCTATGCCTTCACCGACAATTTCACCGGTGCATTGGCCGCTTCGGATGCCGACCAGTACTTCAAGAAGCAATACATCAATCTGAACTACACCCTGCCTATCGCCGAAGACCAGTCGCTGAACTTCGACTTCAACGGTTATAAAACCGAAGGCGAGAAGCGTGGCAACCTGGTCAGCGCCATTGGCGACGAAACCCCTGACAACGACACCCGTGGCGTAGACAACAAACTGTGGTCCCTAGCAGCAGCCTACAGCCTCGGCGCGCACAAGTTCACCATCGCTCACCAGCGCTCCAGCGGCGACAATGCCTACTACTATGGCGTTGACGGCAACAGCACCATCTTCGTTGCCAACTCCATTCAGATCTCCGACTTCGTGGGCCGTGAAGAACGCTCCTGGCAAGCTCGTTACGACCTGAACATGAAGACTTATGGCGTTCCTGGCCTGAGCTTCATGACCCGCTACGTGAAGGGTGACAACATCAAGACCAACGGTCTGGGTGAAGGTAAAGAAAACGAGTGGAACGCCGAGTCCAAGTACGTGATCCAGGAAGGTCCAGCCAAGGATCTGTCGTTCCGTCTGCGTTACGCCATGTACCGTTCGAACGGCGCGTACAGCGGCTACGCGTCTGACAACAACGACACCCGTCTGATCGTCGAGTACCCACTGAACATCCTCTAATCGGGATATGCAGCTGACGTACTGTAGAGCTTTGCTCTAACAAGAACCGCTCACCTGACTCAGGTGAGCGGTTTTTTTATGAATCAAGTTTGCCCTGCCTTCCTGTTTCTGACCGTACAAACAATAGTAGCTAGCTACTTATTAGCCAACGAACATCTAGATCAGACATAAAAAACCCAAGAGTGCGGACAGCTCTTGGGTTAGTCCACTCATTAACTGACCGCGAGGCCAAGTATCAGTGGTATTACTGAACAGCCGATTCCTGAACTACTCGAATAACCCGCTGTGGAAACGGAATATCAATACCGGCAGTTTTCAAACGGTCACGCGACTGTTCGTTAAACATGAACATCACGTCCCAATAGTCTGCAGTTTTAACCCACACACGCAGGGAAACAGTGATCGAACTGTCACCCAACGTCGAAATGACCGCTTGTGGCGCAGGGTCCTGCAATACGCGCTCATCCTTGGCCAGATCCAGCAGCACCTGACGGGCCTTTTGCAGATCAGCTTCGTAATCCACACCCACGTCAAACACCACTTTGCGGGTTGGCTGACGGTTGGTGTTGGTGATGATGCCGTTCGACAGATTGCCGTTCGGGACGATGATGGTCTTGTTGTCACCGGTACGCAGCACGGTGTGGAAAATCTGGATGCTGTCGACAGTACCCGCCACACCTTGCGCTTCGATCCAGTCACCGATACGGAACGGACGGAACAGCAGAATCAGCACGCCGCCGGCGAAGTTCGCCAGGCTGCCCTGCAACGCCAGACCGATGGCCAGGCCGGCAGCACCAATCGCGGCCACGAACGAGGTGGTTTCCACGCCGATCATCGAGGCGACGCTGACAATCAGCAGCACCTTGAGGATGATGTTCGCCAGGCTGCTGATGAAGCCTTGCAGCGCCAGGTCGGCATTGCGCAGGGCCAGCAGACCGCCGAGTTTTTGCGTGACCTTGTTGATCAGCCACCAGCCAATGGCCAGGGTAATCACCGCCAGCAGCACGCGGCTGCCGTATTCCATGATCATCGGAATCCACGCCTGGGACGCCTTGACCAGGTTGTCTACCTCAGCATTCAAATCCATCTTCCATCTCCTGATGTCCGGCTACCCGGGGCTGTACACAAATTAAAAGTGGGAGCGGGCTTGCTCGCGAAAGCGCTGTGTCATTCAACAATGAGTTGCCTGACACACCGCTTTCGCGAGCAAGCCCGCTCCCACAGCCATTTGACCGGACTTAGTCGCGGAAGTTGTTGAACTGCAGTGGCATGCCGAATTCCTTGGCGCGCAGGGCCGCGATGGCTTCCTGCAGGTCATCACGCTTCTTGCCGGTCACACGCACCTGCTCGCCCTGAATGGCGGCCTGTACCTTGAGCTTGGCGTCCTTGATGTGAGCGACGATCTTCTTCGCCAGCTCCTTGTCGATGCCTTCCTTGAGGATCGCGTCCTGCTTCATCAGCTTGCCCGAGGCGTAAGCGTCTTTTACTTCAAGGCACTGCACATCGATCTTGCGCTTGGTCAGGGCCAGCTTCAGGATCTCGATCATCGCTTCCAGCTGGAACCCGGCTTCAGCGGTCAGGTTGACGGTCAGGTCCTTTTCCTTGAACTCGAAGCTGCCCTTGCCTTTCAGGTCATAGCGACGATCGAGTTCCTTCACGGCGTTCTCGACCGCGTTGGTCAGCTCGTGTTTGTCCAGTTCGGATACCACGTCGAACGACGGCATGTAGTCTCTCCAATAAAAAGGCGCGCTCGATAAGGAGGGAGCGCGCTTGGCTTGCGGTTAAAATCCGGCTCATTATAACGGGTCTTTTCCCACCGATACGGCGAGCCTTGCATGCCAGTACCTTACCGAGTGAAAAACTGATGTCCACCCCCTGGCACGTTCTCGGCGCCGGTAGCCTCGGCACCCTGTGGGCCACCCGTCTGGCCCGGGCCGGGCTGCCGGTGCGGCTGATCGTGCGTGATGCCGAGCGCTTGCGCAGGTATCAGGTGGCCGGCGGCCTGACGCTGGTCGAACACGGCGCAGCCACGACCTATGCCGTCCCTGCGCAAACGGCGGACGACCCGGAGCCGATCCGCCGCCTGCTGGTCGCCTGCAAAGCCTATGACGCCGAAAGCGCCGTCGCCCGCCTCGCCCCGCGCCTGAGCGCAGATGCCGAGCTGATCCTGCTGCAGAACGGTCTCGGCAGTCAGGACGCGGTCGCAGCGTTGGTTCCGCAGGCACGCTGCATCAGCGCCTCCAGCACCGAAGGCGCGTTCCGCGACGGCGACTGGCGCGTGGTGTTTGCCGGCCATGGTTTTACCTGGCTGGGCGATGCCAGCCATCCGGTAGCGCCAATCTGGCTGGACGATCTGGACGCAGCAAAAATACCCCACGAATGGAGCACTGACATCCTCACCCGGCTGTGGCGCAAACTGGCGCTCAATTGCGCGATCAATCCGCTGACCGTGCTCCATGATTGCCGTAACGGCGGGCTGGAGCAGCATCAATGCGAAGTCGCCACGTTGTGTGCGGAGCTTGCCGAATTGCTGGAGCGTTGCGGTCAACCGGCAGCCGCGGTCAATCTGCAACAGGAAGTCGAGCGGGTGATCCACGCCACCGCAGCCAACTACTCGTCGATGTATCAGGACGTGGCGAACCAGCGCCGCACCGAAATCAGTTACCTGCTGGGCCACGCCTGCAAAGTCGCCACCCGTCACCAGTTGAACCTGCCACACCTCAATCAATTGCAGCAGCGTCTGATCGCTCATCTGCACAGCCTTGGATTGCCCAGCGACTGAGCAGCGGCTACGCTGCCCACTTGTTCCTTTGCTGCGATAAACCTGATGCCATTGCGCCAGCGCCTTGAAAACCTGCCGGTCGGCCAGAAACTGCTGGCCGCCCTGCTGGTGTTGTTGACCACCGTCCTGCTGGTCGCCAACCTGACCTTTATCAGCGCCGCCTATTACATCTCCCAGGAAAGCATGGCGCCGCAAGCTTTGCAGACCATCGGCCGGCTGATCTCCAACCCGAGCCTGGTCGCACAAGCCCTCGAGTCGCCACAAAGCGCCGAACGCCTGCTCAAGGAACTCGACAGCTATTCGCCGCTGCGCGCGGCGGCGTTGTATGACGGCAAGGGTGACCGCATCGCCCAGGTGCAGCGTGGCGACAAGCTCAATCTGCCGGAACGCTATCGACACGTCGAAGCCTGGCAGCTCACCGAGTTTCGCAGCAATCAGTTGATCACCCTGCCCCGTCCCGGCACCGCGCCCGGGCACTTGCTGCTGGTCGCCAGCAGTGAACTGCCGATGGCGTTCTACACCGGCACCCTGACTGCCAGTCTCGGCATCCTGATTTTCAGTGTGCTGCTGTGGCTGGTGATTGCGCGGCAGATCAAACGCCTGATCACCCGCCCGATCCATGAGCTGGAAGAACTGTCGCGTCAGGTCACTCGCGAAGAGAACTATGCCCTGCGCGCCTCACGCGGTAACCACGATGAAATCGGCAGCCTCGCCGAGGCGTTCAACACCATGCTCTCGCGCATCGAGGCTCGCGAACAGCAGCTCAAGCGGGCCCGCGATGACTCGCAGGCCGCCTACGATCAGGCCCAGGGCCTGGCCGAAGAAACCCGCCACACCAACCGCAAGCTGGAACTGGAAGTCCAGGTTCGGAGCAAGATCGAGAAGAAGCTCACCGGTTTCCAGAACTACCTCAACAGCATCATCGACTCCATGCCCTCGGCGCTGATCGCTCTCGACGAACAGCTCTACGTGACCCAGTGGAACCAGGAGGCCAGCGCCCTTTCCGGAACGCGCCTGGATGAGGCGCTGAACCAACCGATCTTCCTCGCCTTCGAACCGCTCAAGCCGTTTCTGCCGCAACTCAAGCAGACCGTGGAAGAGCACACCGTGGCGAAGATCGAACGGGTGACCTGGTTCAAGGATGACGAACCCAAGCACTACGCCCTGACCTTTTATCCGCTGATGGGCGGCGCCGGGCGCGGTGTGGTGATCCGTATCGACGACATCACCCAGCGCCTGTCGCTGGAAGAAATGATGGTGCAGTCGGAAAAAATGCTTTCGGTCGGTGGCCTCGCCGCCGGCATGGCCCATGAGATCAACAACCCGCTGGGCGCGATCCTGCACAACGTGCAGAACATTCGCCGGCGGCTGTCGGCGGATCTGCCGAAGAACCTCGAAACCGCCGAACAGCTCGGCATCGAACTGGACACCGTCAACCGTTACCTGCAAAGCCGCGAAGTGCCGAAACTGCTCGACGGTATTCAGCAGGCCGGCGCCCGCGCGGCAAAAATCGTCACGCACATGCTCAGTTTCAGCCGCCGCAGCACCCGGCAAATGGCCCCGTGCGATCTGCCCGCACTGATCGATCAAGCGGTGGAAATTGCCGGCAACGACTTCGATCTGGCGATCGGTTTCGACTTCAAGGGCCAGGCGATCATCCGCCAGTTCGACCCGGCGCTCGGCCCGGTACCGGGCACCGCCAACGAACTGGAACAAGTGTTGCTCAACCTGCTGAAAAACGCTGCACAAGCCATTCACCAGCGCGAAGATGACAGCGAGCCGGGGCGGATCATTTTGCGCACCAAACTGAACCCGCCATGGGCCGAGATCCAGGTCGAGGACAACGGCATCGGCATGAGCGAGAGCGTTCGCAAGCGCACCTTCGAGCCGTTCTTCACCACCAAGGAAATCGGCCAGGGCACAGGGCTGGGGCTGTCGGTGTCGTACTTCATCATCACCAACAACCACAAAGGCCAGATGGAAGTGCAATCGGCGCCGGGCCAGGGCACCTGCTTCACCTTGCGCCTGCCACTGACCCAACCGGCGGCCATCGCCGCCGAAACCAATCAACTACCGAGGTAACCCATGGGCTTTCGCTTGTCGAAGATCTACACCCGCACCGGCGACACCGGCGAAACCGGCCTGGGCGATGGCCGCCGCGTCCCCAAGGATCACCCGCGGATCGAAGCGATTGGCGAAGTCGATACGCTGAACAGTCAGGTCGGTGTGCTGCTGGCCGGGTTGATCGCCGAGCGCGAGGCGTTCCCGGGATTGAATGAACTGATCGACGTGCTCGCCCCCTGTCAGCATCGGTTGTTTGACCTCGGCGGAGAGCTGGCGATGCCGGAATATCAGGCGCTGAACACGGCAGAAATCGAGCGCCTGGAAGCGGCAATTGATGTGTGGAACGAGGAATTGGGGCCGCTGGAGAATTTCATTCTGCCCGGTGGGTCGATGCTGATCGCCCAGGCCCATGTGTGCCGCAGTCTGGCGCGCAGTGCCGAGCGCCGTTGTCAGCATTTGAATGCAATTGAGCCATTGGCCGGGGTTGGTTTGGCGTATATCAATCGGTTGTCGGATCTGTTGTTCGTCGCCGCAAGGTTGATTGCGCGGCGGCAGGGGATTGCGGAGATTTTGTGGCAGCCTGCTGCGAAGCCTTCAGAAATCTAGCGCCTGTAAGGACGCCTTCGCGAGCAAGCCCGCTCCCACAGTTGATTGCATTCATCCAGTTGGAATGCAGTCAAATGTGGGAGCGGGCTTGCTCGCGAAGAGGCCATCAGCCTCACAACATAATCAAGCTTCCGGCCAGAACGCCCGAATCCCCGCCACACCCTGCGCGCCAACACCCCAAGCCTTCTCGCGCTCCGCCGGGCCAACCCCGCCGAGCAAGAACACTGGCTTGCCAAAGCCCTCGATCAACGCCGCAGCCTGCTCCCAGCCCAACGGCTGCGCATCCGGATGGGTCAAGGTTGGTTGAACCGGCGACAAGGTGACGAAATCCACCCCCATCTGCTCAGCCAGCGCCAGCTCTTCGGCGTTATGGCACGAAGCGGCCAACCAACGCTCAGCTGGCAACGGTCGCCCTGCTGCGGCGTATTTGCGCAGTTGCGCGGCGGTGATGTGCCAACCGGCCGACGGGAAATCGCCGAGCCATTCGAACGGCCCCTTGATCATCAACTGCGCCTTGCCGGCACACAGACCGGCTGCATCCACCGCCAGATCGCGGTATTTGGGGTCATAGCCGTTCGGCGCGCGCAACTGGATCAGTTTGATCCCGCCGGCAATCGCCTTCTGAATGCCGCGCAGCAAGGCCGGGGCTTCCAGATCGTCCGGGGTGATCAGGTATTCGCCGGGCAGACGCGCCGCGGCCACGATCGGCTGATTGGCCGCCGGGAATTCGTAGTTCAGCAGATCCTTGGCGGTCACCCAGGCCAGTGGCTGACCTTCGGCACCGTGCGGCTCACCGCTGAAGCTCGACACTTCCCAGACATCCAGCAGTACCTGCTTGTCCGGGTAATCGTGGCGCACCTTGATCAGTGGACGAGCGGCGCCGACGACAATGCCCAGCTCTTCGTGCAGCTCGCGCGCCAAGGCGCTTTCGACCGATTCGTCAGCCTCGACCTTGCCGCCGGGAAATTCCCACAAGCCGCCCTGATGCTGGGTGTCGGCACGACGGGCGATGAGGATTTTGCCGCTGTCGTCACGAATGACGGCAGCCGCGACATGTACGCGTTTCACGGATTCAACTCCTCCAGTCCAGCCTTTTGCCACGCCTTGAAGGCGGGCCATTGGTAGACGGTTTCAACATAGGCTTCATCAACCGCCGGCAACTGCACCTGGTAAGTCCGCAGGCGCACGGCAATCGGGGCGAAGAACGCGTCAGCCAGGCTCACCCGGCCAAACAGATACGGCCCAGGCTCCGTGGCGGCAGCACGGCATTCAGCCCACAGCGCGAGCATGCGTTCGATATCGACCTTCACCTCTGGCGGCACCGGGTTGAGCGGCGCATCGTGGCTCAGGTTGAACGGCATGTGATTGCGCATGGCGAAAAAGCCGCTGTGCATCTGCGCGCAGGCGGATCGCGCCTGGGCACGGGCAAACAGGTCGATTGGCCAGAGCTGTTCGGACGGAAACTGCTCGGCCAGGTATTCGGCGATCGCCAGAGAGTCGGCGATGGTGCCGCGAGAAGTTTGCAGCAGCGGCACCTTGGCGGTCGGCGAATGCTTGAGCAGCCGCTCGCGGGTGTCGGGCTTGCCGAGTTTGATCAGTTCTTCGCTGTAGGGTGCGCCGGTCAGCTCCAGCGCCAGAGCGGCGCGCAGGGACCAGGAGGAAAGCAGTTTGTCGCCGATGATCAGGTGCAGGGACATGGTGTGGCGCCTTTTCGTCAGTGGAAAGCTTCAAGACTTAGAGTGACTGGGCCGACGCTTTCGCGGGCAAGCCCGCTCCCACAGTAGTTTCGGTCGTGCACAAATGTCGTGTACACCACAGAACCCTGTGGGAGCGGGCTTGCCCGCGAAGAGGCCGGCAGCCCACCCTCACCCTTTGGATCAGGTGCGGTATTCGGCGTTGATCTTCACGTACTCATGCGACAGATCGGTGGTCCAGATGGTTTCGCTGCAGTCGCCGCGACCCAGCTCGATGCGGATGGTGATCTCTTCCTGCTGCATCACCGCCGAACCCTGTGCCTCAGTGTAGGTCGCTGCGCGTGCGCCACGGCTGGCGATACACACGTCGCCGAGGAACACGTCGATCTTGCTCACATCCAGATCCGGCACGCCGGCACGGCCGACGGCGGCGAGAATGCGGCCCCAGTTCGGATCGGAGGCGAACAGCGCAGTCTTGATCAGCGGCGAGTGGGCCACGGTGTAACCGACGTCCAGGCATTCCTGATGATTGCCGCCACCGTTGACTTCAACGGTGACGAACTTGGTCGCGCCTTCGCCGTCACGCACGATGGCCTGGGCCACGTCCATGCACACTTCGAACACCGCCTGTTTCAGCTTGTTGAACAGCTCGCCTTCGGCACGGGTGATTTCCGGCAGTGCAGCCTTGCCGGTGGCAATCAGCATGCAGCAGTCGTTGGTCGAGGTATCGCCGTCGATGGTGATGCGGTTGAACGACTTGTTCGCGCCGTCGAGCATCAGGTTGTGCAGTACGTCGCGGGAAACTTTGGCATCGGTGGCGATGTAGCCGAGCATGGTCGCCATGTTCGGGCGAATCATGCCTGCACCTTTGCTGATGCCGGTGACGGTAATGGTCACGCCATCATGCTCGAACTGGCGGCTGGCACCCTTGGGCAGGGTGTCGGTGGTCATGATGCCGGTGGCGGCGCCTGCCCAGTTGTTTTCCGACAGATCATCCAGCGCCGCTTGCAGTGCGCCTTCGATTTTCTCGACCGGCAGCGGCTCACCGATCACGCCGGTGGAGTACGGCAGGATCTGGCTGGCATCGACACCGGTCAGCTCGGCCAGTTTCGCCGTAGTGCGCTCGGCAGCCGCCAGGCCCGGCTCACCGGTACCGGCGTTGGCATTGCCGGTGTTGGTCAGCAGGTAACGCACGTCGTTGTGCACGCGTTTTTTCGCCAGGATCACCGGCGCGGCGCAAAAGGCGTTCAACGTGAACACACCGGCCACGGTCGAACCTTCGGCGCAGCGCATCACTACCACATCCTTGCGCCCGGGGCGCTTGATGCCGGCCGAGGCAATACCGAGTTCAAAACCGGCAACCGGGTGCAACGTTGGCAAAGGACCAAGACCAACAGCCATGAATGCGCTCCTTACTCAATGATGTCAGCACCGCTCACAGGGATGGCGGTGGTGTAAATGGCAAAACGCCGCGACGGCAGGAGCCGGTCGCGGCGCGGGTATTTCAGCGATTGAAACGGGGGTTACTGGATCTGCCCGTGGCAATGCTTGAATTTCTTGCCCGAACCGCAGTAGCACAGTTCGTTGCGACCCAGCTTCTGCTCGTTGCGCACCGGCGCGGTGGCGAGGGCGACATCGACCTCTTCACCCAATACTTCCGGCTGCTCCAGACCAGGGGCCTCGGCGTGTTCGAACTGCATGCGCGCGGCCAGTGCTTCGGCTTCCTCACGCAGGCGTTGCTCTTCGGCTTCTGGATCTTCGCGGCGCACCTGAACGTGCGACAGCACACGGATCGAGTCGCGCTTGATCGAATCCAGCAGCTCGGAGAACAGCGTGAACGACTCGCGCTTGTATTCCTGCTTCGGGTTCTTCTGGGCGTAGCCACGCAGGTGGATGCCGTGACGCAGGTGATCCATGGTCGACAGGTGGTCTTTCCACAGGTCGTCCAGCACGCGCAGAACGATTTGTTTCTCGAACGAGCGCAGTGCTTCGGCACCGGCCTGATCTTCTTTCTCGTTGTACGCCGCCATCAGCTCGACCATCAGCTTCTCGCGCAGGGTCTCTTCGTACAGGTGATCGTCTTCGTCGAGCCATTGCTGGATCGGCAGTTTCACCCCGAAGTCGCTGGCAATCGACGCTTCCAGACCGGCCACGTCCCACTGCTCTGGCAGCGATTGCGGCGGAATGTGCGCGCTGACGGTGGCGTTGAGCACATCCTGACGGAAATCGGCGATGGTTTCACCGATGTTGTCGGCGGCCAGCAACGTGTTACGCATGTGATAGATCACTTTACGCTGTTCGTTGTTGACGTCGTCGAACTCGAGCAGTTGTTTACGGATATCGAAGTTGCGACCTTCCACCTTGCGCTGCGCCTTCTCGATCGCGTTGGTCACCATGCGGTGCTCGATCGCTTCGCCCGGCTGCATGCCCAGGGCTTTCATGAAGTTCTTCACCCGGTCAGAGGCGAAGATGCGCATCAGGCTGTCTTCCAGCGACAGGTAGAAGCGGCTGGAACCGGCATCGCCCTGACGGCCAGCACGGCCACGCAGCTGGTTGTCGATACGACGGGATTCGTGACGCTCGGAGGCAATCACCTGCAGACCGCCGGACTCCAGCACTTGCTGGTGACGCTTCTGCCAGTCGGCCTTGATCTGGGCGATCTGCTCGGGGCTCGGGTTTTCCAGCGCCGCGACTTCCACTTCCCAGTTACCGCCCAGCAGGATGTCGGTACCACGACCGGCCATGTTGGTGGCGATGGTCAGGGCGCCCGGACGACCGGCTTGCGCGATGATCTCGGCTTCTTTTTCGTGGAACTTGGCGTTCAGCACCTTGTGTTCGATGCCTTCCTTGTTGAGCAGGTTGGACACATGCTCGGAAGTTTCGATGGTCGCGGTGCCCACCAGGATCGGACGGCCCTGGGCCATGCCTTCCTTGATGTCGTTGATGATCGCCGCGTATTTCTCTTCGGCGGTCAGGAACACCAGGTCGTTGAAATCTTTACGCGCCAACGGCTTGTTCGGCGGGATCACCATGACCTGCAGGCCATAGATCTGGTGGAATTCGAACGCTTCGGTGTCGGCGGTACCGGTCATGCCGGACAGCTTGGTGTAGAGACGGAAGTAGTTCTGGAACGTGGTCGAAGCCAGAGTCTGGCTCTCGGCCTGAATGTTCAGACCTTCCTTGGCTTCGATGGCCTGGTGCAGGCCTTCGGACAGACGACGACCCGGCATGGTGCGGCCGGTGTGTTCGTCGACCAGTACGACCTGGCCGTCCTGCACGATGTATTCGACGTTGCGATGGAACAGCTTGTGCGCACGCAGACCCGAATAGACGTGGGTCAGCAGGCCCAGGTTATGCGCCGAGTACAGGCTCTCGCCTTCGGCCAGCAGGCCGACGCCGGTGAGCATTTCTTCGATGTACTGGTGACCGGCTTCGTTGAGTTCGACCTGACGGGTCTTCTCGTCGATGGTGTAGTGACCGGCCTTGGTGACCTGGCCTTCGACTTCTTCAACGTGCAGTTCCAGCTGCGGGATCAGTTTGTTGATCTCCATGTACAGCTTGGAACTGTCCTCGGCCTGACCGGAAATGATCAGCGGGGTACGGGCTTCGTCGATGAGGATGGAGTCGACTTCGTCGATCACGGCAAAATTGAGTTCGCGCTGGAATTTCTCTTCCATGCTGAACGCCATGTTGTCGCGCAGGTAGTCGAACCCGAATTCGTTGTTGGTACCGTAGGTGATGTCGGCAGCGTAGGCGGCGCGCTTCTCTTCCGGCGGCTGGAACGGCGTCACGACGCCGACGGTCAGGCCGAGGAATTCATACAGCGGACGCATCCAGTTGGCGTCACGGCGGGCCAGGTAGTCGTTCACGGTTACAACGTGCACGCCCTTGCCGGACAGCGCGTTGAGGTAAACGCCCAGGGTCGCTACGAGGGTTTTACCCTCACCGGTACGCATTTCGGCAATCATGCCTTCATGCAAGGTCATGCCGCCGATCAACTGGACGTCGAAGTGGCGCATGCCCATGACGCGCTTGCCGGCTTCACGGGCGACCGCGAAGGCTTCAGGCAACAGCTTGTCGAGGGATTCCCCTTTGGCGATACGGGCCTTGAACTCATTGGTCTTGGCGCGCAATTGATCGTCCGAAAGGGCCACCATTTGCTCTTCGAAGGCATTGACGAGCTGCACCGTCTTGAGCATGCGTTTGACTTCACGCTCGTTCTTGCTTCCAAAAAGTTTCTTTAACAAAGGCGCAAACATATCGGCAGGATCTTCCACACTAAAGGGATGGAGGGCGGCCCCGTGAGTCGCCCGTGCAGCCCTCATGGCCGCATGCGAACGAGCATTCTACCCGGAAACGGTGGTGAGGAAAGTGGCGATATTCCACGATGCTGGCACTGCGCTTTGACGGGGCTCACTTAAAATAAGGGCGTTTTGCTCAACTTCAACCCATCAAGGCAAGAAGTTAGTTGTTGATTTAATGGGTAAAGCAGGGACAAAAGCAATGGGCGAGTGGTTCCGTTGCTTTCTGCTAACATGGCGCTTCTGTTACTTCAGGTGTTCGATCATGGCATTTCGCCCCCTTACAGCCAGAGCGCCCGCCGTTCTGCTACGCGAAGCCAAGCCGCTCAAAGCCATTCTTGGTCATGCCCAACGCCTCGCTCATCTGCAACGCCTGCTTGAAAGCCAGCTGCAACCTGCCGCCCGCGCACATTGTCATGTCGCCAAGTGGCGTGAAGGCGAACTGTCGCTGGTGGTCACCGACGGCCATTGGGCGACACGCCTGCGCTACCAGCAAAAACGCCTGCAACGGCAATTGCAGCTGTTCGAAGAGTTCGCCAACCTGACGCGAATCAAATTCAGTGTGCGACCACCGATCGTCCAGCCTGGGGCTGTCGGGCACACGATGGACCTGTCGAGCAATGCGGCGGCGACCATTCAGTCCACGGCCGACGGGATCAGCGATCCCGCTCTGCGTGCGGCACTTGAGCGCCTGGCGGCACACGCCAAAGACAAATCCTGATCTCAATCCAGAAAACTGCCACTTATCTAATGTGGGAGCGGGCTTGCTCGCGAAGGCGGCCTTTCAGTCAACATTATTGTTGACTGGCAGACCGCTTTCGCGAGCAAGCCCGCTCCCACAGTTTGGATCAACGCCGTTTGCTGCCACCGAGCAACGACCCCATCAAGCCGCGCACCAGTTGTTTACCCAGATTGTTGGCCGCCTGACGCATGGCTGACTTCAACGCCTGCCCCGCCGCCGTGCCCAGAAACTCTCCGGCACGATCAGCCAGGCTCGGCTCTTCGGCTGCCGGCTTACCCGCTGGCGCATCCGCCTCCGGCGCCAGATCCTTGCGGCCCATCAGGATTTCATATGCCGACTCACGATCGATCGGTTTGTCATAACGCCCCTTGAACGGCGACCCGGCGATCAGCATCGTGCGTTCGGTTTCGCTCAACGGCCCGATCCGCGACTGTGGCGGCGCCACCAGCACCCGCTGGACCATCTCCGGCGTGCCTTTTTCCTGCAGCGTCCCGACCAGTGCTTCACCGATGCCCAGCTCGGTCAGTACCGACAAGGTGTCGAACGCCGGATTCGGCCGGAAGCCATCGGCTACCGCTCGCAGGGATTTCTGTTCCTTGGCAGTGAACGCACGCAAGCCGTGCTGAATCCGCAGGCCAAGTTGCGCGAGCACGTCATCCGGCAGGTCGCCCGGCGACTGGGTGACGAAATACACGCCGACACCTTTCGAGCGGATCAGCCGCACCACCTGTTCCAGACGCTCCTGCAACGCCTTGGGCGTATCGCCGAACAACAAATGCGCTTCATCGAAGAACAGCGCCAGCAGCGGTTTGTCGGCATCGCCGCGCTCCGGCAATTGCTCGAAAAGCTCGGCCAGCAGCCACAGCAGGAACGTCGCGTAGACCTTCGGTGCCTCATGCACCAGACGGCTGGCATCGAGCAAATGAATCCGCCCACGACCATCGGCGGCCGGTTGCAGAATGTCTTCGAGTTGCAGCGCCGGTTCGCCGAACAACGCTTCAGCGCCCTGCTGCTCCAGGGTCGCCAGCCGGCGCAACAGTGCCTGGCTGGAACCGGTGGTCATCAGCGCCGCGTCTTCGCCGAGCAGCTGCGGGTTGTCCTTGAGGTGATTGAGCAGCGCCTTGAGGTCTTTCAGATCCAGCAGCAACAGGCCCTCGCGATCGGCCACTTTAAACGCCGCGTACAGCGCCGACTGCTGGCTGTCGGTCAGTTCCAGCAGGCTGCCGATCAGCAGCGGGCCCATTTCACTCAAAGTCGTGCGCAACGGATGACCGGATTTCCCGTGAATATCCCACAGCGTCACCGGATAAGCCTGCGGTTTGTGGTCGAGCCAGGGCATCCCGGCGATGCGCTCGGCGACTTTGCCCTGCGGATTGCCAGCAGCGCCCAGGCCGCACAGGTCGCCTTTGATGTCGGCGGCGAATACCGCGACCCCGGCGTCACTGAATGCTTCGGCAAGGCGTTGCAAAGTCACGGTCTTGCCGGTCCCGGTCGCACCGGCGATCAGCCCGTGGCGGTTGGCCAGGCGCATGGCCTGAGCAATCGGTTGCCCCGCCAGATCGGCGCCGATAACGAGTTGCGATGTGTCAGGCATTTTGTCACCTATGGTTAATCTTTAATCCGCTGTGGCCGATAGATAAGGGCGAGAACCTGACTGAAAAGTCGGTCGGACATTTCCCTAAGGAGAGTCGGAAATATCAGTTTGTTTCACCCTTGCCCATATTGCGCGTCTTTATAAAAGCACGCCCAGGACATTAAGACCTTAGCGGAACCCCAAGCCATGAACAAAAACCTGCGCTTCAGCCATAAAATTTTGCTTGCCGCCGCCCTCATCGTCATCGCCGCTTTCGCCTCGTTCACGCTGTACAACGACTGGCTGCAACGCAACGCGATCCGCGATGACCTGAACAACTATCTCAACGAGATGGGCGAAGTCACCGCCGATAACATCCAGACCTGGCTCAACGGGCGCATTCTGCTGGTCGAGAACGCCGCCCAGAATATTGCCATCAATCCGGACCCGGCCAACGTCGCCAGCCTGCTGGAACAGAAATCCCTGACCTCGACGTTTATGGCCACTTACCTGGGTGATGCCACCGGTCACTTCACCATCCGTCCGGACGTGAAGATGCCGGACGGTTTCGATCCTCGGGTGCGCCCTTGGTATAAAGGGGCCGAGAGCAGCAGCGCGTCGACCCTGACCGAACCGTACATCGACGCCGCCACCGGCCAGTTGATAATCTCCATCGCCACCGCCTCGAAAAAGGCCGGCCAGAGCGTTGGCGTGGTCGGCGGTGACCTGAGCCTGCAAACCCTGGTCGACACCCTCACCGCCCGGGACTTCTCCGGCATGGGCTACGCCTTCCTGGTCAGCGCCGACGGCAAGATCCTCGTGCACCCGGACAAGGCACTGGTGATGAAATCACTCAAAGAAGCCTATCCGCAGGACACCCCGCGCATCAGCAGCGACTTCAGTGAAATCACCGTCGATGGCAAGACCCGCATCGTCAGCTTCGCGCCGATCAAAGGCCTGCCGTCGGTCAACTGGTACATCGGGCTGTCGGTGGACAAGGACAAAGCCTTCTCGATGCTCAGTGAGTTCCGCACCTCGGCGGTGATTGCCACGGTGATTGCGGTGGTGATCATCATCGCGTTGCTGGGCATGCTGATTCGCCTGCTGATCCAGCCACTGCACGTCATGACCCGCGCCATGGAAGACATCGCCGACGGCGAAGGCGACCTGACCAAGCGCCTGACCATCGTCAATAACGATGAGTTTGGCGTGCTGGGTACCGCGTTCAACCGTTTCGTCGAGCGTATTCACGGTTCGATCCGCGAAGTGTCGTCGGCCACCGGCCAGGTCAACGAGGTCGCACTGCGCGTGGTCGCGGCGTCCAACTCGTCGATGTACAACTCCGACCAGCAAGCCTCGCGCACCAGCAGCGTCGCCGCCGCGATCAATCAACTGGGCGCCGCCGCCCAGGAAATCGCCCGCAACGCCGCGCAAGCCTCGAACCAGGCCAGTGACGCCCGCGGCCTCGCCGAAGACGGCCAGCAAGTGGTGGATCGCAGCATCAAGGCGATGAATCAACTGTCGAGCATGCTCAGCGCCTCCAGCAGCAACATCGAGTCGCTGAACAGCAAAACCGTGAACATCGGGCAGATCCTCGAAGTGATCACCAGCATCTCCCAGCAGACCAATCTGCTGGCGCTCAATGCCGCCATCGAAGCGGCGCGTGCCGGTGAGGCCGGACGCGGTTTTGCCGTGGTCGCCGACGAAGTGCGCAACCTGGCGCACCGCACTCAGGAATCGGCGCAGCAGGTGCAAACCATGATCGAGGAGCTGCAAGTCGGCGCCCGTGAATCGGTGAGCACCATGAGCGACAGCCAGCGCCACAGCCAGGACAGCGTGGAAATCGCCAACCTCGCCGGCGAACGCCTCAACAGCGTGACCCAGCGTATCGGCGAAATCGACGGGATGAACCAGTCGGTGGCAACAGCGACCGAGGAGCAGACCGCGGTGGTGGAATCCATCAACGTCGACATCACCGAGATCAATACGCTGAACCAGGAAGGCGTCGAGAACCTGCAGGCGACGTTGCGCGCCTGTTCGGATCTGGAGCAGCAGGCTTCGCGCCTGAAGCAGCTGGTCGGTAGCTTCCGCATCTAAGATCAAAAGCCTCCCCCCTCACCCCAACCCTCTCCCCCCAAGGGGCGAGGGGAAAGGGAGCCGATCTTCAAGCTTTTCAAGACCTGAGTTCGACTCCGACTTTCAGGTCGATGTATCAAGCCAAAACACCACGGTCAGTCCCCTCTCCCTCAGGGAGAGGGTTAGGGTGAGGGCCGTTTCAGCTCTACCGCGTATTCCCGACCGAACATCTATTCTGGATGAAGGTCAACCAAGGGAGTGGAACGCAGCGGAGGGTTGATCACTGTGCATATCGCCGACATCACCATGTTCTACGCCCCGGCCAGCGGCGGCGTACGCACCTATCTGGACGCCAAGCATCGTCGGCTGGGCGTCAAACCGGGCATTCGCCACAGCCTGCTGATCCCTGGCGCGCACTTGAGTGAACACGATGGCGTCTACACGGTGCCCGCACCTGCCCTGCCCTTCGGCAAGGGTTATCGCTTCCCCGTGCGTCTCGCCCCTTGGCGCAACGTCCTGCAGGATCTGCAGCCAGATCTGATCGAAGTCGGCGACCCGTACCTCACCGCGTGGGCGGCGCTGGATGCACGGCGCCAGCTGGATGTACCGGTGATCGGCTTTTATCACTCGGACCTGCCGCTACTGGTCGGCAATCGCATGGGCCATTGGGTCACGCCGAACGTCGAGGCGTACGTCACCAAGCTCTATGGCAACTTCGATCGAGTGCTGGCGCCCAGCCAGGTGATGGCCGACAAGCTCACCGGTTTGGGGGTGCGCAATGTATTCGTGCAGCCATTGGGCGTGGATCTGCAAACCTTTCACCCTGACGCCCGCGACAACGGCCTGCGCGCCGAACTGGGAATTGCCGAAGACACGCGCCTGCTGATCTTTGCCGGGCGCGGTTCCAAAGAGAAGAACCTGCCGGTGCTGCTCAAATGCATGCAGCGCCTCGGCCCACGCTATCACCTGCTGCTGGTTGGCTCATCGATGCCGGCCGTGGTCCCGGACAATGTCAGCGTGATCGACGGGTTCTGTCCCGCCGCCACCGTGGCCCGGTTGATGGCCAGCGCCGACGCCCTGATCCATGCCGGTGACCAGGAAACCTTCGGCCTGGTGATCCTTGAAGCCATGGCCTGCGGGATTCCGGTGGTCGCCGTGGCGGCCGGGGCGTTTGAAGAGATCGTCACCGAAGACTGCGGCTTGCTTTGTGCGCCGAACAACCCGCAAGCCATGGCCAATGCCGTGCGCGAGCTGTTCAGTCGCGGCTGTGTGAAACTCGGCCAACAGGCGCGGCAACACGTCGAACGGCGTTATTCCTGGGACAGTGTGGTCGACAGCTTGCTCGGTCACTATCACGCGGTGCTCGGTCACTCGCTGCCAAGGGTGGCCAATGGCTGATTCCTTGAATGACCGCGCAGTGCTGCTGGTGCTGCACGACGTGGCACCGTCGACGTGGGCGGATTATCGGCCATTTGTCGAGGCGGTCGACGCAATGGGCGGCGTGCCGATGACCTGGCTGGTCGTTCCGGATTTCCATGGCCACGACGCGCTTGAGGATCATCCCGCGTTTTGCCGAATGCTCGGCGAGCGGCTGGCCCGTGGCGATGAACTGGCCTTGCACGGCTATTACCATGACGACCGCGAGCCAGCGCCAGCCACACCCCGCGACTGGTTCATGCGCCGAATCTACACCCACGAAGGGGAGTTTTATCGCCTGTCCCGCGAAGCCGCCCTGGCGCGACTGCGCGACGGCATCGAACTGTTCCGGCGCAATGGCTGGCCGTTGCACGGCTTCGTCGCCCCGGCCTGGTTGATGAGCGAGGGCACGCGCCAGGCCCTTCGCGAAACACCATTGAGCTACACCAGCGACCCGCAACATTTTTATCAATTACCGGATTTCACCGCCATCAACGCCCCGGGTCTGGTGTGGAGTGCGCGCAGCGCCTGGCGCCGGGGTCTGTCAAAACTCGTCAGCGACCAACGCGAACAGCAATGGCGCGACGCGCCGGTGATTCGTCTAGGCTTGCACCCGGTAGACATGCGCCACGCCTTCGCACGTGATTACTGGCTACGAACCCTTGAACGGCTGCTGGCAGAAGGACGCACGCCCATGACCAAAATCGACTGGCTCACCGAGCACCGCGGGCGAATGGAGCGCGCTGCATGAGTCGCGGCATTGTGTTGTTGATCGGCCTGCTCGCTGCTGTACTGATCCCGGTGTTGCTCGGCGGCGGCGAGATCGGTGCGCGCCTGCAAAATTTCCCCCTGCAATGGCTGCTGATCATGTTCGGCATGATTCTGCTCTGTTGGGGCATCAACACCCTGCGTCTGCGCCTGCTGCTGGGTGATCAGCGCGATCGGGTCACGCCGCTGAAAAGTCTCGGCGTGGTCATGGCCGCCGAGTTCGCCTACTGCGCCACCCCCGGCGGCAGTGGCGGACCGCTGACGATCATGGCGTTGCTGGCGCGCTGCGGCGTACGCCCGGCCCGTGGCAGCGCAGTGTTTGCCATGGATCAGTTGAGCGATCTGCTGTTCTTTCTCTGCGCCCTGAGCGGCATCCTGATTTACGCGTTGTTTCAGCATCTCAGTGACCGCTTGGAGTGGTTGCTGATGGTCAGCGCCGTGTCGCTGTTCGGTGGGCTGTTCAGTTGCGTGCTGCTGGCGCGCTACCACCGCCGCCTGATCCTTCTGAGCGGACGCCTGCTTGCCCGCCTCAACGTGCAACCGGCCACGCGTCGGCGCTGGGCGCGCAAGCTGCTGCATTTTCTCGACGCGTTTATCGACACCCTCAAGTTGCCGTGGCAAACCCTGGTCAAGGTGTTCGCCCTGACCTGCATGCACTGGCTGCTACGCTACAGCGTGTTGTATCTGGCCCTGCGCGGACTGGGCGCGGATCTGCAGTGGGCCTGGAGTTTTCTGGTGCAGATGCTATCGCTGGGGGCTGGTCAAATGAGCCTGTTGCCCGGTGGTGCGGGCGCCGCAGAGCTGACCTCGGCGGCGCTGCTGGCGCCGATGGTCGGCAAATCCACTGCGGCGGCAGCGATTCTGATCTGGCGGGTGGTGACGTTCTATTTCTATCTGGTGGTGGGCGGCCCGGTGTTTCTATTGATGCTGGGGCGGCCGCTGCTCAAGAAGCTGTTGAAGATCAGGCAGGCTTCTCAGGTTCGTCCGCCTGCTCCTTGAGCTGCTCCCACAGCTCGGCGGCGCCGGGAAACTCGGTGCCGTCTTCCGGGCTCAGGTCCTCCGGGTCGTAGCGGCTCAAACAGCCCTCCCCCAGGGTGGCCGGCGCTTTCGAAGTGGCTTTGTCCAATGGGTCGCTCACGGGCAGTTCCTCAAGGGCTGAAACGAAAAAAGGGCCTGGGACGATTGAACGCCCAGGCCCTTCTTTATTCAAGTACGCGCAGGTTCGATCAGAACACCACGGTCTTGTTGCCGTGCACCAGCACACGGTCTTCGAGGTGATAACGCAAGCCTCGGGCCAACACCATCTTCTCGACGTCACGGCCGAAACGCACCATGTCTTCGATGCTGTCGCTGTGGCTGACACGCACCACGTCCTGCTCGATGATCGGACCGGCGTCCAGCTCTTCGGTCACGTAGTGGCAAGTCGCGCCGATCAGCTTCACGCCGCGAAGCGACGCCTGATGGTACGGCTTGGCGCCGACGAACGACGGCAGGAAGCTGTGGTGAATGTTGATCACCTTGTGCGCGTATTCGCGGCACAGCGCCGGCGGCAGGATCTGCATGTAGCGCGCCAGCACCACGACTTCGGCATCGTGCTGTTTGACCAGACGCGAGACTTCGGCGAACGCCGGCTCCTTGTCCTGCGGATTGACCGGGACATGGTAATAAGGAATGCCGTGCCACTCGACCATGCTGCGCAGGTCATTGTGGTTGGAAATCACGCAGGAGATTTCGCAATCGAGCTCGTCGCTGTGCCAGCGGTGCAGCAAGTCGGCCAGGCAGTGGGATTCGCGGCTGGCCATCAGCACCACGCGTTTCTTCTGCTCGGTGTCGGTGATGCGCCAGTCCATCGAGAACTCTTCGGCGATCGGCGCAAACTTCTCGCGCAGCACTTCAATACCGAACGGCAGCGAATCGGCGCGGATCTCGTGACGCATGAAGAACCAGCCGTTCTGATTATCCGAGTGGTGGCTCGCTTCGGTGATCCAGCCGTTGTGGGATGCCAGAAAGTTACTGACTTTGGCAACGATGCCAACGCGGTCAGGGCAGGAAATCACCAACCGAAAGGTGCGCATGGGGGGAAAACTCCAGAACTTCGCAAAGGCGGCCATTCTAGCGACTGTGCGCGGAAACTGCAGTATTGATGACCACATGTCCGCAGGCAGGCCCGATTCGCGGCGTCTGAAGCCACGCGCGGCGAAACCATAGTCCTGCAGTGAAGCTGTTCGGCCAGATAATTGTGAATATTCGTGATGACTGCATCACATTATTTAAATGACCATTCAATTTACCGGTTATTCCTTGCAACTAATTCAAATAAAAAAACCGGTTAAATGTTTACTTGATGAAACAGCCTGACTATTATTGCGGCACTGTCCCCTGCCATTCAACACATCTGCATAAGGTAGTTACCATGTCCTTGATCAACGAATATCGCGCCACCGAAGAAGCAATCAAAGAGCTGCAAGCGCGTTTGAAGAACCTGTCGCAAGACGACAAACTGCAAGCCGAGCTGGAATTCGAAGGCAAACTGCGTACCCTGATGGGCGAATACTCCAAGTCCCTGCGCGACATCATCGCCCTGCTGGATCCGGAATCGAAAACCAAAGGCACCCGTGGCGCCGCAGTAAAAACTACCGGCACCAAGCGCGCGCGCAAAGTTAAACAATACAAAAACCCGCATAACGGCGAAGTCATCGAAACCAAAGGTGGCAACCACAAGACTCTGAAAGAGTGGAAAGCCAAGTGGGGCGGTGACGTGGTTGAAGGCTGGGCTACCCTGCTGGGCTAAGCCGCAACGCCTGTCGCAGACTGATTCTGCGGCCCATGAAAAACGCCAGCATACGCTGGCGTTTTTTTATGCCCGGCATTTCATGGGCACACTATGTTCGATTTCAAAGATTCAAACGTTTGCGCAATGCCTGGACATAATTCTGCCACTCATTGAGCACTTGATTCTGTATCGGCGTAGCACTAAGCGCCCATTGCTGCGCGGCCTCGGCAAAAGATTGCAGGGTATTAGGCGCGCCCATTTGCGGCTCGGACAAACGCTGCTGACAGAATATTCTCCAGCGTTCTTGCTCCTCGAAATTCAACGTGTCGGGAAAGTTGCGTGCGCGATATCGAAAGAGTAATTCCGGCAGACGTTCATCATCGAACGGCCAGTGCTCTTGCGCTAATTGCGCCGGATCCGCCGTTCTCACTTGCTCGCATAGACGCCGATCGCGATCACCGATAAATCCATCGTACAACTGCTGTTCCGGATCTTCGCTGGGCGTGAAGTCTTCGCTGGCGTAAACCGCCGCGACTTTATCTTTCCAAACTTGTTGTGCGTCACTTAGCCGCAGTGCACGTGCCTGATACAGCGCCATGTCCAGGCCCAGACGCTGCTGATCGTCGGCACGCAACACCGACAACGGCGCCACCACCGGGCAGCGATTGATGTGAATCAGTTTCAGCGGCACCGGCAGTTCACCCTCGGCGAGGTCGTCGCGGCGGGTGTACAGGCGCCGGCGCAGGGTTTCGGCGTCCAGGTCCAGCAAGCCTTGCGGATCAAGGTGCAGGTCACAGACGATCAGCGCATTGCGATTACGCGGATGCCAGGCCAACGGCAGCACCACACCGACATAGTGCCGCGCCGCCGAGAAGCGTCCGGAGATATGCACCAGCGGTTGCAGCAGACGAATCTGATCCATGACCTTCTGTTTGCTGCGCAGTTGAAACAGCCAGTCATACAACTTCGGCTGTTTCTCGCGGATCAACCGCGCCAGCGCAATGGTGGCGCGCACGTCCGAGAGCGCTTCGTGCGCATGCCCATGGTCGATGTGGTTGGCCGCCGTCAGGCGTTCGAGCTTGAGGGTGACCTTGCCTTCGTCGTCGGTCGGCCAGACCAGGCCATCCGGGCGCAACGCATACGCGGCGCGCACCACATCGATCAGGTCCCAGCGACTGTTGCCGCCCTGCCATTCGCGGGCATACGGGTCGAAGAAGTTGCGGTACAGGCTGTAGCGGGTCATCTCGTCGTCGAAACGCAAGGTGTTGTAACCCGCACCGCAAGTGCCGGGCGCCGCCAGTTGCGCGTGTACGCGGGTCATGAAGTCGGCTTCGCTCAAACCCTGTTCGGCGAGACAGCTCGGGGTGATACCGGTAATGGCGCACGCCGCCGGGTGCGGCAGGATGTCTTCGCTGGGCTGGCAGTAGAGGTTGACCGGTTCGTCGATTTCATTGAGGTCGTGGTCGGTGCGAATCCCGGCGACCTGCAGCGGACGGTCGTTGCGCGGATTGATGCCGGTGGTCTCGTAGTCGTACCAGAAGATTGAAGTCACGGGCGGTTCCTGAACTGAAGATCGGCAAAGTCTAGGCGTTGAACCGCGGTCGCGGCCAGCGCTGTGTCATTCAACCACCGCGCATCACACGATGTGCAATACATAGTTATGTCGTTTTCCCCCAAGAGGCTGCTAGCATCGGACCGACTTCGCATCCCGATCCGGCCCCATCAGGTAGCCCATGCTCGAGAACACAGCACTGCCACGGAAAGCACCGCTGAACCCGCCACTCGATACCCGCTATCAAGTGGAAACCCCGGAGGGCATCGACCTGCCGTTGCGCCCGGCCGGTCTGATGGTGCGCAGCCTCGCCTTCGGTATCGACCTGGGCATTCGCGGGGCCATCCTCGGCGTGCTGTTTCTGCTGCTGGCGTTTCTCGGCCAGCTCGGCATGGGTCTGGGTTCGCTGCTGCTGTTTGCCGTCAGCTGGTGGTACATGGTGCTGTTCGAAGTGTTGCGTCAGGGCCGTTCGCCGGGCAAGCAATGGATGGGCCTGCGGGTGATCCACGATGACGGCACACCGATCGGCTGGTCGGCCTCGCTGCTGCGCAACCTGCTGCGTTTTGTCGACCTGCTGCCGTTCGGTTATTTCCTCGGCGCCATCAGTTGCCTGCAACACCCGACCTTCAAGCGCCTGGGCGACATCGCAGCCGGCACCCTGGTGGTCTACAGCGAACGCGCCCTGCTCCGCCCGCAGTTACCTGACGCCCAGCCACGCAGCTCGCCCGTGCCGCTCAACCTCGGCGAACAACGCGCCTTGCTCGCCTTCGCCGAACGTCAGGCTGAACTGTCGCCGGCGCGGGTCAATGAGCTGGCCGCGCTGCTCGCCCAACCGCTGCACATCTCGGCGCCCAAAGCGGTCAGCGAACTCAACGGTATCGCCTGCGGCTTGTTGGGGCCGACATGAAGCAGAGTCTTTTCGAAACTCGCCACAAGGCCGAATGGGAGCGCTTCACCCTGGCCCTCGAACGCCTCGAACATGGCAAGGACACCTCGCAGGCAGCCAGTTTCCCCAAGGCTTATCGACGCCTCTGCCAGCATCTGGCGCTGGCACAGGCGCGTGGCTACAGCAGTTTTCTGATCGACTCGCTGCAACAACTGGTGTTGCGCGGCCACCAGCAGCTGTATCGGCACCGCAGTCGATTCGGCGCCAACCTCCTGGGTTTCATCCTCGCTGACTTTCCTCGACTGGTGCGTGCCGAATGGCCGTTTGTGCTGGCCGCTGGTCTGGTGTTTTTCGGCAGCCTGATCGGCTTTGCCTTGCTGGTGTATGCCTTTCCCGAACTGATCTACAACCTGATCCCCGCCGAACAGGTGCGCGACATGCAGAGCATGTACGACCCGGTGGCCGGGCACCTCGGGCGCTCGGCCGAACGGGCGGCCAGCGAAGACTGGGTGATGTTCGGCTATTACGTGATGCACAACATTGGCATCGCCTTTCAGACTTTCGCCAGCGGTTTGCTGCTGGGCGTCGGTAGCGCGTTCTTCCTGTTCTATAACGGCTTGATCATCGGCGCGGTGGCCGGGCACCTGACCGAAATCGGTTTTGGCCAGACGTTCTGGTCGTTCGTGATCGGCCACGGCGCCTTCGAGCTGAGCGCCATTGCCCTGGCGGGCGCGGCGGGGCTAAAGCTCGGCTGGGCAGTGATCGCACCGGGGCGGCTGACCCGTGGTGAAGCGCTGGTGCAGGCGGCGCGCAAAAGCGTGCTGCTGGTGTGTGGGGTCATGCTGTTCCTACTGATCGCAGCGTTCATCGAAGCGTATTGGTCGTCGAAGACCGGGGTCACACCGCCGATCAAATATGCGGTCGGTGCCGCATTGTGGCTCGCAGTAGCGGCCTATCTGCTGTTCGCCGGAAGGACACGCCATGCGCCTGAGTGATGCCACCGTGGCGATCCGTCCGCGCAGCACCTGGGAAGCCATGGACCTTGGCGTGCTCATGAGCCAGCAGCATCGACGCCTGCTGATGACCAGTTGGGCCATCGTCACCCTGCCGCTGTTCGCGGTGCTGACGTTGTTGCTATGGGATTCGCCGTCGCTGGCAGTATTCATTTTCTGGTGGCTGAAACCAGCCTACGAACGCCTGCCGCTGTACATCCTGTCCAAAGCCCTGTTCGGCGAAACACCGACACTGAAACAGGCCCTGCGCGAATTTCCTCGACTGCTCAAACTACAATGGCTGGCCAGCCTGACCTGGCGCCGGCTGAGCCTGAGTCGCAGCTTCCTGCTGCCGGTGGTGCAACTCGAAGGCCTCGACGGCACCGCTCGCCAGCAACGCTTGCAAGTGTTGCTGCAACGCAATGCCGGCGCCGCGCAATGGCTGACGATCATCGGCATGCATCTGGAGACCGCACTGTGGATCGGCCTGATGGTGCTGTTCTATATGCTGCTGCCACAGCAGATCGAAACCGACTGGGACTGGCAATCGCTGATCCTCGACGCCGATCACCACTGGCGTTGGCTGGAGCACCTGACCAACGCCTTCTACGCGCTGGTGCTGGTGGTCTGGGAACCGATTTATGTCGCCTGCGGTTTCAGCCTGTATTTGAACCGGCGCACCGCACTGGAGGCGTGGGACATCGAGTTGGTGTTCCGCCGTTTGCGCCAACGCCTGAACAGCAGCGCTCTGGGTTTGCTGTTGACGGTCTGTCTTTTGCTGCCGGCGGTGCCACCCGTATGGGCTGCAGCCGATCCCGCCAGCGCACCGGAGGCACCCCGCCTGCTGCACCAACCGCTGACCAGTCAGGCTGCGCACGACAGCATCAAGGCGCTGCTCGAACAACCACCGTTCAAGAACAAGGAAAGCGTGACCCGCTATAGCTTTGGCGACGATCCGGCAGCCCCGGCCGAAGCCAAACCCGGCGAGGCGCCGCAATGGCTGAAAACCCTGCTCGGCTGGCTGGACAGTCAGCGCTTCAATGCGCTGGCCGGCCTGATTGAAGTGTTGTTGTGGGGAGCATTGATCGCCGCTGTGGGCTGGCTGATCTGGCGCTATCGCGAGTTCCTGCGCACCTTCGTCAGTCGCCGGCCGAAGTTGCGCGCCCGCTTCAGGCCACCTGCGCCGCAACAAGCATTTGGCCTGGACCTGAGCCCGCAAACCCTGCCTGACGACATCGCCGCCAGCGCCGAACAACTCTGGCAGACCCAGCCGCGCGCGGCGCTGGGCCTGCTCTATCGCGGCTTGCTCAGCCGTCTGCTGCACGAGTTTGCCCTGACCTTGAAACCCGCCGACACCGAGCATCAGGTGCTGCTGCGGGTCGAGCAATTGCAGCGCCCTGAACTGCTGGCGTTCAGTCGCACCCTGACACAGCACTGGCAGAACATGGCCTATGGGCACCGCGTACCGGCGGCACATCTGCAACAGGAACTGTGTGACGGCTGGCGTGCCCTGTTCGGCTCAGGAGCGCGCGCTTGAACCGGCGCAACGCGTGGCTGCTCGGCGGGCTGATCGTCGCCCTGCTCGCGGCGTTGAGCATTTATCTGTACCTAAAGGCCCGGCCCTATCAGGAAGTGATCGATCACGGCCCCTCGCCCCAGGCACAGGCCAATCCTTATCTGGCGGCAGAACTGTTTTTGCGCGAGCGCGGCCTCAACGTCAGCCACGCCGAAACGCTGGCGGTGCTGCCCGACATCGATCCGCGTCGGCACACCCTGCTGTTGTTCGGCGAACGTTCGCGCATGACCCCGCGGCAGGTCGATCAGGTGTTGAACTGGGCCCGCGCCGGTGGGCGGCTGGTGTTCGTCGCCGAAGCCCTGTGGGATGAGCAGGCCAGACAAAGCGCTGACCTGTTGCTGGACCGGGTGCAGTTGCACCAGTCCCTGAGCAAGGATCTCAAGGAGCCGCCGGCGGAGCTGGCGGATGATCCGTACCCGAATCTGACCAAGCTCTACC
Source organism: Pseudomonas sp. MWU347 (assembly GCF_017947305.1). Classification (NCBI taxonomy): domain Bacteria; kingdom Pseudomonadati; phylum Pseudomonadota; class Gammaproteobacteria; order Pseudomonadales; family Pseudomonadaceae; genus Pseudomonas; species Pseudomonas sp. MWU347. Next base: position 261,443 of record NZ_JAFGZB010000010.1, read on the forward strand.
TGGAAGACGAGGACGCGCCGGCCTACGCCGGTTTCGACACCGCGTTTCATCTGGAAGACCCGAAAAATCTCGCCCAGGCCTGGGCCAACAGCGCCAAGGCCACGCACATGATGCAACTGCCGTACGGCCTCGGTTCGATCACCGTGGTCACCGATGCCGAACTGTGGAAGACCCCGGCCATCAGCAAGCACGACAACGCCTGGCTGCTCTGGTACCTGAGCGCCGACACCGACGTCACGCTGATTTTCAACACCGCACACGACGGTCTGCTGACCTTGCTCTGGCGTTACTTCCCGCAAGCCATCGTCGCTCTGCTGGCACTGATCGGCCTCGGCCTGTGGCACGTTGCTGTGCGCCATGGACCACTGCAGGCACCCGCCCCGAGTGGCCGCCGGCAGTTGCAGGAACACCTGCGCGCCAGTGCCGATTTCATCCTGCGCCACAACGGTCAGCACACGCTGTTGCAAGCTTTGCAACAGGACGTGCTGCGCCGCGCCCGCCGCCGCTATCCCGGCTTCGACCAATTGAACGTGGCCGAGCAATGGCTGGTGCTGTCGCGCCTGACCCGCCAGCCAACCCGCGCCATCAGTCAGGCCCTCAGCCCGGTGCCGAAACAGCGCATGAGCAGCGCTGATTTCAGTCGCCAGGTGGCCCACCTGCAAACCTTGAGGAACACGCTATGAGTGAACAGATCGAGCCCGGCAGCGCCAGCCACGCCGCCCAGCAACGCCAGCGTGCCAGCCAGTTGGCGCAAGCGCTGCGCGGCGAATTGCAGAAGGCCCTGATCGGCCAGAACAGCGTGATCGACGATGTGCTGACCGCGCTGATCGCCGGCGGTCACGTGCTGCTTGAGGGCGTTCCGGGGCTGGGCAAGACCTTGCTGGTGCGGGCGCTGGCGCGCTGCTTCGGCGGCGAGTTCGCGCGCATCCAGTTCACCCCGGACCTGATGCCCAGCGACGTCACCGGCCACGCGGTGTACGACCTGCACACCGAGCAGTTCAAGCTGCGCAAGGGGCCGCTGTTCACCAACCTGCTGCTGGCCGACGAGATCAACCGCGCACCGGCGAAAACCCAGGCGGCGTTGCTCGAAGCGATGCAGGAGCGCCAGGTCACCCTCGAAGGTCGGGCGCTGCCGATCGCCCAGCCGTTCATGGTGCTCGCCACCCAGAATCCGATCGAGCAGGAAGGCACTTATCCACTGCCGGAGGCCGAACTTGACCGCTTCATGCTCAAAGTGCGCATGGACTACCCGGAGGCCGAGCAAGAGCTGAACATGGTGCGTCAGGTCAGCCGCTCGACCCGCGCCGACATGCTCGACGTGCAGCCGTTGCGCACGGTCCTGCAAGCCAAGGACGTGCAGGCCTTGCAACGCATCGCCAGTGACCTGCCGATCGACGATCAGGTGCTCGATTACGCGGTGCGACTGGCGCGCAGCACCCGCTCCTGGCCCGGCCTGACCCTCGGCGCCGGGCCGCGTGCCTCGATTGCGCTGGTGCGCTGCGCCCGCGCCCGTGCGTTGCTGCGCGGCGGCGAGTTCGTGATTCCCGATGACATCAAGGGTTGCGCGCTCTCGGTGCTGCGCCATCGGGTGCGAGTGGCGCCGGAGCTGGACATCGAAGGTCTGCAGGTCGATCAGGTGCTGCAACAATTGCTCGACCAAGTGCCGGCGCCGCGCCTGTGAAACCGTCACGCCTGCTGCTGATCTGGCTCGCGATTCTGCTGGCCGTCGGCACGCTGCTGGGCACGCTGCAAGCCCTCGACATCGACGTGCCCGCCACGCTGTTGTCGATCAACTGGGGCTTGCTCCTGGCCCTGCTGGTGCTGGCGATCATCGATGCGCTGCGCCTGAACAACCTGCCCTCGCCGCGCATCCAGCGGCAGATGCCCGGCAGCCTGGCACTCGGCCGTTGGAGCGAGGTGCGGCTGCAGCTCAGCCATGACTTCAATGAGCCGGTCGCGGTGGAGATTTTCGACCACGTGCCACAGGGCCTGAGCTTCGAAAACCTGCCGCTGGCGATTGAACTGCAACCCGGGCAATTCAGCGCGGTCGGCTACCGTCTGCGCCCGCTCAAGCGCGGGCACTTCAGCTTCGAACAGTGCGAGATCAACCTGCCCAGCCCGTTCGGTCTGTGGACAGGCAAACGCCTGCTCGCCGTGAGCGGCGAGATCCGCGTCTACCCGGACTTCGCAAAGCTCTACGGTGGGCAGTTGCTGGCGGTGGACAACTGGCTCAGCCAGCTCGGTGTGCGCCAGCGCCAGCGTCGCGGGCAGGGTCAGGAATTTCATCAGTTGCGCGAATTTCGCGAAGGCGACAGCCTGCGCCAGATCGACTGGAAAGCCACCGCCCGCCAGCGCACGCCGATTGCCCGCGAGTATGAAGACGAGCGTGATCAACAGATCATGTTCATGCTCGATTGCGGGCGGCAAATGCGCAGCCAGGATGGCGAGCTGTCGCATTTCGACCATGCGCTGAATGCGTGTCTGCTGCTGAGCCATGTCGCGCTGCGTCAGGGCGATGCCGTGGGGCTGAGCACCTTCGCCGTCGCGCAACCGCGTTTTCTCGCGCCGATCAAGGGTTCCAGTCAGCTCAAGGTCCTGCTCAACGCCGTTTATGATCTGGACAGCAGTCAGCGTCCTGCCGACTATTCAACCGCGACCAGCCAACTGTTGGCCCGGCAGAAACGCCGGGCGCTGATCGTGCTGCTGACCAACCTGCGTGACGAGGACACCGAAGACCTGCTCGCCAGCGTCAAACGTCTGAGCCAGCAACATCAAGTACTGGTGGTCAGCCTGCGCGAGGAAGCCCTCGACCGCCTGCGCAATGCCCCGGTACAAACACTGCCCGAAGCACTGGCCTATTGCGGCACGGTGGATTACCTCAATGCCCGGGCCGAGCTGCATGAGCAGTTGAATGCTCATGCAGTTCAGGTGCTGGATGTGCGCCCTGACGAATTGAGCATAAGGCTCGTCAATCGTTACCTGGACTGGAAGCGCGCAGGGGTTATTTAGGGTTGCCGGATTACCAGTACAGATGCAGAGGCCTTTTCAGGTTGACCAACGGGGTTTCGAACTTCCACTTTAAAGCTGACCACACCCGGCTCATGAGCCCAGTACTCCGCGATGATCTCTCCGTTGGCTCTTGTGTAGCTTAGCTTGAAGGCTTCGCCGTTCATGCTGAAATAGAACTCTCGCCCGGACAATGGCTGGCCGGAAACACTTGAAACCACGGTGCCTCTGAACTGCGCAACCGAGCCCGCGTCAATCGGATTTTTCAATTCGCGCAAATCCCTGATCGTGGCATGGTCAGGATGCGAAGCAGGATCCAACACTTTGATGTTCAGATTCAGGCTGCTTTCGACTTCCGCCAGGATGCTGGCCGTAAGCGTTATGTCACCGATTACCATGGGTACGGCCATCAGATACGCTTTGCCATCCACCTGCGTCACGGAAGGTGCAATGATCTGTGAACCAAGGCTCCAGGAAACGGACGCTTGCTCAAACGGCCCCCCGGAATGTCGACCTTTGACAAGGGCCCATATTGGTAATGTTTCTCCCTGATAGACGCTCAATGCATCCGAGTGTAACTCCACCAGTACCGGCTCATCTTCCATGACTTCGACCCACGACTGAGCAGAATCCCAGCCGCCCAAACCACCACGCACCATGGCCTCCAGAACACCACTACGCGATGGCAATTTAAACGTTGTCCGTGCTCTGCCTTGGGCGTCGCTCTGAGCACTGGCAATCGTTGCTCCCGGCAGATTCCACATGACTTCAATACCTGCGAGAGGCAGGCCGGTCAATGCCGAAATCACTGTAGCCATCGCCTCGACTTCCTCAGTGGGGTATCCCTGCGCAGGCACCACCACGACGTCGACAATTTCGCGGGGGACACTCAGCGAATACGAGATCGAGATGGACTCCGAATAAACCGCATCCCCCACCGTAGCCGTCAATACCGCCGCGCCCGGCGTCTGCGGTTTGAAGCGCACAGTGGCGACACCATAAAAGTCGGTCAGACTGGTGACCGTCCCCAGATCCGCGTTGCGCCAGGTCACCAATACCCCGGCGATACCTTGACCGGAAACGGACGACACCACTTTTACCTGCTCGACCAGTTCCTGCTCCCATTCCACCACTTGCTGAACGCTACTACTGGTGAGGAGTTTCCACACCTGCACCCCCGCCCCCAGCGACATCGCATTGGCCGGTGACAGGCTGGCGAGGCGCTCCGCTCCCAGGCGCAGCGCGAAGCCACCGTCCTTGAGGTCGGCGCAACGCAGGGAATAACGCAAACCGATTGCCGAGGGCAGGCGTGATGCGCCGAGCGCAGGTTCGAAACTCAGACCCAGTTCCGCAGGGCCGGTGCCGGTCAAGCCCAAGGTCAGTTCCTGGTCGAACAACGGGCTGCCATCCGGAAGCAGTACTTCGATGGCATGTGAGCCATTGCGGCGCGGAAAGTACGTGTGACTGCCCCATGGATGGTCATCATGCCCATCGAAACGCACCCGCACATCCTCCCAAGGGTTACGGGCAAGCGCCGTAAAGGACAGGGCACGTTGCTCTTCATAGCCATCGAACGGGCTGTGCACATTGGCCACGACGTTCTGCTGACCGTGACTGCTCGGCACCAGGCCAAACCCGGACCAGCCCAGTTCGTCGCTGACGACGCTGTCTGAACTGTCAGCGGATTTCCACTGCACCGCCACCTGCGCCACCGCTTGCCCGGTGAATGCCGAAACCACCCTGACCCAGCTCCAGGCTTTATCCTTGCCGATGACGGCGTCAACCGCTGACTCACGCCAGTCTTCGATTCGCAGCTTGTTGTGAGCGAGCTGCATCGGATTGGTGCTCATGGAGCGATCCAGGGCAGACAAGAAAAGCCCCACACTAAAGGCGCCGGAGACCTTGCTCGAGGTGAAATCCAGACTCCAGCCAACACCACCGTCACTGATTTTTTGAGCTTGATCGAGTGGCGGTTCAATGCTCGCTTCCAGGTCATCAGCCGGGGTGCCTTGCCACACCAGCGTTGCCTGCAAACCCACCAGCGGGCTCAAGGCATTGGGCAGATAGCGCAAGGTGTGCGTGGCCCCGATGCAAGGAAACATTCTCTGACTGGCGTTTGTCGCAGTCACCTGATCCAGCATCAACGTCAGTTCATCCATAAGCTCTGTGGAGATCAGCCGACCGAACAACTCCCGGGGCGCGGTAAGTCCGGGGCTGCTCAAGGTCAGGCTGAACAGGCTGCTGGTACTCGACGCGACCTGCGAACTGAAGCGCCATTCCAGCCCCGATGGCTCAAGCATCAGCGGCTTGCCGATATCCGAGACGGTCAAGCCGATCCCCGGCGGCTCGCCACGCCATTGCAGCGTGATCATCTGTCCAATCAGCGAGCTGCCGGGCGTGGGTTGTATCCGCAGGGTGTGCGGGTCTCCGCGCCAGCACAGCAAGCCCAATTCGGTCAGGTCAACCTCATTGCCGTCAAACAGGATGTTGATTTTGCTTTTCCAGGGACTGCTCTGCAGTGCCTTGACCGCAAACGGTCGCTCTACTGGCACCGCTTCGTCATGCGCCCGCACGCGGGCGGTCACCACCAGCTCACCGTCGCGGCTCGGTTGATACAACACGCTGGCCCAGCCACCGATCCCCGATCGGGTGGCAATCGTGCCTTCGGGAGTCTGCCAGTCCACCTGTGCATTGTTGACCGGATCGCCGTTGCCGCCGGTGACCATATGCACCACCTGCACCCGCAACAGAACACTTTCGCCCTCGTCCACCACGGGAAATTTGTTGGCCTCCTGAACGTCGCCAATGCGCACCAGATTGCGCGCCAGTGACATCGGTTTTCTGCTGGAGGGCAACAGCAGCTTCGAACACAGCAACTGCAAGTGGAAGCGACCGTCGAGTTTGTCCTGGCAGATCAACTCCCAGTTCAGGTCTGTTGTGCCTACAGGTATTGAGGCTTCCAGCTCCGGGCGCAATTGCACGCCCAACTGTGCGGCGCTGTCGCCATCCCAACGCAGTGCCATCGTGGAACCACGTAACACTTCAGGCACCCGAACGCTCAGTTGATAGGTCGAGCCACGGTTGGGATAGCCGGTCTTCTGCGCCCAGGGCAAGGCGTTGCTGTCTACCACCGCCAGAACGTCCTTCCATGGATCGGTTGCCAGCGCCTGAACGTCCAGCATCGTGGTTTCCACCCCACTGGCATAGTAGGGGCTTGCCACCGAAGCCTGGATAGCACGTTTTCCAGCAGCCGTTGGCAGATACTCGAAATACGCCCAGCCCTCGGCGTCGGTCGGTGTCGTGCTCAGCACCCCCAGCCCTTCGGTGGTCCAGGTCACCGTGCGCCCGGCCAGAAACTGACCGGTGTACCAGGAGGCCACTCGCACCCCCAGACGCACCGATTGCGTCAACTCCAGCACCGGGAAATACGCGGCCTCCAGCACCTCACGGAACACCAGCCGGTGATGCCCCAGCGAGACCTGCATCGAATACGGCTCGGCGGTGTACTGGTTCACCAGTTGCACCGTGAACAGGTAAGGATCCTGAGCACCGATCAGCGGACACTGCAGCATCCACGGTGAGTCCAGCGGTTGATCGACGCCCCAGTCAGGCGTTGCGATAACCGCGCCTTGTGGATTGTCATCGCTCACCAATGCAGCTTTGGTGTGCAGCCAGGGGCTGTCGGGGTCGGGTACGAACGCAAGCTGGTGCTGGAAGCTGCCGTCCGCGCCCAGGCAGAGGTGAACCAGCTTGCCGGATGACGATTGCTCCGCGTCCACCTTCACCGTCTGCATCCGCGCGGGCTCAAGTTCCACGCCCAGGCGAATGCGGGTGACCAAGACCAGAGAGTTATAGTCCTCGGGATCAGCATTACCCGGAGCGACCACTGTGACGCGAATCTTGTCCTGGCGCTGCAACGGCAGATCGAGCTCGGCGTTGTACTTGAGCGGTCTGAATTCCAGCGGCAACCCTTGAGTGATCCGTGCCTGGTCCTCTTCAAGGTTACGAGGGCTGCCGGGCGGCAACGGGATTTCTCTAAGGGTGGCTCCACTGTCATCAGTGAATATCATGCGGCCCGCTTCGGTATGCCGCGTTTCATACAGGAAACTCAGCACATACCTGGCTCCGGCGCTCGGCGTTACAGGTACGGTCATTTCCTGAAAGGCAGAGGCAAGGTTTGCTACTGAAAGCATCCTGATCTGTGTGCCTTCGTACGGCTCGCCCACGACCGTAACCCAGCGGCTGTTAACCGGCCCCTTTTCCCAATGGCTCAAGGCCTCACGGAAATCACCATTGAGCACCAGACTGTCATTAGCCTGAATGACGGGTTCAACCATGATGGCCTGCTCCTTTGATATTGCCTGACTGGCGGGACGTGATCGCCCGGGTGACCAGATCTTTGACAGCGAGGGTAAACGTCGGCTCACCGGCCTTGGCCGTGTAGCGGACGCGCAGAATGATGTCGGTGAGTGATTTGAGCATCGGCGCCTGCCGCTCGCTCTGCGGCCAGGGAAAGTGCAATTGCCAGCGCGAGATCGCGCCGGTGTTCTCGAAAGGGTTGAGCAAGCCTTCGTCCGGTTTGCCGGCGTTCATGCCGGTGTCGGCGATCCCCACGGACAAACCGATCTGCTGGCCACTGCGCAGATTGAACAGCACCTCGACCGGCGCCACCTTGCCCGCCGGCTGATGCAGGTACTCGACCGAGCGCGCCGAGCCCTGGGTAGCGGTCATGCTGCCGACCTGCAGCAGCGTCGCCTGTACATCCTGATAAGGTCCGAGCAGTACGGGCAGGTCGACCTCGACCAGATTGAGCAGCCGGCAATACTCCCCCGGGTGATCGCGATCAAATGACAACTGCGTCAGCTGGAACTCCAGCACGCCCTTGTCGATCAACTCGGCCAGCGCCTTGGGCCAGTCGGAGAATCCCGCCTGCGGATCAACCTGGTCATCGAACAGCTGTCGCAACGAAATGGTCTTGACCCGCTCCAGACGGCGCTCATGGCTTTGCAGGTACAGGCGATCCATGCGCAGCAGGTACTCGCGCAAGTGTTCACCGGCAGTCAGTCCATGACGGTTGTCCAGCCAGACCTGCGGCAAGGCCTCAGCGGTTTCGTAATCGCCGGTTTCAGCACTCAATGACGACCGGGCACTCAGGCACAGACTGACCACCGCATCGTAAGCCTGATAGTGCAAGGCCTTGAGCTGGCCCAACAGCCAGCCGAACAATTCTGCGTTGGTCGCGCGTTTCTTCAGGTAGTTGTAGAGCGCCAACGCCTGACCGTTGGCCCGCTGGGTTTGCTCCAGACTCGTTCTGGCGGCATCGAGGGCAAATGTCTGCGCGGTGATCTGCTCGGCGATCGCCCCGACCTCGGCCAGTGCCTGATCTCGTTGCAACTCCCACTCTCTGCGGCGCAGGCGGTAGCTTTCGGTGATGGCTTGTTTATCCGCGTCGATCTGCAACAGCATCGCGCCGATTTCCAGACCGAAAACCACGGCATCGGCGATTTTCTCCGGACGATGGTTACCGTTGGCCAAGCCGAAAATGCTCGGCAGGGACCCCACGACCGCGCCGCCGCTCTTGATCGCGTGCGTCCCGGCATTCATCCATTTGACGGCCTGCAGTTTTTCCATGACCTGATATTCGGCATCGCTGATGTGTTCGTCGTACCAGGCTTTGTATCGATCGGCCCGTTGCTGGGCCATGGCCTGACTCTGGCCGAGAGCCGTGAGGCTGGCTTCAAGCTGGGCAATGGATTGCTCTTGAACCGCGCGGGCGTATTCGCCCAGCTCCTTGAGGTGCTCTTGCTGCAGTTCTTCCTGTTCCGCCCGGTCGCGCTGTTCCAGCAGACGCAATACCTGGCTGCCGTACTCCTGCAGTGTCTGCACGGCGCGCAACGCCGCCTCGTAGCTGACGCGCCAGCGAAAGGCCCCCACCACCAGACGTCCGCCCATCGGCCGTGGCATGCCCACCCCGCCAGCGGCCAGATCGCGCAACAATTGATTGGGATCGGTGGGCGGGCTGAACAGCGGAACGTCCAGTGGCTTGCCGTCCAGGGTCAGGTTGTTGCGCAAGTTGCTCAGGCGCTGCCCCGGCAAGTCGAACAGCTCAAGCAACTGCTCATTGATCGGCAGTTTGAACGACTCGTTCGCCAGCAGGCCCATCAACGGTGACGCTTCGGCGGCTGGAGGAATGTCAGCCAGGGAAAACTGCAGCTCCTGCTCGAACTGCTCAAGCGCCGGGCGGCTCGTGCTCTGGTTCAGCAAGGCCTCTACCGTCTGCGCTTGCCAACGGGTTACTGCCCGGGCGGAAGGCGGCTTGCCCATCAGAAACTGCGCCTGCACGTAACACAGTTTCGCCGCCACCAAGGCATCCCGAGTGAGCTGGCGGTAGTACCAGTCGCCCCACGCCACAAGGTTCTTCACATACTCGGTGAACACCAGAATCTGGTAGTGCTGGGGTGCGGCATAGGCAATCGCGTCCGGATCGGTCGGCAGCAAGGCTTCGACGCCCACATTCCCCACAGCGGCCAAAGGCCGGCAACGCCAGTATTCAGGCCTCGGTGGCGCATTCCCTGGTTTTTCCGGGTCTCGCGAATCTTGCGGATCGAACACGTAATGGGACCAGCTTTGCGCTTCCAGGTAGCGATCCTCGGCCCGCAGACGGGCCGCCACCAGATGCGGCAGATGAAAAAACAGCTCCCAGAAATACAGACCGTTGGCCCCGTCGAACGCCCCGTTCGGCTCGGCGATCGGCCCCGAGGCTGGAGGCGGCTCCGTCAGGAACTGGGTCTCCCAGTCGAGTACGGCATCCACGGAAATATTGCTCAGTTGCACCAGCTCCGGGCCGAACAGCGAGTTCAAGCGCGCGCGCTGCAACATTCCGGGCTGCCTGAAACCGATGAACTGCGCCGCATCCAACGCGTTCTTTTCCAGAGTCGGCGGTACGAAACGGGTGATCTTGGTGAGTAAGACTGTAAAGGTCTTGCTGCCTTGGCCTGTGCCGCTCAAGGTAAATTCGGGCAGACCGGTAAATCCGCCTTTCGCGCGTTGCAGTTTCATCCACTCAGTAGCCCAACCACCCGCGACGGGCTGCTGGCCTTTGGTTTCTGTCGGGTCATCCCCGGCCGGATTGTTCAGCTTCAAGGTAAAATCGATCTCCGCGCCTCCAACCGGAGACCGCGCCCGGCACAGGCCTCTAACCCACAGAAAGTCGTCTGTTCCTACCTCCGAAAACACCGCCTGCAGCCCGTAATAAGCCGTCAGATCCCCCGAGGTCTCACTCTTGATCTCGACCACCGGCTGATTTTTCGGCGTCAGTGCATGCTGCAAGGTCAGGACATCGGTGAAGCGATGACTGGCCAGATATACAAGCCAGCTGCCGTCGTCTTCAGGCAACGGACGAAAGAACACATCACGGGTGGTGCTCACCCTCAGACCCGCCGGGCTGATAAGCAATACGGCCAGGCGACCCTTGGGGTGAATTGCATCGGAAAACGTTGTTGCAATCAGCCGGGAATCAAGGCTCCTGTCGCTGTTGTTGGTGTCCTGATCAGCGCTATACAAGCTCAGCGGTGCCGACCATTCTGCGTTCTGGCTCATGAACGCCAGGTTGATATCCAGTCTGGGGGCCAAATAGCCCTCGCTCCCCTTGATACCCACCGGATCGCGCCACTCAGCCCACACCAGACACAAGCGCCCGCCCCAAAACAGCGGCCGCATATCCAGAACCCTGTTTCCCACCGGAATGTCGACAGGTTGCCATTCACTCCATGCCGCCGGGTTGACCGGATTGCCGGAAGCGGTGAGCTCGATGTCGGCCTTGCGCCAGAAATACTGAAACGGCTGCACCCGCTGCCGGCCGACGAAATAGTAAGTGGCATCGCTTGCCAAGTCGCCATCCAGACAGGCGCTGATGACATCCAGGTTGCAGGTCTGCTCGAATGCCTTGAGGTATTGCTGCGCGGCACGCTGCACCGAATCGCCGGTCAGCCGCGCCTGATTCAAATCATTTTCCAGTGCCTTGAACAGGCGGGTCTTGCGCTGCCGCACGAAGGGGTTGATGAAGTTTTCCGGATAGACCGCGATCAACGCCAGCGCCGCCCAGTCGGGGTAATTGCTGTACAGCTCCCAGAGTTTCAGGTCCTGCGCCGGAAAAGCCTTGTTTTTATAGCCCGGCTCAAGCTTGCGATACGCCGCATGAATGAATTGCTGCGCACAACTGGTCGCCTCGGCGACCCACGAACTTTGCACCGGATAGTTGTCCAGCGGGTCCATGCGCAACAGCTCGAACAGATCCTGCGGCGTTTTCACGAAGGCGTAGCGGGTCCTGGCAGCCTGACCGATGCAGTAATCGACCAGTGCTGCGCGGCGTTTTTCCAACAATGGAGCCAGATTGCGTTGAGTCATGGTCTTGTCCTGCATCCTGAGGTGAACGCTGCGTCAACCAACACGGTCATTGGTGAGTCAGTGCTTCGGTGAAGGTGATAGGGTCAAAAACTGTTTCTCTTTCGCTGGCATCGCAATGCGCGCTGAAAATGAACTTGCCGCCGGAGGAACTCGACACGTAAACCCGTGTAACACCCTCGAAGTCGGCGTAATTCTGCCCGGGGCGAATCACCACCGAGCCGCTACTGCCGCTCGCAGGTTCGGCGGACCAGCGCACCAGACGGTTGCGCCCGGGGTTTTGATAGGCGTCGCGCAGCGTGGCGTACAGCTCGACTTCCTGCCCCGCCGGAATCGGCTGCTGCGGCACCTGGGCAGTTAATGGTGCGGGGAAGGACAGCGTCACGGCGTCATCGGAGATATTGATAGTCGGAGCCTGTTGCGCGTCGATCAGGTCAAGCCAGAACAGTGGCGTTTCCTGCCCCATGACCTCGCCCGGCAGATACTCGACCGTCACCGTTCCATTGACTTCAGTGGGCTTGGCCACAATCGTGCCGAGGCTCACTTGCCAGTACACATTGACGCCACTCAGTGGCTTGTCATCGGCGTCCGTCAACGTCACGGTCAACAGGACTTTCTCGCCGGGTTTACCGGCCACCACCTCGGTCTTGTCCACAACACAGGTCATGGTGACCAGTGGTTGCGCCACCTCATCGGCAAAGGCAACCACCGACTCGCGGTTATCTGAAAGGCTCAGCAGCGCGCGCTCTGCGGCAATTCGATAAGCGTCCTTGTCTACGTCCTCCGGCAGATTTCCCACGAGAAAAATCGTCAGGGCGTCCATGCCGCTGTGCCGGGCCAACACGCGGATGCGCATCAGCAAATCGAGCTGGGGCAAAGTCTTGAGGATCTTCAGCGCAGGGTCGATGCGACTGACGCACTCACGCACTTCTTGCACGCTCCAGTCGAAAAACGCCGCCAGCCGCAACGCTGCCGCTTCCTGTGCCAGCCGCAGCGCATGGCCTGTCAGGGGCGTGGGCAATGCGTTGACCTGACGCAGGTAGTCGAGCAGTTTGCCGGCCGGTTGCTCGCTCAACTCGAAGGCCCGTCCCAGCGCGGTCAGGTAATACAGGGTACGGATCGACAGCAGGTGCCGATCGTCCTGAGCCATCCAGGCCTCGTGGCCGTATTGCAGAAAGTCTTCGAGCAACACCGCAGACAGTTCCAGCTTGCTCGCCACAGCACTGCGACGTCGCACATCCGCCAGCAAGCTCAGCAGCGGGTCGGGTTGCTCTGCGGTGCGTGCAGCGGGACTGAGTGCCTCAGTTGCATCGGCACGCGCGCTGACCTGCGACAACAACTGATAAACCGTGGACTGCGCCCAGGTCAGCATCAGCAACCCGCGTTCGGTATCAAGGCCGGTGTACACCGCCAGACACTCCCGGGCGACCGAGACCTGCGCCTCCCGCGCCTTCAACAGCACGCCGAGCATTCGCTCGACGAGAATGCCCCGCACACTGGCGTCGTTTTCGCCCAGCCCCTCCCTGATTGCCTGGTCGAACTTTAGCCGGGCAAGGCTCAGGTAGTCGGTCTCGGGTAATTGCAGGTCGATGACCAGACCTGTCGGGTCGACCAGTTCGGTCAACAACCGCAGCCAGTCCAGCCCCTCCAGCGAGGGAACGCCAGCCATCGACAGCCCGGCATTGTTGAACAGCGCGGCAGGCAGCAGGTTGCGGATCTGCTCGAACAACTGCTGCTCAGCCTGTGTGGCAACCGCCAGGGCCTGCAGCGGTGCCACTTGCTGCAGCATCCACAGCACGGGGAGTTCGCGATCCTTGCACCACGACACGCAGGAGTGCAGGGCATACATCAGATTGAGCACGTCCGGTGTGGTTTCGCTATTGAGCCGTGCGTGCACCCGCGGCAAACCTGCCAGCCCGTCGACCCAGCTCTCGCCGCCCAACAGCGTCAGCATCAGCACGCCTTCGACCGGGGTGATCCCCAGCAACCGTGGCAACTTCACCAACCGGTAGAAACTCGATATGACTGCCGTGGTGCGCCTCAGCGTGCCGCTGAACCCGTGCGCCCGTTCGATCGCTACTGCCAGGTAGGCATAAGTCTGCAGATCGATGCCCAATCCGCTGCACAACTGGCTGATTGTCAGCTCCGCGACACCCTGCGCCGGCAGCGTCGCAAACGTTGCGCCGTCCAGCACCAGGGGCTGGCGATAATTGCCCTGGCCGTTGAAGGTGCGATCGAACAGTGACAGGGCATTGGCACGCCCGTAAATCGAGATTTCATCGATAAATGCCGCGAAATCCTCTGCCGAACAGCCATAGCGTTCACGCAGCGACTGAAACAGGCCCAGCGCATGCACCTGATGGGTAGAAATCCACCACGGATTTGCCGGTGTCGCATGACGGGCCTCTGCCCTGATCGCCGCCGTCAACAACGCATCCACCTGCTCGCTGGGCAGCTCCAGCCATCGATCCAGGCGCAACTTGCGATTCATTCGTTCGTAGCGGTCAATGATGGTCGGGTCTTGTGTCAAACGATGCAGAAAGGCTTCGCTGTCTTCCCTGTAATCAATGTCGAGCGCCGGAATGGTCGCGGCGTTTAGATAGACCGAGCCGGATCGCTGGCTCTCGTCAGCACCCGGTTGCACGCTGTCATACACGGTTACATTGGCCGAACGCGTCGGGGCGAATTCGCGAATCGACAGCAACGCCTCGATATCCCGGGTGTCCAGCCCCGTCCGCTCGCCAAAGAATTTCACCTGATTGAGATTTAGCCAATCGGTCCCAGGTGCTCCAAAGTTGCATTGGTAATATTCGTCCCTTGCGTCGGTATCGCCAGTTTTTATCGGAGCCTCTGTCAGCAATTCACGCTGATAAGGCCCCAGCCGCGACGCATGGGTAAAGGCGCGCCCGGCATCGTTGTCCCATGCCTCAGGCTGCAGGAAATAGGGATAGGCCAGATCCACCATGTGGGCGATATTACCCACCGACAAGCCATGTTCACGGGCGACAAAATCAAGCGTGACCCAATGCTGGTAGTACGGCAGACCGTTGGGATAACGGGTCTGTATCAGTGCCTCTTCGAGATCCGGAGCGCTATCGTTTTCCTCGATAAACGTTTCGAGCACCGGGACGATGATGTCCAGCGCCGACACTGCCTGATGCACGGCATTGAAGTCGACCAGCAGCTTTTTCAGATCCCGACGGCGCTCATGCAAATCGAGTTTTTCCTCGCCGCCAATGGCGTGGATTTTCTCCTCGATCCAGCGCAACAACTCGATCAGGTAAGCCACCGGAGATGCGATTGACTCCAGGGCCTGCGGTGGGCACAACCCATCGAAATGGGTCGAGAACAAACTCTCGTAGCTCGGCCCCGCGACCATCGACAACAGACCGCTGTCGGGGCGCGTGACCCGGGCCTGCGAACCGCGCAACGAATGTTCGATGAACTGGCGCCGGACAAACACCGCCAGACTGTTGGCCCTGCGTAAAAAGGCCCGCGCGTCGTCGGGATTCATCCGGTAGTGGCTGACCAGTCCCCGAACGCCTTGCTCAACCAACGGAAAAATCGAACCGCCATTTTCGAGGTAATTGCAAAAATCGGTATAGGTTTCGCGCTGTTCATCGCTGAACACTTGTCTCAGCAACTGCTGCACTGGACGGATCACAGGCTCGGTCATGGTCTTGCTCCCGGTGGAATCGAAATCACCTCGAAACGCTTGCTTTCGACCCAGTCGGACTTGGTCGAGCCATCCGCAGCGTCGGTGATGGTCTGTTGGAATCGGCACCAGTGGCCGCCTGGACGCAAGGCGTGCGATGCCTCGCCGCGCCAGCCTTGATCGGTGACGGCAATGTCTTCGCTCAAGACTTGATCAGGGTCGTACCAGGTCACCACGCGCCCCACGCCCGTGCGGCCTTTACCGAGGAAGCGAAGCGGATTTTCTTTCCAGCTTCCCGGCGTCGGCTCATCGATAGCGGGCAGGTAAGTGCCGAGCTCCACTGGATGTGCAGCCGAGGGGGCAGACTCGAAGCCATCACACGACGACACCGCCACCAGTTGCGCAGTGCCGTCGGACTGCTCCGTTTCAAGCGTCAGCGACCAGGTACGATCCTCGAGCACCGGAGCGCTTACGCGTACCGAACCCTTGCTGCCCGTCAGCGTCACCAGCACTGTGTCACCGGGGTAGCCGAAGCCGGACACAACAACCCGACGACCGACGTGCACACCTCGCCCGGGGCTTTCGATAACCGGCGCGGCGGGCACCACCTTGAAACTGCGCGCAAGGCTTTCCTTCGACTCATGATCGTCGAAGAATTGCCGGGCCTTTACCTTGTAGTTGCCGACCGGCAACGTTACGTCGGCAAACCAATCGCCCTTGGCGCCTATCGAGATTTTATCGAGCAGGATTTCGCTCGGACTTTCACGCCAGATCGTCACGTGGCCAAGGGGTTCGCCGGTGCCACGAAGCGTCGAGGTGCGCGCCAGCGATTGATGCTCCTGCGGCACCGTGATGACCGGCGGCACCAGCACGACAAAAAAACTGCGCACAGCGCTGGGCAGAGAGGGTCTGCCGGCGATGGTTTGCACGGCATCGATCTGGTATTTGCGGAACTCGAGTTTTTTCAGCTCGATGAACCAGTCGCCATGAGCGGTCAGCCGTTTCGGCTCACCCAGATTCCGCCCGAATTGCGCGTCCCGCAGTTGCAATGTGGCACCGTTATAGCCGTTGATGCCGTGCACGTTCATGTCGTAGTGGGTGTCTGCGTTTTCATCCGGCGCGGTGATATCCGGTTTCTCAGGGCTGACCGAGAACGTTTGCGAGGCTGGCGGCGACGGGTGCCCGGCGACGGTCTGGATCACCGTCACGGTGTGCTGCTCGTCCGGAGCAAACCCGGCGTCGCGCTTGAAGGTCCATGTGCCACTGCTTCCATCAGGTTTGTGCTCGGTCGCACTGTCGCTGTACTTCAGGCTCAGTGTCGCGCCGGGCCAGCAGGTGCCGGAGATTTTCGGCGAGAGTCCATCGTCTTCGACGGCAGTGATGATGGGTGCCAGCAGCGGCACAGAGATGGTTATTTCCACCGGATCGGAGGCGAAAGCGTCTCTGGACTGCACCACCAGGACGATTCTGCTGGTATTCGGCTGCCAGGGTGTCGATGCCTCTGCCGTCCAGCCCAGGCCCGTCACGGGCGCGGGTGGTGCAATGGCGGCGCCGCTCTGCTTGTCCGTCACTTGCACTGTGGCGCCGGCTATCCCTCTGCCAGTGATACGCGGCTTGTAGTCGACAACGGTAAAAGCCAGCTCGGTCGGCGGTGGGAAACGTTCGATATTGATGACCAGCTCAACAGCGTCCGACACCGCCGCACCGAGCCTCTGCACCACACGCACGGTGCGGGTCGAACCCGGTGCCCACGCCTCGAAGGCACGGGTCAACCAGCCCTGATTCGTGACCTGCGTCGATGGAGCGAGCGCAGCGCCGGTCGCCTTGTCGGTGACCTCGACAGATGCCCCTGCAATACCTTCGCCGATGAATGTCGGAGTGTAGAGGTCGTTGGTGTATCTCACTGCAGAGGGCGGTGGAAGCTTTGATGAGGCCTTGAAATGGTGTTCATGCGAGGGAATCCAGCCACCAGCATTGTCGTCAACCTTCTGCACGATCTTCAGATCGTAGTCGCCGATGGGCCAGTACTGTGAAGTCGTTCTCCAACTGCCTGCGGTCACGACAACGGCAGGTGGCGGCGTAGCTCCTGTCGGACCTCGGACAATCGTGATCTCGACCGTGGCGCCGGTAAAGCCTGCGCCGGAAAACTCGATGGAGGTGAGGGACGGGTAGGTGAAGTTGACTGTGCTCGGTGTTGGGGGGCGGACTTTGAACGAACGGGCCACACTCACTTCCGAAGTGCCGCCAGGTACCGTTTGGCGCGCCACAACCGTAAAGCGGCCCGGCGGCATGTCGCGGGTGAACGTTGTAACCCTCCATCCTCCGTTGGCATCAGCAATGCCCTGGCCGACCTTGAATGAATGTTCGAAATCCTTGAGGACTTCGACGGTCGCACCTGGAACAGCTCTCCCCCCTTCTATCGGACCTCTCGGATCGGTCACCGCTGATTCGGATGGCGTCGTGATTGTCGGCTGCAGAAGCAAGGTGAAGAATTGCGCAGCGGTCCAATCATTCATGTCTCTGTGGCCAGCCGTGATATCGACGCGACCGCCGTCAGGGTAGTTGGAATGGTTGAATGATGCTTCCCACGTTTCGTCAGGCTTGACGGTTGTCGTGGCGTGTAACACGGCGCCCCCCGGGGTCATCACATCGATGACATTGCCTGGCGTGCCTCGGCCTTTGATCAGCAATCCACTGGCCGACTTGAGTACCGCAGTGTTTGCCGGAGAGTCGATACGTGGTGCCACGTACCTTTTGAGGGTAACGGTATTGGACTTACCGGAGTTCTGGTTGCCAATGATTTGTACGGCGTAGAAATCCAAAACGCCGGGCGGCAACACGATGGAGGTATTCCACCCCCCGTTGTTCTGGACAGGAGCAGTACCCACTGGAATTTCAGCATTGTTAAACTGCCACCTCAAATGAATTGTGCCGGGGACAAGCCCGTTTCTACCGGATACAGTGAACGGCTTCTCGACATCGATCGAGGTTCCGGAAGTGGGAACCTCGATAATCGGTTTCTGTGCTGGATAAATATCAAGGCCCCACCCTTCGTGGGGTTCAACATCGTTGTTGGATCCGTCGTAGTTAACCCGGATTGCCAGCGACACGCCAAAATCAGGAGGACCGAGCGGGGAGTCGAGAAAAATTTCGTAATCGTGCCATTGGGTGTCCTGAAGCATGGAGTCAGGGGAGTCCTTCCGAACCCAGTTACGAGCTTGAAGACCCACATCTATATTGGCGCGATTCCAGTTCCCGGAGCGCGTGGTCATCTTGTAACGCAAGGTCTTCACATAGATGCGGCCTGATTCGAACTTGTACCGGCACACCATTTGAGTTTGCAGCTGCGGCACGCGGGGGTGAGTCTGGTAAAGCGATGTTTCGACCGCATCCGCCCAGAACACCTCGGAAAACTGCGCTCCGTCGCCCAGTTCCTTGAGTGATCCGTCTGCCAGTTTCGTGACCTGAGCGACAGTGGTCTGAACCTTTTCGGTATCAAGCCAGGCTCGTCCTTTCTCGTCGTCCTCGACGGTTTCGTTCATGTCGGCAATGCTCCGGGCAATGGGTCGCTCACGTTGTGGGATCAACATACGTGTGCTCATTGCACGCGACCACTGTCAGAACTGACAGTCCAAAAGATCCAATTCATCTAAAAAAACTTTGCTTGATTACTAGAACAGCTAAGTCTTTCCACGCCCTACTTCGACACGCGCAGCAAACTACAACGCCTTGCGCCTTTGCCTACAGATCCGCCAGAATCCGCCGGCTTGTGCGCTTTGCCGATGCCCCGTAACGTGGTCCGTGCCGCTGCCAATCAGTGGTCGGGTTTAGTCGCCCGGGGGGTATACGAATGTGCACAAGCGTCATCAAGTCGGGTATTCCCTATCCCCGCACTCGATGGTGGCTGTTCGCAGGGCGCCCTCGGGCGCGCCGGTATTTCGTATGCCTCCCGGTCGACTAACCTGCTTGCAGCCGCCACCCTAATTCGTTTAGTCGCGAATCGGTCGTGGCCCTACTTAGAGGCAATACGATCATGTTCAAAGCAACCCCTAATCCGCCCGAAACAAATCCTGCCGATACCTCGCCCTACGAATCCGCCGATTCACGAAAGCTCCACGAAGCCGCCGAGCGCGCCCTCGACCACTACCTCAAACCCGAACCGCCCTCGCGCAATTCAGTGGATCGTGGCATGCAGATGTTCCGGGTCGCGCCTGACATCAACCCCGAAGCGATCGCCATCCAGACCTACGAAACCTTTTCGTCGGTGAGCATTCTGTTGCTGGATCTGGCGGACAGCCTGGAAGACAAACCACGGCATCTGGCGATGGCGATTTATCAGTTGAGCGAGATGGGGTTATTGCTGGCGGAGAAGACGCTGGACAGTGAGCGGGCGATTGCTGTGGGTTAGCCTTTGGAGAAGCGTTGTCCGGGCTGATGCCTTCGCGGGCAAGCCCGCTCCCACAGTGATTTGTGGTGTGCACAAATGCTTTGATCAACCCCGGACACTGTGGGAGCGGGCTTGCCCGCAATAGCAATTAGGCGAGCGTCGCCGAAGTCAGGCCGAGGCCGGCAATGGCTGGAAGCTGAAGTACTGACGCAGCGCCTCGACCAGTTGCGCATATTCCGGGGGCGGACGCTGCAGGCTGAACCCGGCGTCGTAATGCAGGGGCGTCGCGTCTTCGTGGCACCACAGGCAGCACGCCGTGAGGTCGATGACCTGCTGGCAGCCGTCGCTGAATGGCAGTTTGAGACGCAGACTGAAATCGACGCCAATCATCATCGGCAACTGGCTGATAAGCATCAGCCCGTCCTCAGACACGTTGCCCAGAAAACCGATGGGTTTGTCGGTGACGCTGTTGTACACCCGCAGGAAGTACGGCAACTGGTGCCGTTCAATTCGACGATCGGTAAACATGCGCAGTACGCCATGCAAGGCTCCATCACAGAGCCGCACCTTTGCTTCGGAACGTGCCTGCCCTGCAGACGCGCTCTCCCCGCTTCCGGTGTGACGGTCGCCAATACGCCATCACCTCAACCTCTACCAGTCGCAGGTGTTCCCCCGGCCCAAAATCAGGCTCTGAACCGGATCACTGGACTATAGCTCAGCTTGTACAGTCGGCCAGCGTTTGTATGACAACCAGCATCAGAAACGTTGCGGACTTGGTACTGCCGCTGCGCTGCGAGTCGGGTAATGTCCCAGGCTCTGCAGGGTTTCCAGGCGGGCGCGCGCGCGGAAGGCGTATTCGCTGTTGGGGTACGAGGCGATGATGAACTGGTAGGTCTGCGCCGCGTCGATGTACATTTTTTGCCGTTCCAGGCACTGGCCGCGCATCATCGACACTTCCGGCCACACATACGGACGGGCCCGGCTGGCGCGTTCGACCTTGGACAGTTCGAGCATCACCTGCTCGCAATTGCCCCGGTCGTAGGCGCTGTAGGCGTTGTTCAAATGATGGTTCATCGACCAACGGGTGCAGCCCGTGACGGCGAGGACGCTGAGGGCAAGGGCGGCAATGGGCAACAATCGCATGGGGAGGTTCTCCTGTCTTGAGGTCTGTATCGACCTTGCGCGAAAAATCTTCAATGCCGCCCTCGACAGCGTGGTATCAGTGCGGGGCGTCCTCGGGAGAGTTGGCATCGCCCTTCGGTGCAGATGGGGTTGACTCCAGATGGATGGTCACTACCGGTGACCTTGGCGAAACCGTGCCGTCCGGGCTTCTTTCAACGACATAAAAACCGAATTTGCTCAGATCCAGGAACGTATTCCATCTCCCGTTGCTACTGATCAATTGGCCAAACAGCGGATTCAAGGGATCCCTGGTGCTGTAGGCGATCGAGAAATTTCCGGGTGTTCCTGTTCCCTCCACTCGAAAACGGACACCTGGCTTGTCGCCATCTTTTGGGCTTTCAATCACTGGCGGTTCCAGCGCCTGGTGTGTTTCTTTTTCAGCTGTCATGTCGTTAGCCTCGCAGCCCCGCCACCATTGGCGGGATTCAATCTGTATATCGATCGAAAAACCGCGTGCCACCTGTTAGAAATACCAGTACCGACCAGCGGTAGCGGTTGCCGGTCACAGTCGTTGAAAAAAACCACGTTCAATAAAGAAAACAATAAGTAGTGCAAACGAACAATGACTACACCCCAAGAGCATAGTAGCCTCTGCTAGCGCTTGAACTCAGGAGTCTTTGCATGTCCGTCCGTCGTACCAAAATCGTCGCTACCCTTGGCCCGGCCAGTAACTCGCCGGAAGTTCTCGAACAGCTGATTCTGGCTGGTCTGGACGTTGCCCGTCTGAACTTCTCCCACGGCACCCCCGACGAGCACAAGGCTCGCGCGAAGCTGGTGCGTGACCTGGCGGCCAAGCACGGCCGTTTCGTCGCCCTGCTGGGTGACCTGCAAGGCCCGAAAATCCGTATCGCCAAATTTGCCAACAAGCGCATCGAGCTGAAGATCGGTGACAAGTTCACCTTCTCCACCAGCCATCCGCTGACCGAAGGCAACCAGCAAGTGGTCGGCATCGACTACCCGGATCTGGTGAAAGACTGCGGCGTGGGCGACGAGCTGCTGCTCGACGACGGCCGCGTAGTGATGCGCGTCGAAACCGCCACCGCTACCGAGCTGCACTGCGTCGTGACCATCGGCGGCCCGCTGTCCGACCACAAAGGCATCAACCGTCGCGGTGGCGGCCTGACCGCACCAGCCCTGACTGAAAAAGACAAGGCCGACATCAAGCTCGCCGCCGAAATGGAAGTCGACTACCTCGCGGTGTCCTTCCCGCGTGACGCGGCTGACATGAACTACGCCCGTCAACTGCGCGACGAAGCCGGCGGCACTGCCTGGCTGGTGGCGAAAATCGAACGCGCCGAAGCCGTGGCCGACGACGAAACCCTCGACGGCCTGATCAAGGCGTCTGACGCAGTGATGGTTGCCCGTGGCGACCTAGGTGTGGAAATCGGCGACGCCGAGCTGGTGGGCATTCAGAAGAAGATCATTCTGCACGCACGCCGCCACAACAAGGCGGTGATCGTTGCGACCCAGATGATGGAGTCGATGATCCAGAACCCGATGCCGACCCGCGCCGAAGTGTCCGACGTGGCCAACGCCGTGCTCGACTACACCGACGCCGTGATGCTCTCGGCCGAATCCGCTGCCGGTCTGTACCCGCTGGAAGCCGTGCAGGCGATGGCGCGCATCTGCGTCGGCGCTGAAAAGCACCCGACCAGCAAGACGTCCAGCCACCGTATCGGCAAGGAATTCGAGCGCTGCGACGAAAGCATCGCCCTGGCAACCATGTACACCGCCAACCACTTCCCGGGCGTGAAAGCGATCATCGCACTGACTGAAAGCGGCTACACCCCGCTGATCATGTCGCGTATCCGTTCCTCGGTGCCGATCTACGCGTTCACCCCGCACCGCGAAGCCCAGGCCCGCGCGGCGATGTTCCGTGGCGTGTACACCGTTCCGTTCGACCCGGCTTCGCTGGCCCCGAACGAAGTCAGCCAGAAAGCGATCGACGAGCTGGTCAAGCGCGGCGTTGTGGAAAAAGGCGACTGGGTCATCCTGACCAAGGGCGACAGCTACCACACCACCGGTGGCACCAACGGCATGAAGATCCTGCACGTTGGCGACCCGCAGGTCTGAGTGATTCGCTGAAAACCAAAAGCCCCGGCATGCGAATGCCGGGGCTTTTTTATTACCGTTAACACCTGTCGGGCGAATCTACAACTGTCAGACCTGACAGTTGTGCCACTGACGCTGGAAGCTTTTAATCGAAACTCGTCCGATCATTAATCTTCAGAGTTTTTACGCTTTTCTATCGTGCAATGAACTGACGACCTGTTTTTCCGCAATTGCACGAGGTCGAAAAAATGATTAGTCAAAAAACTTACGGCGGGATGCTCGATACCGATTTCGGCGACAAAGGAATTGTGACGATAGTCAACGGAAATCCGGACTACGGAACTATCCATATCCAAAAACTGATGGTAACTGATTCCTGGATTTATTTCGGCGGGCGTTCCGCCAGAGGCGATTCCGTCTACATCACCATGGGCCGCCTGGATCTAAAGGGCAATCCTGATCCGAAGTATGGCGAGAACGGTTTAGTCCAATACCTTCTTCCCGGGCTTGGTGCTCTTTCCTCATTTGCTTTGCAAACTGATGGCAGGGTTATTGTTCACGCCGATCATGCTTCGAGCACTTCCAACTTTTCCTATTTTTACCGACTGGAAGAAGATGGATCACTGGATAAAACGTTTGGGGAAGATGGCCTGTTTTGTCTGGAATTATTGAAGGACCGCGACTCGCCTTCCACGGAACAAAGTCAACTTCTGGAAAACTCTGCCGCTGGTCAGACGGATATGGTGATCTTGAGTGATGGCAAGATCCTCACGTTTCATCGCAACGGATGGATCATACGCCTGACGCCCGAGGGAAAACCGGACAAAACATTCTCCGCTAAAGGTTATATCTATATCAAAAACCCCCATAACCCAACGAGTCTATTGCGGAGCTTGCTGGTTGACGACAAGCAAGAGAAATATGTGGTTGGAGGCTTGACGCTCGCCGCATCAAGTCACCATGCCATGCTTGCCTGCTTTCATAAGAATGGCGAGCCCGATGAATCGTTTGGCCGGATGAAAAATGGCTTCGTGGTGTTCGATGTGCGTGCATCAGATTTCAATCAACTTGTGCGACAGAACAACGGACGGATTCTCGGGGTTGGTACAGCGGGCGCATTTCCAGATATTCAAGCGTTGTTGATCAGTTGCGAACCAAATGGCCAACCGAACATTCAATTCAATCAGGGTCAACCGTTGCTGACGTCCCTGGACAAGGAAACACAGTGGGAGGCCAGCGCCTTTCAAGAGAACGGCCGATCGGTCGTTGTGGGGTCGGCAGGCACTTTCAAACCCATGACTCACCAGCTTGTCGTAGCCCGCTTTAACAGCAACGGGACACCAGATACCAGCTTTGGCAATGGACAGGGTTATGTCAAACAGACGCTGCCATCCTTTGGAAAAGGAAGGTATATGGCGAGAGTTGCCCTGCAACCCGATGATGAAAAAATCCTCGTGAGCGCCATCCCGCTCGTCCCGGAAAACGAGGAACCTGGAAATCCGGTGATCTTGCGGTATTTACCCAACTGAAGTGCATTCCTCGCTGATAGCAGTTTAGGCAAACGTCCTATTGCACGGGAGTTAATGTCTTGCCTCATCAAAGCCCCGGCATGTGAGTGCCGGGGCTTTGTGCATTCTGAGCTAAAAGATGCAGCGTCTATTCTGCCCTCATCGCTGGCAAGCCAGCTCCCACAAGGCTCGCGGCGATCACAGATTTTGCATCCACCACAAAAACTGTGGGAGCTGGCTTGCCAGCGATGAGGGTAGCCCGGCCAGCGAAAATCTCAGTGCCGCTTGATAAACCCGGTCAACGCCGCCAATGCCTCCGGCGAGCGCAACCGCTGGGTGAACAGTGCGCCCTCCTCCTCGATCACCTTACGGATCAATTCGCGATCCGGCGCTCGCATCAATTGCTTGCTGATACGCACCGCTTCGGCCGGTAGCTCATCGAAACGCAACGCCATCTCCCGCGCCTTGCTCAGTGCTGCTTCGCCGCTGCCCAGCGCCTCGGTGGCAATGCCCCACTGCGCCGCCTGCTCACCGCTGAATCCTTCGCCGAGCAGCAACAGCTCCGCTGCTTTCGCGTGTCCAAGCAAACGCGGCAGGATCAGGCTGGAGCCGAACTCCGGACACAAACCGAGATTGACGAACGGCATGCGCAAGCGAGCATCGCGGGCGACGTAAACCAGATCGCAATGCAGCAACAACGTGGTGCCGATGCCCACCGCCGCGCCGGCTACGGCGGCGATCACCGGTTTGCGGCATTCGAGCAGGTTGAGCATGAAGTGGAACACCGGGCTGTCGAGGTCGCTCGGCGGTTGCTGGATGAAGTCGGCGATGTCGTTGCCGGCGGTGAAGCACTCGGCACCGCCGGTGATCAGCACGGCGTTGATTTCAGGATCGTTGTCGGCCTGCTTCAGGGCCTCGGCAAGGCGACTGTACATCGCACGGGTCAGGGCGTTTTTCTTGTCCGGACGGTTGAGGCGCAGGGTGAGCAAACCGCGTTCGCGTTCCAGCAGGATGGCTTCGGTCATCAGCGTTACTCAACATTAAAAAGGCTGACAGAGTTCTTTTGTGGTGAGGCTGGATTGCTGTGGTGAGCCAGAACTACTGTGGCGAGGGGATTCATCCCCGATTGAGTGCGCAGCACTCACAAAATCCTGGGGCCGCTACGCA
Organism: Pseudomonas sp. MWU347; assembly: GCF_017947305.1. Taxonomy (NCBI): domain Bacteria; kingdom Pseudomonadati; phylum Pseudomonadota; class Gammaproteobacteria; order Pseudomonadales; family Pseudomonadaceae; genus Pseudomonas; species Pseudomonas sp. MWU347. The sequence goes on from NZ_JAFGZB010000010.1 coordinate 286,803, forward strand.
GCCCATCGGGGATAAATCCCCTCACCACAGGAGTTCACCTTCACACGAGATTCAGCGCTTAACTGCGGGACAGAAACACATCGGCCAGCAGTTGATTGCGCGGCAGTCCGGCCAGGTACAGACGCTTGGCAAACGCATCGACGCTGGCAGTCGAGCCGCAGACTAAGGCCAGGGTTTGCCGGGAAACAAGGCGCAGTTGCGCCAAAGCGGCGGCTGACTCGGCCGCCGTCCACAGCTCGATGCTGAGGTTTTCGCGCTGCGCAGCAAGCGCCGCCAGGGGTTTGGCCAGATAGTGCTCGCGCGCGTCATGGGCCAGGTGAATGACGCGGATGGCGCCCTGATGATCCTGGCGCAAGGCTTCGCGCAGCACGCCGAACAATGGGCCCAGCCCGGTGCCGGCCGCCAGCAGCCACAGCGGGCGCGAGTGCCAGTCCGGGTCGTAATGCAGCGCGCCGCCACGCAGTCCGCCGAGGCGGATCGGGTCGCCGATCTGCAGGCGCCGCGCCGCATCGCTGAATTCGCCGGGCTGGCGACAGTCGAGGTGAAATTCGAGAAAACGGTCTTCCTGCGGCAGGCTCGCCAGCGAATACGGCCGGGCGATATGGTTGATCCACAGCACCAGATGCTGCCCGGCGCTGTAGCGCAGTGGTCGCTGCGGGGTCAGGCGCAAACGCAGGACGTTATCGCTGAGCCAGTCCAGCGCCTCGACCACCGCCGGGCGCCCGTCGGTGACGGGGTCGAAGGTGTGTACCTGCAAATCTTCCGTGACCTGACACTGACAAGCCAGCCGCCAGCCTTGCTGGCGCTGTTCGGCGCTCAAGGCATCCGGGCGACTGTCGGCGGGCAAGCCGCTCACGCACTGCACCAGACAGGCATGGCAACTGCCGGCGCGGCAGCTGTAAGGCACCGCGACGCCGTGCTGATTCAGCGCGTCGAGCAAATTGCTGCCCGCCGCCACCGGCCATTGCCGATCACCGACGCGAAGTTCAGGCATCCACATTCTCCCATGCCGCTGCACAACGATTGCGCCCGTCGCGCTTGGCCCGGTACAGCGCCTGATCGGCACGCTGCAAGGCATCGTCAAGATCATCGCCCAGTTCCAGCAAGGTCATGCCTGCCGACAGGCTCAGGCTGCGCACATTCAGGCCCACCAGTTCGACGTCGGTGAACGCGATGCGCAGACGTTCACAACAGGCCGTCAGGCGTTCGGCATCGCAGTCGGGCAGCAACACCACGAACTCTTCGCCACCGTAACGCGCCAGCACGTCGCCGTCACGCAGGCAGGCACCTGCCACGCCGGCGAACGCCTGCAACACCTGATCGCCCGCGGCATGGCCGTGCAGGTCGTTGATGCGTTTGAAGTGATCGAGGTCGATCAGCGCCAGACCATGCACCACGCCTGGCTCCATCTCCGCCAGTTCCCGTGAGGCCAGGCGCAGAAAATGCCGGCGATTGAACAGCCCGGTCAGCTCATCGGTGGCCACCAGATCTTCGAGCTGGCGCATCATCCCGCGCAGGGTGTCCTGATGCGCCTGCAAGGCAAACCGGCGCTGGCGCATGCGTTGCCGTGAAACCTGGACGAAGCGTGCATAAATCACCAGCCACGCCAGCACCATCGCCAGAATGCACACCTGCAACGCCGCCAGCGCCGGATCCGGCAGACGGAAGTGGTAGCCGTCCCAGAGGGTGATCGCACAGAAACTGAAGAACACCAGCAGCGCGCAACGAATGAACGCGCGCCGGGTTAAATGAAACAGGCCGAACAGCAGGATCAGCACGTAGAACACCAGAAACGCGCCGCGTGCTTCATCCAGATGGGCGATCAGCCAGGTCTGCCAGCCGAGCCCGAGCAGCACTTGCGCTTCGGTCAGGCTGGGGTCGGCAAAGCGCTGGTTGCGCCCGGACCAGAACAGCGTAAACAACGTGGCCTGGCAGATCACCACCAGCGCGCTGCCGATGGCCACGCTGTTCAATGATTGCGGGTAATGCCCGGTGAAAAACGCCAGCCACAGCAGCAGCAAAGCCAATCCATAGGTGGCTGCGGCGAGGGCAAAGCGCTTGAGCAAAAGACGTTGAATGGCGTTATGGGTCAATCGTTGACTCACCGTGCGATAGGAGGCTGACCGAGTGTCCTACTCTACAGACCGGATGCCACTTTAGAGGGGCGGTCGATAAATGACCACCGATTTTCGGGCTCGAAAATTGACGTCAAAAGTGTGGCCTCAAAAGCCCCTCACCCTAGCCCTCTCCCCGAGGGAGAGGGAACTGACCGCATTGTTTATTTGAGATACGCCGACCTGATACATCATGCCGAACTCAGGTTTTGAATTCGCCACAAATCGGCTCCCTCCCCCCCCTCGCCCCCTCGGGGGAGAGGGCTGGGGTGAGGGGGTGGGTATTGAAGTGCAAACCCGATGTTCGATATTCGCCCAACCATGCGACCAACGAATGACTGCCGACGCGTGTATGCCCCGAAGAGGCGCGGTATACTGCCGCGCCTTTTTAGCGTCGCGCCAGCAGCCCCGGCGTGCCTTGAAAGGTGCTTGCGACCGACCGATGCACCCAAGCCGCAGGCACCTTATTGAATGTTCCCGTCTTTTAGAGGAGCGCGACTCATGACCGTGATCAAGCAAGACGACCTGATTCAGAGCGTTGCCGACGCCCTGCAGTTCATTTCCTATTACCACCCCGTGGATTTCATCCAGGCGATGCACGAAGCCTACCTGCGCGAAGAATCGCCAGCGGCCCGTGACTCGATCGCGCAGATCCTGATCAACTCGCGCATGTGCGCCACCGGCCACCGGCCGATCTGCCAGGACACCGGCATCGTCACCGTGTTCGTGCGTGTGGGCATGGACGTACGTTGGGATGGCGCGACCATGAGCCTGGACGACATGATCAACGAAGGCGTGCGCCGCGCCTACAACCTGCCGGAAAACGTCCTGCGTGCCTCGATCCTCGCCGACCCGGCGGGCGCTCGCAAAAACACCAAGGACAACACCCCGGCAGTCATCCACTACTCCATCGTCCCGGGCAACACCGTGGAAGTGGACGTGGCCGCCAAGGGCGGCGGTTCCGAGAACAAGTCGAAAATGGCCATGCTCAACCCGTCCGACTCGATCGTTGACTGGGTGCTCAAGACCGTTCCGACCATGGGCGCTGGCTGGTGCCCACCGGGCATGCTGGGCATCGGCATCGGCGGCACCGCCGAGAAAGCCGCGGTCATGGCCAAGGAAGTGTTGATGGAATCCATCGACATCCACGAACTGAAAGCCCGTGGCCCACAGAACCGCATCGAAGAGATCCGTCTGGAGCTGTTCGAGAAGGTCAACCAACTGGGCATCGGCGCCCAGGGCCTCGGTGGCCTGACCACCGTGCTCGACGTGAAGATCATGGACTACCCGACCCACGCCGCCTCCCTGCCGGTGTGCATGATCCCGAACTGCGCCGCCACCCGTCACGCGCACTTCGTGCTCGACGGTTCCGGCCCGGCCTCGCTGGAAGCGCCATCGCTGGACGCCTACCCGGAAATCGTCTGGGAAGCCGGCCCGTCGGCCCGTCGCGTCAACCTCGACACCCTGACCCCGGAAGAAGTGCAGAGCTGGAAGCCGGGCGAAACCGTCCTGCTCAACGGCAAGATGCTCACCGGCCGCGACGCGGCGCACAAGCGCATGGTCGAGATGCTGAACAAGGGTGAAACCCTGCCGGTGGATCTGAAAGGTCGCTTTATCTACTACGTCGGCCCGGTCGATCCGGTCGGTGACGAAGTGGTTGGCCCGGCTGGCCCGACCACCGCGACGCGGATGGACAAGTTCACCCGTCAGATCCTTGAGCAGACCGGCCTGCTGGGCATGATCGGCAAGTCCGAACGTGGCCCGACCGCGATCGAAGCGATCAAGGACAACAAGGCCGTGTACCTGATGGCCGTGGGCGGCGCCGCTTACCTGGTGGCCCAGGCCATCAAGAAGTCCAAGGTGCTGGCCTTCGCCGAGCTGGGCATGGAGGCGATCTACGAGTTCGAGGTCAAGGACATGCCGGTCACCGTCGCGGTGGACAGCAACGGTGAGTCGGTACACATCACCGGCCCGGCGATCTGGCAACAGAAGATCGCCGAAAGCCTGGCGGTAGAAGTGCAGTAAGCGTTTCGCAGCTGTAAAAAGGCCGGCCCGTCATATGACGGGCCGGCCTTTTTTGTGCCCGCCTGTCCGTGCGGGGCACCCTGCACATTAATGGCTCTTTGGCACCTGTCAGATCTGACAGGTTACGAGATCTCCACTTGTTGGTAGCGTCTGTCCACGCACGTGCTTCGCGTGTGAAATGGATCCGACCATGGCTGATCAAGAGCTGAGCATCATCACCCCGTCCATCGCCAGCAGCGCCTCGATCACCACGATCGGCAAAAGCTGGGGGGCGGTTGGCGCCACTGGCGCGGCTTCATTTGAACTGCCACTGCCCCTGTCCGCCGGACGTGGCTGGGATCCGCAACTGTCGCTGACCTACAGCAGTCAGGCCGGCAACGGGCCGTTTGGCGTCGGCTGGAACCTGGGTATTGGACAGATCAGCCGTCGTACCCAAAAAGGCGTGCCGCGGTATAGCGATCTCGATGAAATCATCGGTGATGACGGTGAAGTGTGGCATCCCGAACTGAACAGTGATGGCACACCGAAGTCGCGTCCCGAAGACAGCTACAACGCAATTTCCGTCGGCGCTCATCACGTGGTGCGCTTCTGGCCCCGGGTAGAGAGAGATTTTACCCTGCGCGAACGCTGGCAGCCCGTCACTGCAGACGGTAAACCTGAGGGGCCGCCCTTCTGGCTGATCCACGGCGCAGACGGCTCCTTGCAGGTATACGGCAAGACCAGCGCCTCGCGCCGCGCCGATCCGGACGATCCACTGCGCGTCGGCAGCTGGCTGCTGTGCGAAAGCATGAACCCGCAGGGCGAGCACATCTGCTTCGACTATCTGGCCGATGATCAGGACCCCGACCCGACTCACGACTACCGCGCCCAGCGCTACTTGCGCGCGATTTTCTATGGCAACGTCACAGCCAGCCAGCATTTGTATAGCTGGACCGTGGAGGATCCGGCCGAACTGGATTGGCATTTCCATCTGCTGTTCGATTACGGCGAGCGCACCCGTTCACTGACAGAGGCCCCGGTGTACGGTGGCGACAGCCTGGCAGTCTGGGATAAACGCCGGGATCCGTTTTCCACCTTCGGTCAGGGTTTCGAACTGGGCACGCGGCGGCTGTGCCGGCAAATCCTGATGTTCCATAACTTCTCGCGGCCTGCCGGTGAGGATCCGCTGCTGGTGCGGCGGCTGCTGCTGGAATACCCGTCGCCCGCTGATCCGTGGACTTACAACCGGATCACCGCCGCCCACTATCAGGCCTTCGATGCCAGCGGTGCGCTGGAGACGACGCCGCCGGTGGAGTTTGATTACTCACCCTTCGAGATCAATAAAACCCCGTCACGGATGTTCGCCGAAGACACCATGCCGGGCCTTGAGGATGGACAGTTTTACCAGTGCGTCGATCTGTACGGCGAAGGTGTACCGGGATTTCTCTGCCGCTACGATCAGTGCTGGTATTACCGCGAACCGCTGCGCGCAACGTCGGGGTCAGACGCCATCACCTACGCTTCCTGGACCGAGCTTGAGCAGATCCCGGTGGCCAGGCACGACGCCGCCCAGCAGTTCTTGCTCGACCTGACCGGTAACGGGCGGCTGGACTGGATCGCGGCCTTACCGGGCAGCAGCGGGTATCGCACGTTGAATGCTGACCGCAGCTGGGCGCCGTTCATCGCGTTTACCGGCATGCCGCTGGAGTTTTTTCACACCCTTTCGCAGCTCGGCGACCTGGGAGGCAACGGCCTCAACTCGCTGGCAATGATCGGTCCGCGCGCGGTGCGCTTGTATGCCAACCAACGGGAACAGGGTTTTTCCGGCGCCGAAGACGTGCCTCGCAAAGACGATGAGGACAGTTTGCCGCTGTTCGGCAACGCCCCCACAGAACTCGTATTTCTGGGCAACATGCTCGGCAGTGACATGAGCGAGCTGTGCCGGATCCGGTACAACGAAATCAAATGCTGGCCCAATCTGGGGCATGGCAAATTCGGCGAAGGCCGGGTCATCAGTGCCCTGCCCTTCCGGTATGACCAATTCAACGCAGAGCACATCCGGATCGCCGATATCGACGGCTCCGGCGCGCCGGCCTTGCTGTGCCTGAAACCTTCAGGCTTCGAGATCTACCTCAATCGTGGGGGCAATGGCCTGGAACAGACGCCTGTCTTCGTGCCGTGGCCGGAAGGCGTGAGCTACGACCGCCTGTGCCAGGTCAGTTTCGCCGACCTGCAAGGCCTGGGTTGTGCCAGCCTGATCCTGACGGTACCGCACATGAACCCCGAGCACTGGCGCTACGACTTTGTCGCGGCCAAGCCTTACTTGCTGACCGCTACCAACAACAATATGGGCTGCGCCACGCAGGTGGTCTATCGCAGCTCTGCACAGGAATGGCTGGATGAAAAACAGCAATGGCTTACCGATCATCCCGACGAAACGCCGGTGTGCCATCTACCGTTCGCGCTTCAAGTCGTCGCCCGGCAACGCCAGCTGGATGAAATAACCGGCAATTGCCTGACGCAATCATGCTTCTATCGCGAAGGCGTCTACGACAGCATCGAGCGTGAGTTTCCGGGTTTCGGTTACCGGGAACAGACCGACAGCGAAAGTGCCACGGGCGATGACGAGCTCGGCTTTACAGCACCGGTGCGCGTCTGTACCTGGTACCTGACCGGGCAGGCGATGGATCGGCCAAGACATGGCTACTTCGACGGTGACAGTGGTGCCGTTGACTTGCGACCAACCGTATTCAGCCGCTATCACGACAGTGATGAATGCGATGAACCGGTCACGCCAGACGACGAAGACGTACGCTATAAAATCGCTCGCGCGCTGGTCGGCGCCGTCGCCCGCATCGAAACCTGGACCGCCACTGACGAGCCAGCCAATGCACGGCTCTACGCTGTAGAAGAATTTCGTTACCTGGTGCGTGATGTCCGGCCCGCCAACTTGCGAGAGCCGGCGAGCGTGCTGCTGGTACAGACCCTGGAAAAAATCAGCTATCAGTACGATGGTTTCATTGACGACCCGTTATGCCGCCATGAAGTCTTGCTCGCCAGCAGCGAATACGGCCACGCCACTCACAGCCTGACCATCAGTTACGCGCGACGGCGCCTGCCCGGCGATCCTCCGCCGTTCAGCGACCCCGACGAACAACAGTGGTGGCGGGACGCGCATGACATGGCGCAGCGGTTTTTTTATCTCAACGAAACCCGCGCGCGTGCAATTGATCTGAAGGACTGCCAACAATGGCGGCTGGGCCTGCCCTCACAACAGCGCAGCAATGCCCTGATGCTGCCCAAAGGTGATCTGCCGTCGGGCCTCAATCCGCAACAGATGACATGGGATTTACTCAAGGAGCATGTTCGCTCGCCCGAGTGGAACGCTCTCCGGGTACTGACCGGGCAAACCGTGCAGCGCTATATCAACAAAGAGGACGGCAGTCTGCTGCCCGACGGTTCGGCGCAATTCGAAGCACTGAAAGGGCCGCTGGAAATGGCAAGCTTCGACAAGACGGCCCTCGCTGCCTACGACATTCTGCCGCCGCCGTTCGATATCCTGCAGGAGCTGGCGAACATCGGTTACACACTGATGGCGCTGCTATTCGAAGACACGGCAGTAAACGCGGACGCAGAAAGCCTGTGGTCCGCGCATTACAACTACGCGAAGTACGCCGATGCCAAGGGTTTCTTCCGGGTACTTGAATACCGCGAAACCCTGAGCCACGGCTGGACCAAGGCGCAGTACGACGAGTACCACCTGCTGATCATCAGCGTCGAACTGCCGGATGGCTGCATCACCCGCTGCGAATACGACTACTGCGCCCTTGCGCCGTGGTGCATCATCGATGCCAACGAAAACATACAGGAAGCGCTTTACGAACCCTCGGGCCAACCGTTGGCGACCAGTTTCCACGGTACCGAAAATGGCATTGCCGCCGGCTTCCGCCCACTCAGCGAATACCTTCGCCCGGCAGATCCACGCCCGGACGCGGCCATTGCCGACCCGCAAGCGGCCGTGCAAAAAGCCGCCAGCACCTTGCGCAAGGATTTGTTCAGCTGGATGGGACAGCTGCCTGCGGCGGTCAACGCAACGCCGCAGCTGCTTGAGCAATGGCTGGCCAGCGGTGATGTGTTGCCGAGCCTGCACATTCGCGCCAGCGCGCGACGGCGGCTGGCGCAATTGACGTCGCCGACTCCCGCCGAACAGGCCCTGCGCGAACTCATCAGCACGGTTGCACGCAAACCGGTGCACAGCGTGGCGCTGAGTGCCGACCGTTACCCGAATGATCCGATTGCGGCATTGGTGCAGATCATCATCAGCTACGTGGACGGCTTTGGCCGCGCGTTGCAAACCCTGCAACGGGTCGAGCCAGGAATCGCCTGTGCGGTCGCTGCCGATGGGTCGCTGATCGTCGATCGCGGGCAGCTGCGCGAGGAACACGCCGATCCGCGCTGGCGGGTCAGCGCGCGGGTCGAGTACAACAACAAGGGGCTGGCGGTACGGCAGTTCCGGCCGTTTTTTGCCGACACCCATGGCTACGTCAATGATCAATCCCTGCGGCGGTACGGCTACTTCGATCAACTGTTCTATGACCCGCTCGGGCGTCTGGTCAAGCTGATCAACGCCAAGGGCTATTTTTCCCGCGAGACCTATCATCCGTGGTATCAGGCCAGCGAAGACTTCAACGACACCGATGAATCCGCTGTGCCGGAATCGACATCACCATGGACGCTGCACTGATGAGCGCCAACCTGCATCGGCGTACACCGTCGCTCGTCGTGATCGACAGTCGCAGCTTGCCACTGCGTCAGATTGCCTATCTGCGCGTGCTGGCCGAAGACCCTGCCGAAGCCTTGGTGACTCGCCAACAGCACGACATTGCCGGGCGTCTGGTGGCGCAGTTCGATCCACGCCTGAGCGCTCCGAGCGTTACCAGCATTCATGATCTCAACGGCCAGCCACTCAAGGTCAGCAGCGTCGATGCCGGCTGGCGCCTGAACCTGCCC